>PNKL01000008.1 GCA_013822425.1 Gemmatimonas sp.
CGTGATCGCGCCGAGTCTGATTCCCACCAAGCGCGAGCAGCAACTGGCGGCGGGGTGGGCGCGGGAGCTGGCGAGGGTCGCAGCGCGGATCGGGACGTTCGTCACGCATCCGCAGCCCCGCGCCCGGGTGGGGCGTTTTCTCGACGGGACGTTGGCGGGAACCGGCCGGCGCAATGGGTGGCAGTTGGCCGAAGCCGCGCACGAAGCCACGCCGTACGGGATGCAACGCCTCGTCGCGAGCGCAGCGTGGGATGTCGAGGGCGTGCGCGACGATCTGCGCACCTACGTGCGAGAGACGTTGGGGGACCGCGCCGGCGTGCTGATCGTCGATGAGACGGGATTCCTGAAGAAGGGAACCAAGTCGGCCGGGGTGCAACGCCAGTACAGTGGCACCGCCGGCCGCATCGAGAACGTCAGCTCGGGGTCTTCCTGGTCGCTTAGGCTCGCTCCCACGGGTCCCTGCGCGGGGCCATAGCATCGTCTATCCGCCGGCCTCGACGGGCGTGCGGGGCATGGTCATGAGACATCAGCGTGCGGGACCCACGATCGACAGGTAGGTCAGCACGCAGACGCCCCCGACCATCGTGATGACCGCACTCCACTCGAACGCGGTCTGTCCCCAGTCGATTCCGGGGGTGCCATCGCGCTTGCGGGTCAGGAGAATCCCCATCAAAGCTCCGGTACGAGGTGGGAGTGAACGGCCGGGTCAGGCATGCGGCGTGTCGTCATTGGTTCCGGGGAACTCCGGGAACATCGGCTCGTCGGCCGGCTCGTCGGGGACGCCGAGCCGGCGCGCGATGCTGGGCGGCAGCGCGGCGCCGTGCGCTCGCGCGAGTTCCAGATGCATGGCCGGAAGCAGACGGCAGACTTCGGCGTAGCCCTCGCGCCCCACGAGCGCGGGCGTGCCGCCGAGGAGCCAGACCGCGCGCTCAGGGCCCAGGATGCAAGTCGCATGGGCACGCGGCGGGAAACTGAATACACCTGCACCACCCACATCTGCGGCCCCTTGACAGGTCGCTTCATATCAGAACACCTCGCGCTTGTTGAAGAGCCGCAGGTTCATCGTGTCCTCGAACAGCCGCGGATGCTCGGCCACGAACTCCGTGCCCACCTGCGACACCCACGCCGATTTCGCGGCGCGTACCTGCTTCTCGCACTGGCGCTGCAACTCCGCGAGGTCCGCAGTTTCCGCGAGGCTCTCCCACGCGGGGTTCAGATCGAGGAGATCGTTCGCCATCGCGTCCGCGAGCAACTCGGCACGCATGCTCGGGTTCTCGGCGTGCTCCGCGAAACGATTGACCCGCGCTCCCTTGTGCGCCACCGGCCTTACGGTCGGCGGACTCACGATGCCCTCACTGTCCGTACCCGTCCCTCGGGTCGCGCGCCGTCGCAGGATATCCCCAGGCAATCTCGGCATCACCATACGCTGACCGATGTCGATGCCGGGACGGACGGTCGGCGCCGAGCCAGCGTGGACCGAAGGCCGCGTCGACGAGCCGGCGGCCGGTGGCGGCGCCTCGGGTGCCGGGGACGGCGCCGCGAAGGAGCGTAGCGACCGCAGCGGCACGTCGCTACCCTCCAGCTCGACGCGCACCGGCAGCTCATCGTCGTCCTCGTCTTCATGGTCCCGGTCAACGCCCACCGGCTGTGGCGTACCTCCCGCCAAGGCCTCGGGATCCAGCGCCGGCATGCCGAGGAACGCCTTCGGCGCCGCGACCTCCATCGAGACTTCGTGCACCCCCCGCTCGCTGACACTTCGCGCCGTGGACGCCGGGCTCGGGATCCCCGTGGTCAGCGCCGCCGGTGACGGCTCCAGTACCGGTGCGGGCGACGACACGGGCACGACCGGTGCCTCGGGAATCGCCCGCGCCGCCTCCGACCCCACGGATCGCGAGGCAGCGCGCAGGCCGTCCGGCTGTGGTTGTGCCGCGGCTTTCTTCGGCACGGACACCGCCGGTGCCGTCCCGACCGACGGCAGCGCGCGCGACACCCCACCCGTCTCGACCGCGATCGCCTGCTCGAAATCGGCAGCATCGTATTTGAGCGTGAGCACGAAGCCATCCTCTCGCCCCGTCCAGCTGGTGGAAGCCACCTGCAGCGGAATACCCTCCGCCAGGAGCAGTTCGTCCAGTCGGGCCGCTACCGCCTTCAACATGGCCGCGGCCGTGCGCTCAGCCCGCTGCTGGTGCTCCATCACCGTGACCAACCGCATCGACAGCTCGCTCATACGTGCGGCGTTACTCATGCGTGGCTCCTTCCAGACTCACGGACGTGGTCGCGGTGTCGAGGCGTGTCCACCAGGCATCGGCCCGGCGCAATCCCTCTTGGTACGAGGGTAGCGCACGCGCCTCCGGGTTGGTGCGCCGCCGGCCGAACTGCACCCGCTCCGGATCCACCGGCTGTCCATGCAGCCGCAGTTCATAGTGGAGGTGCGGTCCGGTCGAGAGCCCCGTCGAGCCCACCCAGCCGATCAGCGTCCCGGCTCGCACGCGCATCCCCGGTAACAGACCCGGTGCGACCCGCGCCAGGTGGCCATACCGCGTCTCGAGATCACCCGCATGTCGCAACCGCACCACGATCCCGTAGCCTCCCCACCATCCGGCCGCCCGCACGGTGCCATCCATCGATGCCACAACCGGAGTCCCCGCCGCGGCGCGATAGTCCGCGCCCTCGTGTGCTTGGACGCGATGGAGGATCGGATGGAGCCGCGCGGATGCGAATCCGGACGACACGCGCGCCCGAAGCGCGGCGCGCGAGACGGTGCCCTGACGTGTTCCGTGGTCAGCGACATCGGCGATCCGACGGCCCTGCGCGTTGAAATAGCCGGCGGCGCCACCGGTCACCCGACCCAGGACGGCCACGGCATGCGCTCCACGCCGAGTCTGCGCCCGGAGCGCAAGCACCGAACCGAGGCGATCCGGGCCTTCGCGGGATCGCTCAACGACGAACGACAGCCGCGTACCAAGCGCCGTGGCCGACACGCCCAGCTGCCGACCCAAGGTCTCCGCGACAGCACCCACCAGCGCACGACGATCCTGCGCGCTCGCCCAGGGCGCGGCATCGAGCAGCGCCACGGTGAGCGGTTGCTGCGCCGTCAGGACGGCACTGAACAGCACCGTGTCGACCGCGCGCGCGAGGCCCTCCCACGCCAACCAGACCGTCATGCCACCGCCGTGAGTTGGTCGATAGGCCGCACCTCGCGCCCCGAGAGGCTGAGGTCCGCGATCACGGTACCGGGTCGGATGATCACCGTCTGCGCGCCATAGTTCACCAGCGGCACCCGCAGGTAGCGATCCGGCTGTGGTCGGAGCACGCGTCGTAGCAGATCGAAACGAAAGCCCATGTCATGGGGCAACGCCCGCACGCTGTCGAGCGGGGCGTGCAGCTCCAGCCGCACGTCGCGACTCCGCACCACGGCATCGGTCTCGACAATCGCGGTGCCACCTGCGCGAATCAGCACCGAATGCATCGCGCAGATGGCACGGCACTGGCGCACCGCATCCCACGCACCCAGCGAGGCGCCATCCATCCGCACGTCCAGCGGCGCGCGCGTCTCAAAGCGCACCAGAAAGAGCGGGTCGTCATCACCAAGCCGCTCGGGCCACGGTCGGCAGGTACGCCTGAGGCGCGGGCGGACCTGCCAGAAACGCGTCCGCTGGCCGGGCTGTGCGAAACAGGCAGATCGGTCGTCCACCCGCTGCACGACGTTGCGAAACACCGGTCCGATCCGTACGCGTGGCACCAACGTCTCGGGAATCGCCTCGCTGGGCACGGTCAGCAACCACGGATTGCCGTATGAGATGATCTCTCCGGCAAGCGCCACATCGAGCGCGCAGACATCGGGACGCCAGAAGAACGCGATTTCGTGCGTGTCCGTCCGCAACTGGGGCTTCACGCGGAGGGCGAGCCCCCATGACCCCGCGAATGGGCGCGCTAGAACTTGCATCGGCTCTCCGGCCCACAGACGGCGGGCGTCGGCGGTAGCTCCTCCGCGCTGTCCTCACCGGGCAACGCGGGATCGAACGCGCCCAATGCCACAATCGTGGCGGCACCAAGCCGGAACACGCGGAAGGGCAGGGGCGCCGCCAGGAAGACCGTGAGCCGTGTCGTGGCACCGCTCGGCACGAAGACCAGCGAGTCCACACCATCGCGCGCGATCGGCATCGAGCGCAGCGGTGTGTCGAGTACCGCACCGATCGTCACCTCGAGCCGCTCCGGGCTCGAGGCGCGTGTCGCCCGGACGTGCGGCGTTCCCAGGGTGTGCAGCACCACGTACACCGGCATCGAGTCCGCAGGCGGCGCCGGTGTCTGCGCGCGCACATGCCCCACACCGCCCGCCAGCACGGCGGTCATCAGGAGCAGCCGCATTAGCGCCCACCGCCAAGCCATGATCGCGAGACCCGCCACCAGACGAGCTGTCCACCGGTCACGATCACACCGCGAATCGTTTCCGACAACGGATCGATCCAGGCGACCATTGGACCAGTCACGCCGGATGCAAGCGGCGTGCGATATCGCAGGCGCGGCGCATCGCCCGCCACGTCATAGAGGCGCAGCTCGGGGGACGCACTCGTGCCACCGATTACCGCCACCAGCGATTCACGCTCGCCAATACGCGGCGTGACCAGCACACCTCCGCCCGCTTCCGCGAACTGCAGACGCAGCCGGCCCGCATTGTCCGTCAGGGCGAATCCTTCGGTGCTCTGGATTCCGATGCGGCCGATGCCCGCGAGTGCCCCGCCGGTCACTCGGGACACGGTACCGCCGACGTTGCCCGCCACATCGTTCAGGTTGCGCACATCGGTCAGCAACGCCAGACCGTTCGATGTCCACACACGTCCCACCGCGACATCCGACAGGCTCGCCCCTAACACGGTACCGTGATCGCCCGTGGCGGCCACGTCGAAGGGGGCGGGGGGCTCGAAACGCGCCGGGTCCACCCGATAGCCTTCGTACAGCGTCGAGTCGCGTCCCGTGGTCACGTTGTGCACGGCCATCGTCACCAGCGAGAACGAGGTCCGCACGTTGTCGGCGGCATGCCGCATCAGCACCGTTTCGACGCCCGCCCGTGGTCCCGAGAGGACGACGTAGCGCACGAGGTAGAGTGGCGTAGGCACGGACGCGGCCGGCACCGTGGCAACCACCGCCATGAGTTCCCCGCAGGTCGTCGAGCCGAGTCGCGGCACGCAGAGCGCCGCCACGGACCGCGGACGATCGCCGACATCCGCCGAGCGTACGGACACCGCCCCGGCCGTCACGCGCCCTGCGTCGTCCGCCGTGGCGTCTTGCATCAGCACCGAGATCGTCCCCAGGCGGACCTGCGTGGCCGTGCGCGCGGACAGCGAGACCACCGAGAGATGTGTCGCGCCGCTATTCGCGACGAGCACGGAATCGCCGGGCGTCCCCAGAGCGTCGCGGGGCACGAGCGAAAGCCCCGTTGGGAGTGCTCCGGTCGGCACGCTGTATTGTTCCTCGCCGCGCGTCGCGTCGTACACGGTCAGCCGGTTCTGCGCGCGATCGGCGAACAGGACCAGATCACGAAACGGATGATACTGAAGCGCCGCGTACGATGCGGTGCTGGGCAGGACCGTGCGGCGACCGATGGCGAGCACGAGGGTATCGCGGCGCGCCAACGCGGAGTCACGGACGGGCTTCGTGGGGGTCACGCCGACCGCTCCCCACGCGGCACGACGCGCATTCTCCGCGAACGCGAGGAGCTCCAGCGAATCGCCGACCTCAATCGCGGTGCCCGCGATCACCAGTGGCACGGTCACGGCCGTCGGCGCGCCACTCACGACCTGGGCCAGCCCCCCCACCGGTACGCCTCGGCGAAACAGGAGATAGCCCACCCGCACGACGCCTGTCGTATCCGTTGCCGTCACGCGCACGCTGTCGCCCAGCATGACCTGACGGGGCACGGCCGCCACGGTCACGAGTGGGGCGGCGGCGGTGTCGGCCGCACTTCCCGTCGGCGCAATGAACTCGTTCGTCCCGACGCACGCCGTCGTTGCCCCGAGCACGCCGGCGAGAAGCATCAGGCCCAGGCGTTCGGGGTACATCACCGCACCTCCGCGGGCTTGCTGTCCGCCGCGATCGGCACGATGCGTGGCGTCACCACGATCACCATGTCGCGCTGCAGGCTGCTGACGGTCTCGTTCGAGAAGAGCCGCCCGATCCACGGCAGGCGGCTCAGGATCGGAATGCCCACCTTCGAGCGCGACTGTGATTGCTGCGTCAGGCCCCCGATCGCCACGCTCTCGCCATCGCGCACGGTGGTCTTGGTCGACACTTTCCGGGTGGAGAAGGACAGCCCGATGTCGGGACTCGAGGTGTTGGCCGACGACTCCTCCGCCTCGACCTCGAGGTAGATCTGGCCGTTGTCGGTCACGTGCGGCTTCGCCTTGAGCTTCACGCCCACCTGCTTGAACGTCACCGTCGCGAGAGGCTGCGCGAGATTGCCGCCGCCGGTGCGCGCCCTACCTCCGTTGCCGCTACCACCGCTGTTGTTCACGCCGCCGAGGCCGCCCGCGTCGAGCACCCGAATGGGCACTTCCTCGCCCACGAGCACGTCGCCGAGCTGGTTGTCCTGCACCAGCACGCTCGGCGATGCCTGCGTTCGCGCGAGATCGAGTTGCGTGAGGGCCTCGAAGAAGCTGGCGAGCACGAAGCGACTGTTGACGCTCGCCAGCGTCGCCAGCATGCGAATGGACGGGCTCGCGACGCGATAGGAGGCATTGCCCGAGCCCGCCAGGGTCGTGTGCGTAAGCGAGACCGACGGCGCCTGGTTGGCCGTCGTCGTGGAGGCCGCGCTACCCGCGGATCCGTTCCCCGCGCCCGGCATGGGCACCAGGTCGCTGAACCCTGTCCCGCGCGTGTCCTTCAGGTCGTACGAGAAGCCCAACGCGTTGAGATCCGTCTTCGCGACATAGAAGACGCGGGCCTGGATGATCACCTGCTTCGCCGGCTTGTCGACGGACGCAATCGCCTTTTCCATGCGTGCGATCGCGTCGGGCACATCGGTCAGCAGCACGGAATTGCTGGCAGGATCGGCCACCACCTTGCCGCGCGAGGTGGCCATCGTCTGCAGCATCGAGGACGCAATCGAATCGCCCTTCACATACGAAAGCTTGACCGTCCGGGTCTCGAGCGGATCGGTCGTCTCACCTTTCGCGAGCGCCGTGGTTGCATCAATCTGGAGCATGCCGCTCGGCAGACGCCGTGCGATGGCCCCATTGGCTCGCATGATGGTCTCAAGGGCCAGGGGCCACGGCTGGTCCACAATTTCCGCGGTAATCACCTTGTCCCCGAGTTCCTGCCCCGCGATGATCGAGCGTCCCGACGCGACCGCGAAGGATTCGATAACCTGAAGGATCGGCGTCGCCTTGAACGAGAACGACACGGGCCGCAGGTCGGGCGCCAAGGCCGACGCCTTCGCCGCGCTATCGGCAGACTGCGCCGCCCGCCGGATCGAGTCCGTGACAACGTGCCCGAGCGCCGTGGCCTGTTCACGCAGGACGGACAACGCCGAGTCCGCCTGCTGCTGGCGTCGCACGGCGGCGGCGCTGTCCCGCGAGGCGGCAGCACGCACCAGCGAGTCGCGGGTCGCGAGCAGCGCCGCCACCTCACGCTCGGCCGCGTGCCGCAGGCTGTCCGTCTGCGCCCTCGCGCGCCGCAGCGCCGCTTGTTCCAGCACCAGTTGCTTGCGTTCGACGGACGCCCCCCGCGCCGGCGTCTCCCGGATCTGGCCGCTGTCGTGCCCCACCGCGGCAGGATTCGAGGCACGCACGCGGTATCCGGAATCGGCTCGCGCCGTTGCGTCGGCGGAAGGAGCGGAGGCGTGCGGATCCCTCGCTGGCGCTCGCGCCGCGGCCGCCGCCCGCGATGACTTCGACATCGCCGGCTTCGTCGCCGGCCCTGTCGTCGGCTGCAGCGCCGGTGGGACGCGCACCATCGGCAATGGCGGTGGCGGCACCGAGTCGGGACCCGGGTCCGGCGACACGACCGTGCGTTGAGGCGCCGCGGCGACCACCATCGGAGTGGGCGCTGGCACCCGCTCGAAGTGCGGTGCCTCCGCCGCGGTCCACCCGTCGCCCGGAACGACCGCTCCCGGCACGTGCAGAATCACCGAGGAGTCCGAGCGCGTGAACTCGTAGTCCTCACGCAGCGACACGCTGAGATTCAGCCGCACCAGCAGACTCGTTCCCGCAGGGACGAAGGCCAGCCAGTTCACGCTCCCCCGACGTACGACTTGCACGGGCGGTGCCAGTAGCGTCCGCGTCCGCTCGAAGGTGAGGAGCAACCCATCGGCCACGACGCTATCGTGCGCCACCGGTGGCGTGCCATGCCAGAAGAACTCGACCGTCGTCCCTGTTGCGCCGCGCGGTGCGACCTCAACCTTCGTGATCCGCGCGCCGGGGCCGGACGTCGGTGCCTGGGCTCGCACCGGCAGCCCCTGCGCCAACATGCACAGCCCGACGAGCGTCGCCGTCCCCACCACCTGTCTCCGCATACATTCCTTGGCAAGAAGCCCGGACACCACACGAGGCACTTCCTCTGCAGGATAGCGCGCTGAACCAACCATCCGTCACGTTCCCCCCAGCACGTGCAAACGGGCGCCGTGGGCGCCCGTCGGGGACTGCACGGGGTCAGAGGGATCAGCGTGCCGCGTTGTCGCTGCGCTCAATCCGGAACGGCAGGAACTGCGAGGTCACCTTGCCGCTCACGCGAACGTTTGCCACGAGCCCTGCGCGCTGGATCGCCGTCACCGTGAAGTTGCCGATGGTCTGACCCACCCTCACGCGCTGTGGCGGCGTCGCCGGGGTATTCGCCGCGCCACGCTCGGCGATGAGCGCGAAGCTCTTCGTCGCATCGCGTTCGAGGACGATGCTGAAGATCTGCATCTCTTCGAGGCGCGGACGCAAGGCGTCGTCCACCGCAACGATCGAGAGAAACGGACTGGTGCCGCGCGCAGGATAGCTGAACGCCTCGCGTTCGAACGTGAGCGTCGAGTCGAGCATTTCGGCTGTCGGCTGTCGCTCGGCAGCCGGCACCTGGAAGCGCGGCGCGATAGCGACGGCCACGGAGGCCGTCACGAGCACGAACGCCACCGCACCGCTGCTCCAGCCCGCGGAGCGTCGCCAGAAGCTCAGGTCCATGGTTACTCCTCCCGCGGCCGAGAGGCCGCGACCGCTGAGTCGATTCGTGGATAGCCCGGCGGGCGTACGCCGGACGCACCCCGTGTCCCCGTCGGCGCTCCCGTCGGAGCCGGGGGCAAGGCCGGGAGCGCCCCCGGTACACCGGTCGGCGCACTCAGCGGATCCACCGCGCCCGAAAGCGGCCCCGAAGCGCCCACGTCGCCGGTTGCGTCTCCGACGGCGATCGACCACTCCGTCTCGAGGACAAACCCGATCGTCACATCGCCGGCGCCCGCCACGCGCGAGCCCGCCGGCACTTGCATCGGCCGGATCACGACCTGGGTGGGCCGCATGATCTGACGACCGTTCGCGAGCTGGGTCAGAAACTGCCCCACTGCGTCGTACGTCCCGCCGGCGACTACGCGGTAGCGCCGCACGGCGTAGTCGCCCTCCGTCACCAGCGAATCGGGATGGACACTGGTCAGCCGCGTGTCCGTCAGCGTCGCCGTCGTGTAGACGGTCCCCAGCACGCGCTGCGAGGAGTCCCTGGGTGGCACGAGCGCACCGAATGCGGCCTGCATCTGCGCATATCCCGCTATTCGCGCGCGCAAGCGCGGGAGCCCGAACGCGGCGATAGACTGCCGCACCGCTTCATTCCTGTCGCGCAACCGCGCGGAGCGCGCGCTGTCGACCTCGATCTGCGGCAGCATGGGTGCGTAGACGTAGCGATGATGCAGGAAGGCCCCGACCACGGAGAATGCCGCCACCAGCACGGTCGAGATTGTACCCGGCGTGAGCATGGTGCGCCATACCGGGGCATGCCGCAGTCCCTGCGAACCCGTGACGCCGGCATCCGCCAGATCCTTGACGCTCTCCGCATCGACTTTCTGCCGCTCGATGACGCGCAGCCGTGTCATCACGATCGCGCCAACGATCCCCACGGCGCCAATCAGGAGAAACGTGTTCTCCTTGACGAAAGTCCCAAGTCCGCTCATTGGGGACGCTCCGTCGGTGCCGTCGCGTCGGGCACCGCTCGCGTCGGTAGCGTTCCCGCCTCGATCCGCACCGTCTGCCGCAGCCGACGGTCCGTCGGTTCCCGGTACGGCAGATACACAGAGAAGTTTGCGATCGAACCGGAGACTGGATCCGGATCGGACCCCGCGAACTGCGGGGGACCGAAGTAGGCGGACGCCTGGAGTCGCGTGAAGAACTCCGTGACTTTGCCCACATCGAGTGAGGAGCCACGGACCACGACGGTAACCGGTGTGGTATTCGGCGCCTCGCTGATCTCGGTCAGCCACACGCCCGGCGGGACCGCCTCATTGAGTTCGGTTAGGATGTGCGGCCAGACGAAACGGCCGGCGTCCCGTCGTCGAATCTCGGCGACCCGCTTGGTGTAGGCGCTGTCTTCGTGCGCCAGACGCCGCGCGGTCTGGAGCGACCCGGCGAGGGGTGCCGAGTCAGCGGCCTGCTGCGCGACGAGCGCGCGGTAGTGCCTCGCCTTGCGCGTGGCGCTCAGATGGAACCACGGCACCGTACCGACCGCCACCACCGCGATGGCCACCGCGCTCCAGATGAGAACATTCGTGCGGTGCGGCGCGGCGGTCATCGACACCGCCCCCGACGACGCGCCGGCACTGCCGAGCTCGTCGTCGTCGAAGAAGTTGATCGACAGCAGCCGCGTCGTCATGCCACCCGTCCCGTCGCGCCCCGGCCCACCACGGCATCCACGCGCATCGAAAGTCCGACGGCGACCGGGCAGAGCAACGGGGCCAGGCCCGGCGTGAGGGGCGTCGCGAGCTGGGCGCCGGTGAGCTGGAACGCGTCACAGAGGTCGAGGTACTGCAGTTGCGCGTCCTTGAAGAGCTGGCGACGACGCAAGCCGTCAATCACGTCGCTGAACAGGAAGGCGCCCCCGGAGACGAACACGCGCTGCCGTACGCGCGACCCCGGCATCAGGCCCGCCACGGACCACGCCATGTCGAGCACGCTCGTCACGCCACGCAGCCACTCGTCCATCTTCTGCTTCGCCTGGCCCGTCTTTGTGGCGCCCTTCTTGTCGCGCAGGTGCTGCTCCCACGGCGTGGTGCCGTCGATCATCGTGAGCGAGTCAATGAGCACGCGGCTGCCCGTGATGTTCGGCCGAATCACGCTGGGGGCCCCGTGTTCGTCAACGACCACCACGACGCCATCGGTCGCCCCGATGTGCAGCAGGGTCGCTCCCGTCTGTGGCTCCGGCGCGATGAGCGAATACAGATTGAAGAGCGCGAAGGGCTGCAGGTCGAGCACGCTGGTACCGGGCAACCGTTCCATCGCCTCGCGAAGATCTCGAATCTCATGGGTCCGCGCGGCCACGAGCAGCGCCGGGGCGGACACGCCGTCCTCGACCTGCGCGAGGGTGACGTAGCGATATGCCCCTTCCTCCGGCTCGATCGGGAGCACCTGGACCGCCTTCTCGCGGGCGTGGGACGCCATGACGTCGGCCGGTCCCTGCACGAGGGTGTCGCGGGTCACGCCAGCGCCGTCGTGCGGCAACGCGGCCACGACGCCGGCTGGCATCGCCAGACCGTATTCCGCGCAGTACCCGTCGATGAAGTCGGCGAGGTGGTCCCACTCCAGCGTGCCGTCCGGGCGGAACGGGGTGTCGACGAGCGCCAACAGGCGAATGACCGGCGGGCGCTCGGGCTCGTGCTGGGTGAACGCCAGCTTCGTCGTCGTCGCCCCAACGTCGAGCCCCACCACGAGGGTGTCACGCACCGTCCGCATCCCCAGCGCACGGCGCAGGACGGCAGGCAGAGGCAGTTTCAGACGCATGCCAGCACCATAGCGCGTTGCCGGGGCGCGTGACGCACGCCGCCCCGTCGGCCCCGTCCGGCAACGACAGGCCCGTCGCCACCCTACCATACGGGGCATGCCTGTCTCCACGCGGCGGCGTGCCGGATTCACGTTCACCGAACTCCTCGTGACGCTGGCAATCGTCGGTCTGATCGGGGGGATTGCCGTGACCAATGCGCTCCTGCGCGACACGGAGCTGTCGACCATCCGCCGTGCCGAGGAGATGGCGCGCGCCATTGCCGGCATGCGCGATTACGCGCGCTACGCCGGCCTGCGTGTCCGCGTGCAGTTTGAGAGCGACGGTCTCACCGGAGCAACCTGGGGCTCCGGCAGCACCTCCTACGCGACCGCGAAGATCGATTCGCTGCAGGCGGAACTCACGGACAATCTCGCCAGCGGGCATCGCGGCATGGCGCTGGCATCCGCGGCGTGGGGTATCGGAGCCGGCGGTCCCTCGACCGGGCCGTACAACCTGAGCACGGGTGTGGCCGCCGGTGCGACGTATTCTAGCATCCCGGGCGACACCATCATGTTCAACCCCGACGGCAGTTCGAGCGCCCCCGCGGGTCTCGGCGCGGCCGTCTATCTGCGCAATAGCGGCACGGCGGCATTGCGGTTTGCCATCTCCGTGAACCATGTGGGCCGCGTGCGACTCTGGCGCTGGGACCCGACGAATGGCTGGCGCTAGGCTTCGCCGCGGCTTCACCCTCACGGAGTTGATGGTGGCGCTCGCGCTCTCCACCATCGTCCTCGCGGGCGTCTCCCAACTCGTCGGCAGCCTGTTCCGGAGCGAACAAGTCACGCAGTGGCGTACGCGCGGCGACACCGAACCGCAGGAGGCGATCGACATTCTCGACCCCCTCTTGCGACGCGCGGGGGAAGGGCTGCCCGTGGATTCCACCTTCGCCGGACTGTCCGTCGCGGGCACCGGTGACACGATCTACGTACTGACGGCCGTGCCGGGCGACTCCGTGCGCAACGGTCTGTCGTGCAACGGCCCCTTCGGGGCACCGAGTGCCGGCTGTGTCATCGTGTCGCAAACCGCCGCCAGCGAGTTCAGCGGGCAGGACTCGCTCTTCGTGCTGACGAGCCCGCTTGGCCGCAGCTACCTCACCCGGAAGCGTGCCGGCAGCAGCATCACCGCCGACTGTTGCCGCGTAACGATCCCCTTCGATACGCTGTCGGTCCTCGGCTTTCCGCGCGCGGGCGCCGCCACCGTCATGGGCGACAACAACATCACGCTCCGCCGCGCGCGGCTGGTCCGTATCTACCGGAGCGGCAGCGAGGTGTACGTGGATGATCCCGCCACCCGCGCCGTCGGCCTTCCGCCATGGCCGTTGCTCCTGCGCGTCACGGCCTTCAGCAACCAGTTGCTCTTCCTCACGCCCAACAACACGGGCACGCGTCCCACCATGAGTGGCGTGCAGCTCTACCGGAACATCACCGGCGTCCGCATCGACTACACCATCGATGCGATCTTCGCCGACAACACCACACGCGTCCTCCAGCGGACGGTCTTCATCAGCCCCAGCGCCCTCGCCCAGTGACCCGACCTCGCCGCGGCATCTCCCTGGTGTCTGTGCTCATCGCCCTGTCGATCGCGCTGACCATCATCGCCTCGCTCCACCGGCTGACCCTGCTGACCATCCGGGGAGCGAAGCGCGCGAGCCAGAGCGCCAATACGGTCTATGCCGCCGAGGCCGGTCTTCGCTCGCTCCTCAACCAGATCGCGTCGCCGCTCGAGCGCGGCTGGCTGACCACGACCGACATCGCGTCCGCCAACACCAACGTCCTGCGCCCGTCGATCGCCAACACGGCCTACGACTCGCTCGCGATCACCGATGGGGGCTTCACGACCACCACGATCGCCCCGGCGGCCGGCTACAACCCCTACCAGGGGATGCGTATCTGGCGCCGCACGCTCACGCTGCACGCCCGCGCACGGAACACCCAAACGGGCGCGACCACCGCCCTCGAACGCCAACTCACGCTCGAACTCGTGCCCTTTGCCCAGGCGGCCGTGACGGTGCTCGGGCGCGGCGAGTTCTATGGCGGGATGAACGCGGCCACCACGATCGTCGGCGCGCCCGCGAACGGTGTCCCCGCGATCCGCTCGATCGGGGACCTGCACCTCGCGCCGGATACGGGCAGCACCGCGCGGCTCCTGATCATCGGCAGCGTTTTCGCGGGCGGCGCGCTCTACCGGAATCGCTATGACCTCCCGGCCGCCAACACGGGCGCCGTACGTATGCAGCGGTCCAGCCTGGTGTCGGACACGATCTCCGTCGCACCCAGCTGGGACGTCCGTACGCAGGGCACCACGGGCCTGCAGGCGTTCCTGGACGCACAGTTTCCGACGACGAACTATAAATGGCAGGTCACCGCGGGCACGTTGAACTTGAACGGACAGCCGACCACCCCGGAATATCCGGCCTGCCAAGGCTCGACCCCACCAGGCATCTTCGGCCTCCGCTGTCGCGCGAACTCCACCGCCACTCCGGACAACGCGAACGTCTTCGATGTCTCCTCACTCACGACGGCGTCCCTCGGCTCGAAGCGCATTCTCTATCTGCGACAGACCAACGCGACGATCGGCTACATCACGCTGACGAACGCGACGACGCTCCCGGACACCATGACGCTCGTGGCTGAAGTGCCGGTGATCCTGCGCGGGAACTTCAACACCACCAACTCGAAGCCTGCGGCGCTGATCGCCCCGCGCATCTACGCGGATACCCAAGCCACGCCGGCCAACAACGGCACGGTGGTGCAGTACAACGGCGTCATCGTGACCGGCTTCACCCCGAGTGTGAACAACAGCGCGTACTATGGGGGCGTGCTAGAGAGTGCACCGATCCTGATGGGCTCGCACTACTGGTGGCAGGGGCAGTCGCTCGTGATCACCGGCGCCGTCATCGCGCTGCCGATGGGTTCGGCCGCGTGGCCGGGGACGGTGTGGCGCCAGCCGACGCGCACGATCACGTTCGATGCGAGTCTCTTGAACCCGGCCGCCTGGCCGCCAGGTTTGCCCGGACGCTACCGTCTGGTGACTGGCACCCCGTACACGCTATCGCGCTAGCGCTGCGGCCGGCGGCATTGTCGCGATGGATCGGCCCAGCGTGTCCAGCCGCGTCCGCCGTTTCCAGCAATGAACGCCCCTGATGTCCGACGACACCGTGGAATGCGCAGTTGCCGGTGCTACGGTTGGACACACTTCTGCACATGCGTCGTCAACGTCACGCGTCGGTGTGTGATGGCCGGTGAGGTCCTACGGCGCGCGCACCTGCACCTCGAGGGTGGTCCGTCCGACCTGTTGCGTCGAGTCCGTGGCCACGGCGAGCGGCGCAACCTCAATGCCGATAGCGGCGCGCGCGCGTTTCGTCAGACCGCGACGGATCGCCGCTGCGACAGCGTCCCCCCGGGCGATGCTCAATCGCACGGCCACCGTGGGATCGGCGATGTAATCGGTGCCCGCCAACACCGTGACGCTCGTGCCCTTGGGATAGGCCTTCGACAAACTGGCCCCGAAGTCCCGCCACATCGTCACGGCACCGCTCGCCAAGGCACTCGCATCCGGCGCGAAGGCGGTCGTGAGCCGAAACCGGATGGTCCCCTCGACCTGACGGACGGTCACCCCCGTTGCCTCCAGACGTCGTTGGACCGCCGCCAGTTCCAGATACGCACCCAGGTCAGGACGGGGCGGGGACGGCGCAACGGCCGAGCGTGGGGACGGCTTTCCCGCATGGGCACACGCCGTCGTGGCGAGGACCAGCACGGAAATGGCGGATTGCAGTCTGGAGAGGCACATGTCAGCAGGCTAGCGCGCGGACCCGTCCTCTGGTCATGCGAACCGGCTGGTCCCTGTCAGCGTGTCCCGTCCGCCGTCGGCGGTCGCATGTTCCCCGTGGGGTCGGCGCAAAGAACACGGTGGTCTCCGCCGGCGCCCCCGTGGTACCGACACATCACCCGCTGGTCGGCAGATCGCGCGACCACGACGAATGACAGCGCGTTCTCTCCCAGCACGACGAACGCGACCACACCGTCACTCGCCCGGAGGGTGTTGGGAATCTCGTCGCTGTACTGACCCGCACGCTGCCTCGCCTCCACATAGCTTCGCACCGCCGACAGGCGCCCGAGCACCGCGGGCTCCGCCTGGACATGACGCCCGCCGCGCGGCAGATGCGCACACCCAGCCAGAAGAGCGACCAGCAGGCAGAGGGAACGCCAGTTCCGGATGATCATGTCACACGGCTCCGAGGAAGGACCACACCGATAGCATAGGGCGGCGACGCCCGGCGCGTTCATGCCGTATTCTCTCGGCATCTTCTTGCCTCCATCCATGAACGCCCTCGCACACCCGAACACGCTTCTCCTGCTGCCCGTCTCGGAACACCAGGCCCTGCGCAGCGGCGGGCCGGTCGCCTTCCACATCACGCATCCGGGGGCACCGAACTTCTCGGCACGCCTCGCCACGGATGCTCGCCAGCTCTCGCGATGGATGATCTGCGCCCCAGCGGACGCCCAACGCGCCTCGTCCGTCATGGTGTTCGACCCGCCCACCCAAGACGACCCGGCACGCCTCGGCTGGATCGGCCGAGCCGCTGAACTCGACGTGACCCCATTGGATGAGGTGGCAACCACGGCCGACTTCGAGTTGGCTCCCGAGGCGTTACACCTGACGCTCGCAACGCGCCTTGAGTCGCTGCGACTGATGCGCGAGTCGCCGGGGCCGGTCGCGCAGCACGACGAGCCGAGCGTCTCTGGGCCGGCTAGCTCGCGTACCCGATGACGGCGCGCGCCATGATCACCGCGATCCGCGTGACATGGCGGCCGCACGTCGCGGCCGTGTGGGTCGCCGTCCCGCCCCTCGTGCTCGTCGCCAATGCACTCGTACGAGCCCTTCCACCGCTGCATCTCGTCCCGGTCCATGGCCTGTTGTTCGGCATCTTGGTGGTGGCCACGACCCCGCGCGACCTCCGCGCCCGGCTCGTTGCCGCCGGGTGGACCGCGGCGGGCATCCTCGGGTGGGCCGGCCTCGCATGGCTCGGGCTACTGCTGGCCGACAGCACGTGGGTCCCCTGGGCGGACGTGGCCCTGAACGGTGCGGTCCCGGCGTGCCTAGTGCTCGCCGGGACCGCCGGGACCATCACCTTGCTGCAACTCGCGGCGGCTAGCGACCCCGCCCACCCAACGTCGGCGCCGTAACCGCTGGCCACGCCCCGTCGCGACCAGGGGCCTCCACCATCTCCTCGGCCACGCGATTTCGCAAGGCGACTTCGAAGACTTGATGCTCCTGCACGCGCCGCTGCATGAGTGCACGGATCCGCGGATTCAGCAGCGCCAGCCCCGCCTGATTCTCGATCCGCAGCGCCGTGCGCGCGGCCGCCTCGGAGACCGCGGCATCATAGTGCTGATCGAGGCACGCCTCAGGCGTCATGATCTCCATGCCCCGGGCGCGAAAGTGCACACGCCGCGCCGTGTCGGCGTTCCTCGCCGTGAAGAACGCATCCGAGAGTTCGCTGACCTGCGCCGTCGCAATCAGGTCGCCGAGTCCGGCCTCCACCGTCTCGCCGGCCCGCGCCCCACGGTCGTACTCACCGCCTTCCTGCGCGTACCGCCCGTTACCAGCCACATCGGCCTGCGCGATGCCGCGAACAATGCCGACCGCGACCCAGTAGTCGTCACGATCCACCCACTCGAGGCCCGCCACGACGCGTGCGGCACGTGGCAGGTCCGGGACGTCGTACGCCGCCTCGCCGAGATCGCGTAACTCCTGCGCACCAACGGCGTCATCCGGCTCCAGCGCCACCGCCTGCCGCAGCAGCTGCTGTCCAAAGTAGCGCAGCGGCGTCGGGGTGTACCCGCCGGCGGGATGCTGGACCTGCTCGAGGACGCCGGGCGTCCCCGGTGCGAGCAGTGCATGGGTGTGCAACATGACGAAACTCCACCGACCAGTAGGAGGTGATCAGCCGAACCGGGCACTTCGAGTGTACTCGATCTGACGTGCCGACTGCGTGGTCAGTCCGCACGCTTCCTCCAGCACTGCCGGAACGTGGCCGGGATCCACCGCCCACCATCGCAGTTCCCCGGGGCGCATCTGGATGATCAGGGACCGCGTGCCGCCGCACGCCCGCAGATCCAATGGCTCCCGTCCCACGGTCGGTGTCCCGACAAACCAGTCCGCCGACCGCACCACGCGGTGCCCCGTGGCCGGGTCCGCCAGGGCACTCACGAGCTCGGGGCACGATCCGGACCGGACCTGCGCAAACGGCCCACGTGCACGGATCGCCGCAACACTGGCCGGATCGAAGACCGCCACCTGAGCAACCGTCGGCTCCAGAACTACCACAGGCATAGTTGACCTCCGCTGGGGCACCACGCGGTGCCCACTAACGCGAGGGCTACGTCCACCCGCACGCGCATGGGCGATCCGGCCCGGTCACGGCGTGACCGTGACGGGGATCGCTTTCGAGACGGTATTCGCGCAGGTGACCTGCACGGTCGTGTTCCCTGCGCTGCGCCCGAGGACCAGGCCGCTCCCGTCCACCGTGGCCACCGCCTGGCTCAGGGAGATCCACGCGATGGACTGTCCGAGCATGATGTTGTTGCCCGCATCACGACAGACGGCGGTTATCCACTTGCTCTGCCCAACCGCGAGGGTGAGGCTGGCGACATCCGTCGTCACCTGCGTGACCGTCGGCGCGGCGGTCACGGTGACGGGCACCAGCTTGGTGTCATTGCCACACGTGACCTGGAGCGTGGTCGACCCGGCCCCGCGCGCGAGCACCAGACCCCCGCCATCAACCGTCGCCACAGCAACGCTGAGCGAGAGCCACACCGGCGTCGCCCCCGGCACGACCGCGCCGGCTTGGTCCCGACAGGTCGCCGTGACGTAGCGGTTCTGGCCGACTACCAGCGAGAGGTTCGCCACGTCGGTCGTTACCTGCGTGACCGGAGCGCGCAGTACGAGCACCGGCGCCGTGCCGCGCACGCTGTCCACGGTGGCGTACACCGATGTGGCTCCTTCCAGAAGACCGGTGAGGCGACCCTCCGCGGTAATGGTGGCAACGGTGGAATCCGCCAGCCCCCACTTCACAGTGCGTCCCGCGATCAGGCGGTTACGCGTGTCCCGGACGGACGCACTGAGCGCGACGGTACCGTATCGCGTCACGGATACGCTCAGCGGCGAAACGATGACCGTGGACACTTTGATCGGATCCACCGTCGTCGCAATTGTCGCGGACACCTCACCCGAACGAATGGTCAGCACCGCGGCGCCGGCGCCTATCAGCGAGATCGTTCCGAGCGGCGAGATCGTCGCCACCGCACTATCCGACGTCAGCCAGGCGATCGGCTTGCCCGTCAGGACCGTGCCAGCCGCATTCACGAGGGCCACCGTCACGCTCGTCGTGTCCCCCGGATAGCCCCGATACGACGTGCGGGAGAGCTGGATCGCCGCCACCGTCGTGTCGGGCGCAGGATCACCCTGTACGCTCACCACGGCAAACCCGCTCGCCACGCCCGACGTCGCGCGCACGACCGCCTCTCCGCCGCCCACCGGTACGAGGGTCCCGGAGGACGTGACGCCCACCACCATGGGTTGCGAACTCGTCCACGTCACGGGGGCACCGACGAGTTCGACGCCGCTCTGCGTGCGTACGACCGCACGCAATGACACGACGCTCGCCTTCGTGATCGACAGGGTGCCTGGTTCCACAATGACCGATGCCGGCTGCGCGCCACCCACGCCACCTGAGGCGCGCACAATCACCGGACGTGATCCATGCACCCCATCAATCGTCACGCCGACGGTGCCAACACCGCTCGACAGCGCGACAAGCGTGCCGCTCGGCGTCGTAGCGACCACCGCCGGGCTCAGCGATTGCCAGGTACCACTCAGATCCGAGTAGAAGCTGCCGTCCGCGTCATACGCCAGGACGGAGAACCGCGCCGACGTGCCCACGGCAAGCTCGAGCGTATCGGGGGAAAGCACCACGGACTGAATCGCGGCGCGTGGCACGACAGCGGGGATGCTCCGCGTGACCGCCGCTTTGCCTACGGTGGCCGTGACCGTGAGCGTCGTCGCGCCCTTGCCCGCGGCGACCAACTCCTGTGACCCGCTGTCCACGCGAATCACCGTCGGATTTCGCGAGGTCCAGCGAACATCCCGGGGCGTCAGCGTTGCGCCGCTGCCATCAACGACCGTCATCACCGGCCAACTCGACCGCGCGCCCTTGATGAGCACGAGTGAATCGGTGGCGAGTTGCACCTGCGCCGGAATCGTCACCTTCGGCGCCGTCAAGTCGTCCGAACACGCGACGATCACGCCGATCAGCGTGAACGCCGTCAATCCAACGCGTGCCTGCCGCATGCCGCCTCCAGAGAGCCGTTCTCTATAGGGGCAGGGTAGGGTGCCGCCGTGCCGACCGTTGTCCGGACGCGACGAGCCGCGCGGAAGAAGGGCGCCGCGCGGCTCGGTGTCCTTCGCTCTTCGGCGCGCGGCTAGGGCGCGACGTCGCCGCGCTCTCGCGCCGCCAGGACCTGCACGACGAGCTTGTCGACCGCCGCCTGGATCGCCTCCGCAATCTTGGCTTCGCGTTCGCCCGATGCCGCCGATCCGCCGGCGCCCCCAAGACCAAGCCCGCCGCCGCCACCGAGGCCGGCCAGCATCCTGGTCTTATTGCCCACGGCCACCCCATCGGTCGTCATCGAGTGGATGACCTCGCCCGTCGACGCATCCACGATGCGTGCCGTCAGCCCGATGACGTAACTCGTCTGGGATCGTTCGAGCGCCACGCCGACTGCGGCGCGGCTGACCGCGCCGAGCAGGCCACCCTTCCTCTCCGCCGACTTCCCGAACTTCGTCACCTGTCCGGTAATCACGTATTTTGCGCCGAGCAGCTGCGCCTGCTGCGCGACCGTCTGCCCGGCAGCGGCAGCGCCCGAGGCGACGAGGTTCTGCTCCCCTCGTATCTGGTCGAGCGCGGCCCGCTCCACGACGCGAAACTGCTGCGTGGCGAGCAGGCGCTCCATCAGCATGCCGGCGGCCGCCTTCCCGAGATTGTCCTGCGTCTGACGCAGTCGAGCGGTCGGATCGCCGCCCTTCATCGCCAGGAGCGCGCCGCCGAGCGAATTGAGTTCGTTCAGCTCGTCCCGTGACGGCGTTGCGGTGAACTCGAACGGCGCCACCATCATCACCGGCCGTTGGGCGCGCGGGATCGTCGTGTCGACAGTGGCCTGTGCCTCGACCGAGAGCGCGACGCTCATCAGGAGCGCGATGAGCAGGGAACTGCGGGACAGCGTACGCATGGGACAGCCTCCGGAAGATGACGCTCGACCCCGTGGTCGAGCTGGGTGGATGCAGGTGATGCGGTCGCGCGCGCGGCGCGAGTTCTTCAAGCGCTGCGGCGGACAGTACGGGACGCGCCGTCCGCCGCGGTATCAGAACGGCAAGTCATCAGGTTGGCCGAGCGTGCCCGGGAACTCCTCGAAGTCACCAGAGGCTCCGCCGCCGCCCTTCGCCGCCGTCGCGGGCTGACGAGCGCTCGACGCCGAACGGCTCGTCTCGCCGACCGACTCACCCTTGCCGCCAAGCAGCGTGACCTCGCGCACGTTGATCTCGGTGACGTACTTCGTCTGGTTGTCCTTGTCCTGATACTGGCGATACTCGAGGCGCCCCTCGACGTAGAGCTTGTCGCCCTTCTTCGCGTACCGTTCCATGATGTCCGCGAGGCCCGTCTGCGCGCCTTTCGCGTTCCAGGCGACGCACTTGTGCCACTCGGTCTTCTCCTGCTTCTCCCCGCCACCCTGACCGCCCCACATGCGACTGGTTGCGAGCGAGAATTGCGCCACCTTGCTGCCGTTCGACGTCGTGCGGATCTCCGGGTCGGCCCCGAGGTTTCCGATCAACATCACCTTGTTCAGACTCCTGGACATCAGCACTCTCCTCGAAAGCGGGCTGCTCGCGGAACATCAATCGATGCGACACCATCCGCCCTCGATGGGGCCCCGTGCGGTCACGGTCCTGTGGACAGGATGGAGCATCCGACCCGCCGGAGGCGCACGGGCGGTTCCGGACGCACCCGCGGCCCGTCGGGCGCGGTATGCTGTGGTATGGCCCAGACACACCCACGCCTCGCCGCCCTCCTGCGCGCCAGCGTCATTGCCGCGACCTCGGCCGGCCTGACCGCCGCGGCCATCGTCGGCCCTCGCACCTACGCCGCGTACGCCCCGCAATCCGTTGCGCCGATCGCTCGGCCGACCGTGGTCGCGCCACGCCAGAACACGCGGCCCCTTCGCGCCATCGTGCCGATCGCCGTGGCGGAAGAAGAACACGACGCCGTAGTGATGGACTCGACGACGAATCCCGAGGTCGCACCCGAGGTCGCACCCGAGGTCGCACCCGAGGTCGCGCCCGAGGTCGCGCCTGAGGTCGCGCCTGAGGCGGTCGCCGCGTCGTCCATGATCCCAGACACTCTCAGCCGCGTGTCGACCGACGCCGTCAAACCCCAGCCGAACCCCTCCATCGAATCAGCACGCACTACGCCCCAGGTCGCGCGCGTACCCGTACGGCACCTCGACGGTGCGGCGACTGATCCGGTTCGCACGACGGAGCAGGGCATCCAGAACGCCCACGACATCGTGAGCGGCATGGCAAACACCGCCGATCGCATCGCCTGGGAGAAGCAGAAGCTCGAGTCGGACCGCCGGCGCCTCAAGGAACTCAAGAAACACCCAGCCACCGCGTTGATCTACTTCGCCGAGCGGTGGTCCGCCTCGCGCGCCGCCGGGAAACGCCGCGCGCAACTCAACACAGCGGCCCAGCTGGATCAGGGCGCGGGCGTGCCCAGCATCTCCCCGGGGGTCTCGCGATGACCGCGCCCGAATTGTTGGCAATCCCGCCAGACATCGCGCGCGTCCACGAGTCGCTCGATGCACACCTCGCCACGCGCAGGGCGCTCAGCGAGACCCATCGGGTCGAGCTCTTGCGCCACGATCTGCTGGGTGAATTCACGGCCCTGGGGATCCTTGACGACGCCCTGGCGGCGGAAACCGAGAACGCCACCAACGAGGCTGAGCTGGAGCTGCTGCTCCGCTCCCTCCGGGTTGCGCGTGCCGCTGGTGCCGTGGCCGTGGCCGAGATGCTCACGGAGTACTTCGCCTCCCTCTCCGAGCGCACGTCCCAACCGACGTAGGTGCCGTCGCGGCGCATGCGGCATCATCGCGTACGCCTCGTGTCGCGGCCGCTACGCGAGGCCCAGCACGCGATTCTTGGCTTCCTCGAACTGCACGTCCGTCAGGCCGCCGCGGTGGTAGAGATCGTAGAGGCGCTCGAGTGCGGACACCGTATCCTCGCCTCCGGGCGTCGCGCCAATTGCTGACACCGACTGACGGGAGACCCGCGCACCCGTGGTGACCACATAGCAGGTCGGATGCCCGTGTGCACGCCGCATTTCAAGCACCTCGGCACGCCGGAGTCGGTCGACCGCGCCGGAGAGGGTGTCGGCGCCGAGTCCGCCGAGGTTGCTTCCGAGCTCAGCAAGCGGCAACGGGATGAGCTCCGGAGTCATCCCTGGAGCGAGCTGCTCGGCGATGACCTGATAGACCGCAACGCAGAGTGCAACAGACTCTCGGTGCCGACTGCAGGGCGTGTTGCGCACCCGGTCGATTACGTCCGCCAACACGGAACCCGTGACCACCGGGTGGTGCGACCACAAGCGACCGTGGAGCCGCAAGAGCCGCCCGTTGGACTGCACGGGCGCGACGAGGTCCGCAACGCGCAGTACACGTTCGACCAGGCGCACGGCATCCGCGTGCTTCGCGTGGGCGCGGAAGTACGCCAGGACGTTCGGCGCCTCGAGCGCGACGCCGTCCGGTGCGTCGTGCACCACGAGATACGCGACCACCGCCTGCAGCCAGACCTGCAACTCCGGATCGCGAACGACCGGTCCTCCTCCCTGCCGGGCCGCTCGCGTGACGCGCTGCGTGATCCCGTCGAGGACGCGAGCGGGAGCAACCCACTGGGTCAGCGACGGAAAGCGCGTCGGTTCGACGAGCGTCAGATTCTGGCGAGACGGGGCCATGCGTGGTCGGACGATAGGCGAACTATCTGGGCAACGCAATGCCAAGGCACAAGAGCAAGGGGCACGTGAGCCAGCTATCCCACTGTACAGTAGAGTGTTATCCGGTCCTGTTGAATCATGCCTCTTCACTTGCCCATGTACCAAGGCAACTCGTCACTTTCCGGACAAATCGGGCGCGCACATACAGTCACCTCCTGCGGGTGCCTCTCGTAAGCGCTGTCACGGCAATGACTTGCAAAGAAGAACCGGCACCACGCGTCGAGGCGGGATGCCGGATTTGTCCAAGAAGTGACGAGTTGCGATGGCGACCGAACGCCACTGGTCGTATGTAACCCATGGACAGACAATCGGTTACGCAGACACCACGGCGTCGCGCGCGCGCGGCCCAAGCGTTCGCTGTAGTTGGTCTGTGTGTTTCCTAATTGAAAGAGTGGTAAGTCAGAACACTACAGGACCAGACATCGGGCAGGACCGTAACATATGGTCACGACAGGACTTACCGTCGTGACCGACCATGGAACTCGTCAGATGTCGGACGAATCGGGGGAGGGCACCGGACAAGGCACGCACCAGGTCGGACCTAGCCGGGTCGGTTCAGGATAGACAGACGCTTCCCATCAACGGCCACGATGCACTCCCGGGTCTCCGGGAAGCAGCGGTCAATGACGCTCCACAGCTTGGCCTGCTCGTCCGGCAACGCGGTGAGTGTGCGCAGATGCTCCACGGCGTAGCTCAGGTGCGAGAGCGTAAGCGTCGTGCCATCGACGTCGGCAGTCGTCATGGAGTGCGCGAGGAGCTTGGTGCGCGCCGCCGTTGCCGCGTTCTCTGCCCGTAGCAGATCGGCAAACGCCGCAAGTTCGCGTGGCGGCGCGCCGGTTTCCTCCACGACGCTGGCACGCGGAGCACCTCGAGGCCGGCTGCTCTCCAGGAGCAGTCCCTGCGCCCATGCCAGCGCGGCCGCATCGCTGTTCCATGTGCGCGCGTTCCGAACCGCATCCACCAGGAAGGCGGCCCACGACGACTTGGGTGGAAGCTTCCGCTCGTCACGCCGGTGGTAGACCTGCAGGAGCGCACGCGTCACGACGTCTGCGCCGGCCGCGAGCAATTCCCGCGCCGTCGGGGCATTGACCCCAAGGCGCAACAGGTGGAGCAACAGATGTCGGTTGCGCGTACTGTCGGCGACGAGGGTCGAGCGCATCAGCGGAAGCAACTCGAGCGCCGGGCCTGGCTGCACCGCGATCATCGTGCGCAGCGGAGCCTTCTGTCCGCCGATGACGCGCCGCACGGCGCTCGCGGAGCCCACGACCCGAAACGTGGCAAGTTCGTCGAGGGCCATCTCGAACGCCGTGTAGAAACGCGCGGCGTTGGTCGACGAGGCATCGAGGTCGTAGCCAAAGAGCCGACGATGCCAGGTGAATGCCGAGTCGGTCAGCGCGGACGCCCCCACGGTGCTGGAGAGTCGGGTCACACGGCCCGCTGAACATTCCGCAGCCAGGAAGAGATAGAGCCGCATCGCCAGCGGGTGCCGCAAGCGTTGCAGCAGCGCGACGTCCAGGAACGTGCGCAGACCGGCATCCATGGCGGCGCGCCAAAAGGGATCGACCATCAACCCTGCGATCCGACTGCCGAACGTGGCGAGCGAGAACACCCCGTAGTTGACGTCAACCGGTTCGGCCAAGGCCCCCGCAGGGCGGACGCGTCCCGTGATGTGGAGCGAGGCGGCCGCGTGCAGGAAATCCGGGATCAGCCGCCGGTTCTCGCCCGTCAACGCGGCGAGGTCCTGCACCGTGACGGGAAGTTGCTCGGGACATCCTTCAGCCGCCCACCGCGCGATCACTTGCAGGAGGAGCCGTACCGCCGGTGGTCGCAGGAGTCCGTAGCGCAAATCACCGGAGACGGTGATCGTCGTCTCCGTGCCGCTCTCGTACTGGTAGCGAATCGTCCGTTCCCACCGATGCTCGCCCTTCGTCAGTTGCCGTTCATCGTTTCGCGTGGCCACCATCACCGACGCCACGGCATCGAGGAGGACCGACGGCGTGATGGACGGCAGACTCGGAGGCGGCTCAAGGAGCAGCGACTCCGGCGCCAGGGGGGAGGCGATTCGGTCGCTCGGAGCCGGAATCGCGCGGAGACGCACAAGCGCCCGGTTATCCATCCCCGCGTGGTCCGCCGACAGAGCCGAGGACGTGCGAGTCGAACGGGAACGGACGGGTTTCTTGGCCATGATCGGCAATTTGAGCCATTCGTGGTTGGAAGCAAGAGGTGAACGGCACAGTGCCCGGTCAACACGTATTCGCGTGAACGGATGGGGCGCGCTACGCCGCCACCTCCGCTCGGGCGAGGGGCACCCACCGCAGCACACCTGCAGCCGCCCGTTCGTACCAACCACAGAGGCGTAGGGACGACCGAGGACGTGCCCGCCCCGCGGCGTGCACCACGCAACGCCCCGACCATCCGTCGTAGACCCACGCACGGACATCACGTCCGTGCAGCGCAAGCAACCGGCCTCGGCATGGACCATCGGCGCACTCCAACAGCGTGTGGCGTGCCAAGGCCTCGGCCGGGGCGCCCATCGAACGCTCATGATGATACGGACGCTGCCCACGTGCTCCCGGTCCCCGCCGACGTCCTCTCCGTCTGTGCTGGCGCATGACGATCCCTTCCCTCGCGTCGAATTGACGGTATCTTCGTTCCCACTGTGAGCATACCAGAACCGCCCTGCACACCAGCGACCATCGTGTGACCGACGCGATGTACCAGCATCACCGGCTCGGGGACGCCCCCGTCGGCTACTGCACGCCTGGCGCGTGGGAGCCGCGGTACCGCCCGCTCGTCGCGCCCGAGATCAGCGGGCCGTCGACGCATGCACGCGCACTGGACATCATGCGCGCCCTCGATGACACCGAGGCACTCGTCAAGCAGGTTCTTGCGGTCGCCGCGACGGATCAGCTCCTCGCACTCCGGACGGTTCGCGAGGGATGCCGCATCACTCTCGACGCCCTTTCTTCAGCCGACCCGAGCAACGCGACACGGAGCATGCTCATGTTCGAGGCGTTGGTCTTCTTGCTCGCGGAGGCCGGCGTGTGGCCGGACGATGCCCGCGACGTGGCGACATGGCCGCCAGAGACCGACCTTCCCCTGGCGCCCGCACTCGAGGAACAGCTGCTCGCGCGTCGTCGCACCTTGGCCGATGAGATGCTCGCAGTCACGACACTCTCGGAGGGGCTTCTTTCACGCTGGGTCGAAGCAACCCTCGACGTCGCCATCCTGGATCGCCGCCTCGGCGCGCTCGCCATGTACCCGCTGGACGCCAGGCACGCGGCCGCTGAGCGCGCCGGCACGATGTCCGCCGCCGTCACTCAGGCGTATCGCGACGACACCCGTCGGCTCGCCGCCCAGGCGCCGACGTTGGCCGACCGCCTTTTCGCCTCGCGACAGATCGCCTTCTACGACCACACGGACCATCTCGCCCCGATCTCGCCCTCAGACGCTGGTGCCTCGTAGCAGCGCCAGCACATCAAGCGCTTCCACCGCCCCACGAGGGCGGATGACTCGACCGACGTCCGCCAGCGCGTCAAGGACGCGTGGGATCAGCGCGCCCGGGAAGGTGTAAGCGGCGCGCAGCGCCGATTGGTGGGCCACCACGATGAGGCGGGAGCGCGCGCGACTGCTCGCCACGCACAGCAGCTGTAGCAGGGCGACGTTGCGCCGCTCGTCGAGAAACGCGCTCGGCCGAGGCGGCGCGTCAGCCAGGTCGAGGATGATGACCCGCTGCTCGCCACCCTGGGCGCGGTGGATGGAGCGAACGAACCCCCCGGCGGCAAAGAAGGCGGCGGCGTGGTCCCGCAGCTCCTCGCGCACCACGTGCGCTTGCGCGGCATACGGCGTAATCACGCCGACCGGCCCGTGTCCATGCTCGTGCAGGGCACGCGCAATCGACACGTCGAGCATCGCGTGCACCAGGTTCATGCGGCTGCCGCCGACCGTCTCCATCGTGGCGCCGAGCGCGGAGGTATCCACGAGGAGCACCGAGGGTGTGCCGTCGGTCGGGGCCAAACTCGCGGTCGCCGGTGCGTCATCAAGCTGGTCGGCGTAAAACAGTCGAGAGACGACTCGCCGGATCGGCGGTGCCATGCGGAACTGCGTCTGCAACATCGGTCGGCGTTCATCCGGCGTCTCCGGTGACGCGAGACCGAGGTGGGCAAACAAGTCCGTCGCGAGCCACCGCTGGGCCTCGGCGTGCCGCGCCTGCACCACCGGCGGCAACTGGATCGGATCGCCCAACCCGATGACCTGGTCGCGAACGCACGCCGCCGCCAGCATGACTTGGGGAATCTGCGCCATCGACAACTCGTCAATCACCGCCGTGTCCAACGTCAGCCCATCGGGCAGCCCCCACGCGAGGCGCGACAGCGTCACCGCCACGACCGACGCGCCCTCCAGGCGTGCCCGGAGAGCGGCCGGCGAGCGCGGCTGGAAGGACGCGAAGCGCCCAGCGAATGCGGCACTCGGCCATCCGACCCGCACGACAGCCTCTGGCGTCGCCACCCGGGGCGAGAGCGATTCCATGACGGAGGCCAGCGCGGTGTCCACGGCAACATTCGTATGCGCGCAGAGCAGCACGCGCCGTCCGCGCCCTTCCACCAGTTCCGCGACGAGACACCCCAACGTCTTCGTCTTCCCGGTCCCCGGGGGGCCGAGGACAAGGGCAAGCGAACTACCGACCGCCCGACTGATCGCAGCAACCTGCCCTCGGTTCAGACCGCGGGCGGCGATCGACGGATGGGTTGGCCACGCCTCGCCCACCCGTGACGGCGCCAGCCCCAGCACGGTATGAAGGAGCGGCATCGCGTGGTGGTTGCGGTCGGGCGCGATCAGCCCCAGCCTTGATCGCATCGCTCGCAGCACGGAGGTCGCATCCCCGTAGAGGATGGCCCCCTGCATATCGTCCACATCGAAGGGCTGGTCCGTGAAGATCGCGAGCTTCTGGAGGCTCGGCACGGCGTGATCAACCAGGCAGCGCGTCTCGACCTGGTCCACCGAGAGGCCGAGCGACGTAAACCGCGGTGGGTCCACCGCGCGGTCGACATCCAGGACATATCGATAGCGATCGTGCTCCGCCAGCTCGAGTCGCGCGTGCCTTACCAAGATGGGATCGGAGCCACCCCACGAAGCCACCGCGCGTGTGGCCGCACGGATTTCGGCGTCAATGCCGGCGAGGCAGCCTTCGTGAATCTCCGCATACGACGTCGCGGCCGACGAGGGCGGCACGCGACGGCGCCGCGAGCGCGTGGCGGTTCTCACTCGCTCGTCGGCAGATCGTAGATCGTGACCGCAACCCCGCGCGCGAGGCATTGGCCGAGGGCAGGGAGCGCAAGCTTCGATGCGTTGCCTATTAGCGGCCGGCACGTCGTCTGCGCGAGCATATTCGAGCTCAACGTCAAGGACTGTGGAAAGTGATGTCCACGTCTTACGCCTTTCGGATCAGCCGTTGCCGGCTGTTTCGAGGGCCAGTACGGCCCCGGGTTGCGGCATCGAACCGATGCCGGTGAGGAGGGCGTTGCACGCCGCGTTGACGTCGCGATCATGACGGGCTCCACAGGCCACGCACTCCCACACCCTCACCGACAGGCCGGCGACACCGTGCGGACCGGACAAGGCTCCGCAGCAATGGCACCGCCTGGTGGACTGCTTGCTACTGACCTCCACGTAGACGCGTCCCGCCTGACGGCTCTTGGACGCGAGCATGCCGCGAAGTTCGCCGTGCCCAGCGGAGAGCACGGACTTGCCAAACGTGCGCTGCAATCCTTTCAGGTTGTCCTTGCTCAGATAGATCGTCGCGTGCCGCGCGACCAGATCCCGACTGATCTCGTGATTGCGATGGCGCCGCGCGTTGGCGAGCCGCTGCTGGAGCGCGCCGAGGAGCGCTAGGTTCAGGCCCCGCGCCGCCTGCCCGATGCGCCGTTCCGCACGCTGGTATTCGCGGGGGTGCGGGATCTTCTCGCCCGACGACAGCATGGCAAGGGTGGAGTAGCCGAGGTCGACACCGACCACCGCATGATCGACGACCGTCACGGTCCGCGGGGGCGCGTCGATGAACAGCGTGAGATACCAGCCACGCCGCACGCGCATGAGTCGCGCGCACTTGATGCGGTTGACACCGACCTCGAGCCCGCAGAGCGCAGGGAGGTCTTTCTGATCGTGGAGGCGCACGACCCCAAACGACGGAATCCGCAGGTGCTTGGCATCGAGCAGCTTGACGCCGCTCTTGAACGGCAACGAGAACAAGCGGTTGCGCTGGCCTTTCCGTTTCGGACGTCCCTTCTCGCCGGCGCGGTAGTCGGCCCACGCGCCAGCGACGTCATCCACCAACCCCCGCAGAAAGTGCTGGTTCACCCCGAGGCGTGCGCCGACGCCGTTGAGTTGGGCGTGCAAGGCAAATGCCGAGGGGCCGACCCCGCCAGGCATCGCCTGCACCCATTGGGGCGACTTGGCACCCGGCGCCCACGCGGGCGGTGGGGTCAGGCGGCAACCGCGCACCCAGTCCCTGTCGGCCCGCAGATAGTGCCCGAACGCCCAGTTCCACACGCCGGTCCCGACCGCAAACCACGCCTCCAGCCGGGCCTCTTCGGCCTGGTTCAAGCGGAGCTTCACGCGGCGGGCGATCATACGCAGATTCTAGAGGCGAAGAAAGACTGAAGCAAGGACATTCACCGTTTCCACAGATCTTTACGAAGAGCCCATATTCGCCACGACGAGGTGTGGCCTGACCCGCACGAACTGCGTCTGCCCCAGCGCAAACTCGACGGCGTCGAGTTCGTGGCCATGAAACCAGGCGCGGTACGCCCGCTCCGGCTCCGGAAACCGCTGCGAGAGTGCCCCCGTGAATCCGCGGCCCCAGCCCCCCGCCGCGTTACAGATGTGCATCAGCAGCGCGGGGGCGTCGATGGTCGGCGGGTCGGAGGCATCGCCGATCACGTACCGGATCGCTGCCACAGTCGGTGCGGGTTCGTTCATGGGTAGAGAGTACGGTGGTGACCAGCCGCCTTGGCGGGCTACCGCATGCCATGCGCGCAACGCACGGCACACGTCCTCCGTGCGGACACGGAGGATGCCAAAGTCATACCGGGTAGCGGCTGGCCCGCATCGGCCAGCAAGGCGTCGAGCGCCTGGCGCACCCGCAGCATTGCCACGGCGCGACGCGAAACCGCGCGCCGCACCGTGGTGAAGCGAGCATCACGCCGCCTCGGCCTTGTATTCGAGCTGATCCGCTACGCAATCGGCGTCCGACAGCTCCGACGTGCGCACCGCGAGGAGCTCCGGCTGGAACAAGCTCCCACCCCGAAATGCGTAGAGGTACGAGACTTCGACGATGTCCCCCGGCACCACCGTCTGCCGTGGCTTCACCGTGACGTTCCCCACCTCGCGGAACGACCCGTGGTCCAGCACGCCCACGGTCACGGAACGCTTGGTCGGGTGTGCCTTGAGCACCTTGACGCTCGCGGTCTTGTAGAACTTGAACTTCACCTGCGGTCCGCCCGAGTTCGGATGACCCGGTTCGTACGGCGCGTCGAGTTGCTTGAACACGATGCCCTCGGCGGTGTTCGCGCGCAGGGTCGCAAGCAGCGCGCGCTTCTCGGGCTCCGTGTACGCCGTCTCGACGAACCGTACGCTGGGGCTGCTCAACTCGGCGGCAATGGCGGCAAGCTGCGCCAAGCGCACGGCGTACGGGGCATCGCGCAAGTCGCCTCCCGCGTTGTCATCGACCAGCACATCGAACAGGACGATGTGCGTGTCGAATGCCTCGCCGTCGAGCGTGACGGCGCGCCCCAGCGACCGGACGGCATCGCGCACCGCGACGGGAATCGGCACGACGATACCGCGACGGTTGCTTCCGATCACCGTCCGGCCATCCGACACGAGCAGGCGACGTTCGCAGTCGTGTTTCTGCTGCGCGACGTGGTTGTCGCTGCGGAGGTAGGCATCCACCTCGGCTTCCGTAATTGCGTTCAGCAATTGCGGACGTGGCACGTCCGTCGCGGGTACAGCGACCGTCTCTGCGACCGATGCCACGGCGGGGTCCGTGTCGCCGATCACGCGATATCCCTTGCCCAGCTGCTCCCGCAACTTCCGGTCGAACGCCTTCTGCGCGGCCTCACGCCGCAGACCACGTCCCTTGTCACCGTGGTTGAGCGGCTTGCCACGTCCCGCGTAGCCTGTGAGGACATCGAAGGCGCCGGGCGCGGACTGAACAATTGCGAGGTGGTAGACCTTGTCGGAACCACCTTCGGTGCAATGCAGGGACACGGCGGCAACCGCATCCATCGCGAGGGGTGAAGTCTTCATCTCGTCTCTCCGTCTGGTTGGATCGAGAGTGTGCGGCGCGCCCCCTGCGCAACGGCGACCCCGCCCGCATCAAAAGGCGGGACACCCGGAGGCGCCCCGCCCTTCGCACATGCACAAGCCGTAGCGCGGCGTCCCCCGGACGGCCGCTATCACGAACACTCCGAATAGCCGCAGGCCAGACAGTGCGCACATCCACTGGCCTCCACCATCAGTCCGGCACCGCAGTCCAGGCAGGCGCCGTGGAAGCTGTCGAACGGTGCGTGTCGGTCCCCGGGCTGCATCACCACCAGCGCCGCGTGACCATGTGGCGTCTCGATCGATACCGGCGTCTCGACGCGCGATGGCTCCGGCGCCGTCCCACCGATCGGCAGTGCCTGCTGGATCCCGCGCTGGTCCGCCTCCCATTCGGCGAGGGCCTGACCCACCGCGTCCGGCATCGACAGCACCTTGTGTGGTCCCAGGCCGACGGCACGATCCGATGAGATGCCACGAATCTGCTTGACGACCTCCGCGAGGGGCACGTCCGAGCGGAGCGCGAGCGAGATCATGCGGCCCAGCGCTTCCGCATCCGCCATCGCGCTGCCGCCCGCCTTGCCCAGATTGATGAACACCTCGAACGGACGACGCTCCTCGTCTTCCGTAATGTTGATGAACATGACGCCCAGCGGGGTGTCCTTGCGCACCGTGGTGCCTCGCAGCTTGTCGGGACGGACGCGCTTCCGACGTGGGCGGACCTGTTCGCCTTCGAGCTGATATAGCTGCTGCTCGAGCTTGCGGCGCTCCGCTTCGAGGTCCGTGATGCGCTCGGCCAGGTTCGCGAGGTCTTCCGTCGTGATCACCGGCCCACTCACGCGCGCCACGCTGGCCTGGTGGGTGGCGCCAGTCGAGAGCACCTGGCCGTCGCGCGAGCCGTCGCGATAGACCGTGACGCCCTTGCACCGGAGCGCGTACGCCATCTCGTAGATCGTCCGGACGTCCTCCACCGTGGCGGCGTGCGCGAAGTTCGTGGTCTTGCTGATGGCCGCGTCGCAGTGCTGCTGAAACGCCGCCTGCATGCGCACGTGCCACGCCGCCGGGATCTCGTTCGCCGTGCGGAAGATGTGCTGGACCGGCTCCGGCACCTCGGGATGGTTGATCGTACCACTCGTCGCAATGCGCTCCATCAGCGCGTCCGTGTACCAGCCCCCGGCCTTCGCCAGCGCAACGAAGTCTGCGTTGACCTCCGGCATCATCACGCCCGCCTGGTTCCGCATGAACGCGACGGCAAACAGCGGCTCAAGACCCGACGAACAGCCCGCGAAGATCGAGATGGTACCGGTCGGTGCCACGGTCGTGATGTTGCAGTTTCGCAGGCGCTGCATCGGGCGAATGCGCTGGCCGGAGTCGTCGCGCGCGCACGTCGCGTCCGGGCCCCAGATGGACTGCTCCCACTCCGGAAATGCGCCGCGCTCGGTGGCCAATCGCTCGCTCGCCGCCTTGGCCTCGCGGTCCAGGAAGGCCATCACCCGGCGCCCGAACTCCACGCCCTCCTCGGAGTCATAGCACAGGCCGAGGCGGATCAGTGCGTCCGCAAAGCCCATCACGCCGAGCCCGATCCGCCGGATGCGCTTCGCGAGGGCGTCGATCTCGGGCAACGGGTACCGGTTGGCATCAATCACGTTGTCGAGGAACCGCACGGCCGTGTGGATGTCCGCGGCCATCTCGTCCCACTGGAACGCGCCGCTCTGCACGTAGAAGCCGAGGTTCACGGACCCGAGGTTACACACGTCGTAGGGCAGGAGATTCTGCTCTCCACAGTTGTGGACCACGAAACCGTTGGCGACGAACGAGTGAGTTACAGGCTCGGTGAGATCGAACACCTCTTCCAGGCCGTCCGGCACCAGTTCCTGGAAGCGAGCGACGAAGCGCTCGCGATAGGGGCCACGGCCTTTGTATCCGGCGAGGTGCTCGAGCAGTTGGTTCTGCTTGTGCTGGTGCAGAAAGCCGACCGCCTCCGCAAACCGCGCCAGGTTGTCCTTGCTAACCACGAGATCGTGATCGGACTGGCAGTCGTACGGTCTACCACCGAACTCGACCGTGCGCGCAGGATGGCGCTCCGGATAGAGACGAGACACGATCCCGAAATTCAGGAGGAGTCGCTGTACGTCTTCCAAGAGGCAAAGCGATACTGACGTGAGACGCACCGACACTCCACGGGCGGCGCTGCCGGCGACATGGCCGTCGGCCGTAAACAGCGATTGAAGGAATCCTCGCTGGAAGTCCTCCGTGCCCGCGAAGACCGCAGGTGGAACCCGCGCAACCTTGTTCTTCGCCGTCACGCCATAGCGTTCGGCGAGCACCGTGCGAAGGCGCTTTGACTGAATGGAGACCATCTCCCGGCTGCGCACCTGCGAGACCCCGACCGGTCGAACACCACCGGCGGCGCTGGACGGAATCAGCGAGTTCACATCCGCGCACAAGGCGGGCGCGAGATCCCTATCGTCACCCCAGAATTGCAGTACCGCGCCCAGATGGTCGGGATTCGTGGTGATATGCCCATCCCCGATGAGCCACCCGAGCACTCGCCCCTCGCTGGCGGTGCCTCGGGTACCGAACCCGCCCTTGGCGTGCAGGAGGTGGATGTGATCACCTGGTCGGAGGTCCTGAGCTTCGACCCACCCCCGCGTGGTCATGACGCGATGGTCGGCTGTCAGGCGGACGTTGTACCCCTCCACTGTCTTCAGTCGGTACACCGGCTTGACCCCGCTGGAAAACGGCACTCCAGCAGGACCATACGAACCAGCGCGAAGGCGCCGATCGAGAGAAACGGAGACCGCCCGACCCTCGGCGGCCAACTCGCCAATCGGTCGCAGCCCCTCGGACGAATAGACCAGCGTCTCCCCGGTTACGCACGGGTTCGTCGCCTCGTACGCACCCAGGTGCGGCACAGGATTGTACTTGTTCGCCTCGTCGATGAAGAACACTCCGGGCTCCCCTGTCCTCCAGGCGCCCGCGATCATCTGCTCCCAGACGTCGCGCGCCTGCAGCTGCCCCACGACGTGCGCCGTGTGCGGATCCACGAGGTTGTACGCCGCATCCGCCGCGACGGCCTCCATGAAGGCCGTGGTCACCGCCACGGAGATGTTGAAGTTGGTATTCGCGCTCAGGTCATCCTTGCAATGGATGAACTCGAGGATGTCCGGGTGATCCACCCGCAGAATGCCCATGTTCGCGCCACGCCGCGAGCCGCCCTGCTTGACGACCTCCGTGCTCGCATCGAACATGCCCATGAACGAGATCGGACCGCTGGCGACGCCCTGCGAGGACTTCACCATCGAGCCCTTCGGTCGCAACCGGGAGAACGAAAAGCCCGTGCCCCCGCCGCTCTGGTGGATCACCGCCATGTTGGCTAGCGTGTCGTAAATGCCGCTCTGTCCGTTCTTTAGCGTGTCGTCGATCGGCAGGACAAAGCAGGCCGAGAGCTGTCCGTGCCCGCGGCCGGCGCCGGTAAACGTCGGCGAGTTCGGCTCGAAGCGCCGCTCCGCCATCAGGGTGTAGAAGCGCAAGGTCAGCGCCTCCACGGCCGCCGCGTCGGCACCGTAACGCGTCTCGACGCTGGCCAGCACGCGGGCCACGCGGAAGAACAGCTGTTCGGGCGTCTCGATCACCTGACCAGCGCCATCGCGCATGAGATACCGTTTCTCGAGTACCGTGCGGGCATTCGCGCTGAGATCGGCCGGCGGGAGGCTGGGGGCAGACGAAGACGACATGAATCTCTCCTGGTGACGGCAATACGGCCCTCGACACGAGGACCCGTACCTAAAAGCATACGGGTCCGCCACGCCGCACCGGCCGTCCGCGTGGTCCATCCGGGCGCGCGCGCGCCGACTAGGCGACCTCGCCCGCAACCGCCGGCGCCTGGTGCCGCCGATTGACTCCGGGCAGCAGGCCGCTCAGGCGTCCCGCGTCACGGAAGTCTCGGCGGGCACACCAACCAATGACTCGAACCAGTGGCGTGTCTCCGCCGCGAAGGACCACGAGGCGGTCCGCGCCGTGCGCAGCAGGCGGTGGGTCCCGAGCGTGAGAGGCATGGGCGCGCGCGCCTGCGCCGAGAGCTCCAGCAACGCCAACAGCGTCCCATCCAGATGACCGTGCGCATCCTCTCGGCAGACCAGCGCGAGTCGCACGGGCCGTGCGAAGACCCCGGCCGCCACGAGCTGCCGCAGGGGTGTCGCGTCCGTCTCGCTGGCCGCGATGCACGACTCGCCGACGTAGTAACACACGGCGTCGCCGCGCTCACCCTCGCCGTCGGTGATGTCCACACGCACCAGATGCGTGTCCTGAGAGTGGACCTGTCCCGTCTCCACGAAACCCTCCCTGAGCGAACCGAAGACCGGATGACCTTCTGTCCAGTAGGATAGGGCAGGTCTTCCGAATCCGCTGCGTAGCCGTCGGTGATGTCGTGTGACATCATTGCATTTCGTTTCCGGCTGCGGGCGCGCTCTGATTCATGCGAATCCCTACCCCACGCACTGCCCCACGACGGAGGACGCACCTCGATGAACTGGCCGACCTTCGGCTGGTCGAACAAGCGCAGCACCCGCGGCAGGCACTGCCCCTGCGAGAGCTGACAGACCTACTGGATGAACATCTCCAAGCAGCCGTGGCCCGCGACTTGCTCGGTCGCCCACTGCGCGCTCCGGGCTTCCTTGGGCGGCCACCTCGCGCATGCCGCAGACGGCACGGAGTTTATCGTGCCACTCTGCGACGTCTGCCACCAGCTTGAGCGGCTGTTTTCGCTGAAGGAAGAGATCACGCTCGTGCCGGCGACCCCATCGGCAATGTGCCGAGGGCTGTGAGCGAGGATACTCGCGCGCAAACCTGTCAGGGATCATCCTCGAGGTGTAGCGCGCTCATCGATGTCCCCTTGGGCACCTTGGCGGCCGTGAATCGGCCCAGTATCCGATCAGGCGGCACGCGTCGCCGCGAGCACACCGCGCCACCCACCGGGCGCCTCCTCGCCCTGGCCCTCGAAGTAGATCGGACCGCAGGCATCCGAGAGGCGGAGCCGGACCTGCGATCCCGGCACCGCCGCGAGGATGGCGCGCAAGTAGTTCGCGTTCACGTGGATTTCCAACGGCTCGCCCCGGACCGTAGCGCTCAGTTCGCTATCCACGCCGCCACACTCGCGGTCCAGCGTGTGCAAGGCCACGCATCCGTCGCCGATGCGCATGGCCAGCACCGGCCGCATCTCGGCAGAACGCGGATCGAAGATCGAGGCGACCGTCCGTACGTGCTCCCGAACCGCCTCGAGCGCAAGGTCCACGCAGCGATCCTGCGGGACGCGCCGCAAGACGTCCCGGAGGGGAGGGAAGGTCCCCTCGAGTCGCGCGAGACGCAGGGCGCCGTTCGCACTATGGAACTCCAACGATTCGCTGAGCGGCCGAAGCGCGATGGTTTCATCGTTGAGAAACACGTCGCCCAGCAATCCCAGCGCCTTCGCCGTCACGACTAAATCGCATTCGGGCGTCATGGCATCGACCGCGACCCGGGTGGCCGACATGACGTGACGGTCCGTCGCTTCAAGCCGCAGCGTCCCTTTGTGAACGACAACGTGGATCCCGGCGAGAACGGGCGCCGAATCCACCTCACGCGCCGCGAACGCGACGCGTCCGACGGCCCCCGCCAGCGCGCGCAGGGGCACACGCCCGTCGACCACGGGGGGTGCGTCAGCCGCAAGGAAGGTCGCCGACGGAGGCTCCTGCGCGGTGAGCATCGCTTCGACCATGTCGCCGACCACACGCAGTCCCTGACGCGTCGCCGAGAGCGCCACGTCGTCGCCGGGAAGTGCGCGCACGAGATCCGCGAGGCGATCGCCCCGCACGAAACATGTGCCTCCGGGCTTGCTGTTCGCCCCGGAAACCAGCACGCGCGCACTGGCGCTGGCGCCAACAGCCGACAACCACGCGCCCCGCGCCGTGAACTCGATGCCGATCAGCTGGCCGAGTTGACGGGAACGGAGCAAGCCACCGAGCGCGACCGCCGCGCGCCGCAGCGCCGATGTCGAAACGGAAAGTGCCACAACGACTCCAAGCGGAAGATCGGCGGAGTCTACGGCCGCGCGTCAGCGCACCGGCACGCCCGGCGACGGACTGGCGCGCGCGGACGACATCCATCGCGACACCGAGCTGATCGCGGAACTGGAGCAATGCGGCAGCGGCCTCGCGTGCCGCCAGGGCCGTCGACCCGCGCGCAAACGCCGGTTGCGTCATGCCGCGGAGCAGTTGCGGCCAGTCAGGATGATCGACTCGACGAAGGGCACCGTCAGGCGGCCTGGCGACGCGGGCTGGACGCGAGGTAGCCGCGCAGCACGCCGCTGCTGGCGGGCGCCGACATGAAGTACGACAGCCCGCTTGCGATCAGTCCGCGCCAGCAGAGAGCCGTTGGTTCACGCGGCTCTGATCGAGGGCGACCAGCGCGAACCGTGGCTGCGCGGGCTGCTCGCACGTCATGGTGCGCAGCACAAGGAAGTCCGTCCCGACAGCGGGCAGCAGGCTCGTCGCGATCGTCATCAGGCAACTCCGAGGGCCGGACGACTCGATGGCACACCGAGTGCGACCCAGTTCGAGTAGGTCATGGCAGCCACCACATCTTCCGGGACCGAGACGAAGCTGCCGGAGGCCTCGCCGGTCGGCGTGAAGAGCACCCCGCCCTCCCACACCGTGAGGTCAACTGGGACCTCCCGCGCCGACGCTACGAGCGGCGCGACAACCGCCGGATCGACCACGAGCGTACGCTCCTCCCACAGGGCGCGCACGATACCGGCATAGCCACGGAACGCATGCGGCGACATCCAGTGCCAGGCGCCGCGCGCCCGGACCGTGATGCCCGTTGCCAGCGGCTGCGCGCGCTGCACGCCACGCAGCGTGCGCAACAGCGCATGCCATGCGACCGCATCGGCACGCTGTACCCGGATACCCAGTACACCGATCGGTCGGGCCGCCGCACCAGGAACCAGCAGGACAAACGACGGGGCGCTCATGCGCCGCTCCACGGGACGTGCCACATCACGGCGAGGCTCCTTTGGCTGAATGCACCCGCGCTATCACGATCCGCGGTGACACAGCAAGCCTACGGGCCGTTCGGAGCGCACCGGCGATCGCTGCACGTGCCGCGCGCCTTCAGCGCGCCATACTCTGGATGCGCCGCACGACGGCGGCGAACTGCTCGACCCACGCCGTTTCGAGCTCGGCCAATCGGCAACCACGCCCCCGATGCGGGGCAGACTGCAAGAGGCCCTGGGCGGAGGGGTGGGGCAGCGGGTACACGGTCCAGGTCGCCGGGACCGCGTGGGCCACCAGCGCAGCCACCCGGCCCAAGGCCATGAGGTGGCGCGCGCCCCGCCCAGCGGCCGTCGCCCACTCGCGGCGCAATCGCCGCGCATTCGCGATTGAGCGCAACTCCGCGAAGCGCGGTGCCCGGAAGCGCACGCGGTCATCCGTCGGGCACCGGTGCCACGCGTTCGTGAGCCACACGTCACGCACGACGGGATACACGCCGGCGGTGACGAGCGCATGTCCGGGCTGCATCGGTACGCTCGCGTCACTCGGCCACGACGCGCATCCGCCGCTCGCCAGTACCCGATAGACGAAGCGCCCGGCGCGATCTCCCCAGAGCCCATTTTCGCGTAACTTCGGACTAGGAGACTTGGCTGAGCCTCGGGATGCGGGGACCGGTCGAGGGCGGGAGCGCTTCCGCGCCCATGCGTTCCTCTTGAATCGCCGTGACGATGCGGGACCAGTTCTGCGGCAGCAGCACGACCGCCGCCAACTCCGGGTCGAATTGCGAGGCACTGCCGCGCTCGATTTCCGCCGCGACCTCGTTGGCGTCCATGCTATCCCGATACGGACGGTTCGTGGTCATCGCGTCAATCGTGTCCGCCAAGGCAATCACGCGCGCGCCGAACGGAATCGCCGCTCCCACGAAGCCGTCCGGGTAGCCGTGTCCATCCCAGCGCTCGTGGTGACCGCGCACCGCAGGAACAATCGGTCGCAGCGTCGACGCGTTGCGCACCAGCGCGGCGCCCTTCTCGCTGTGCGTCTGCATCACCAGGCGCTCCTCCTCGGTCAGTCGGCCAACCTTGCGCAGGATCGGTGCGAACTCCTCGTGAATCTTGCCGACATCGTGGAGCAGCGCCGCCCGCTCGACCCGCAGCACCTCGCGGTCCTCGCGTCCCGCGAAGCTGGCGATGAGCGCCGAGTAGCGCGCCACCCGGCGTGAGTGACCCGAGGTGTACGGGTCGCGGGCTTCGATGGCGGCCACCATGAGTTGCAGCATCTCCTGATGGATGAGCACCAAGGTCGCGTTGTTCTTGAACTGCTGCCGCACCGTGAGCAGGGGCACGAGCAGGAGCAAGGACCACAGCGGACCGAAGCGTACGTACGAGAGGCAGAACAGGTACCCCAACGGGATATAGATCAGATCCTGGGACAAGGTACTCGTGAAATTTCGGACGAACGTCTGACGGAACGGGATCCGTTCGGCGAACCACATGACGCCGGCAAAGCATGCGATGTTGTTCAGCTTCGTGACCTGCGTCAGCACGATGAATGGCACGATCGCGGGCAGCGCGTGCGTCGACATCTGACCGCCAGCCGCTTGGTACGCGAGCAGGCCGAGGATGAAGCCAACGAGTTGGTTCGAGAAGTTGAACAGCCGCTTGATGCTATCGCGCGCCGAGAAAACCTCACCGAAACCGGACACGAACGCATAGCCGGCGACCGACGCCGCTGGCGGGACGAGCGCCCCCATGCTGTGGAACGCGAGCATCGCCGTGCTGCCCACGGTCCGCGAGTCGAGATCGTAGGCGAAGACGTACGAGAGGGCGGCGAGAAAGGAGAACACCGCGACCGCCTGCACGACGTCCCGCGTGGGCAGCGGCATCGTGGCGACCACCAGCCCGCACAGCAGCACGCCGAGGACGGTCAGCCCGCCTACATACCAGAGCAGTCGACGCGGGATCGGCATCGCGTGCACGCGCCGCGAAGCGCGACCTCTCGCCCAACGTGGTCACATCCCTGCCTGATCAGATCACCTATACCATCACTTCCAGATGATGAGATCGCCTGCCGTGGCGAACCAATTCACGAAGGCAGTAAAGAGCTCCATGTGCACTCACCTCCCCTGGAATAGAGTCGTGCATACGAGGCACGCGACTCCGCTCCGCTTCGCTCGGGGGTGCTGCGCAGGGTGGACCGATGATTGGTGCCGCTCCGCTAGTCGGAGCGAGAGGCCGTGAGCTTCTCGGTGCTATCCTCCCTGATGAAGGCTGGGTAAGCGATCGGCGAGCCAGCGATTCGTGCCATCCAACACGGCGGTGGCGGCAGCGATCTCCCGCGGTCGATCTTTCGCGATGAGGGCCGACCCGGTCACGAGGACCCGCCCCAGCCCCTCGGGCAGCGAGAGGCAGACCAGGACAACCTCGTGATCGAATGCTGGCAGAGTTTTCGCCCCGACGAGGCGAATCTCGGACACCCGCGGATCCATGCGTTGCAACGCCGCGAGCGTCGCATGGGCGGCCATGACTTCCACCGCGGGTTCGACCACGCGCCCGTCGGCTTCTCCGACAAAGACGTTGCTGGCCCCATGTCGCAACGTGACACGGCACGAGGTAGCGCGCACCCGATCGTACCCCATCTCCACCGTATCGAGGAAATACCCGCGCTGCCCGCGCAAGTCCACCACGGACCGCGCCAGCGCGCGGCTGGCTGGTGCGCTCGCCGGCACGGGGACCGCGCTCGCTGCCGGGGTGTCGGTCGGTTTCGTCACGGCCACAGAGATCACGCGGTGATCGACCGTCAGCCCGAACCTCGCGTTGATCGCCGACTGGACGTTCCGCACCAACATCTTTGCGCCCATGTTCTTGTTCGCGAGCACGTGGACTTCGCGTACCACGCCCGTGCCGTCGAGCACGGTCCGTGCGTGCGCGACGCCCTCCAGGGAGCAGAGCACGGCATCAATCGCATCGGCTGTCGGGGGGGCCGGCTGAGAAGCGGAGGTCATGCGAGCGACACGAGTGAACCCACCTTCCGAGAGAGAGGCTGGAATCCGACGTCGGATCCCCGCCATCATAGAGACGAAAATGCCACCGAACCGTCACGTTTGGCGACGCCGGCGAAACCGCACCCGGGAACCGTACTGAAATTGGCCTCTTGCGGCAACCGCACGGTGATGGACGACGCGTGCGTCCGCGACCGGCATGGGCTATTCACGACATCCGGTCCGGTGTGGACCGGGGCGCCTTCGCTCTACGAGCGTACGGGCCTTGGGCGAACGCATGGGTGACGGCATCGTAGCGGTGTGCACAGCAAGGGTTTCGCCCCTGCGAATAGCTTGCACGGCCAGCGAAGCAGGGAGCGCTTTCTTTTCCTGGTCGACGAATTAGGTTCGCAGGTATCTCCAGCCCGAGGCGGCGTGAAGGCCATTCGCAAGCACCCCGCGACCACCGGCGACGCACCCGCCAGGCGACCACGCGACGGCCGCGCCCTCCTGGAGCGCATGGCGCTGCAGGCGTTCGAACGCAAGCTGGCCTCGCTGCCCGCGTCTCAGCTGATCGAGATCCTGGTCTTCCCGAAGTCGTTGAAGGCGTTCGCGAGTGAGGATCTCGGGCGCTCCCCGGTGCAGTTCTACGCCGTCGTGCGCGCCCTGCGACGCTACCAACGGTGTCGCGATCAGCTCGCGGCGCGACTCGGCGTTGACGCGGACGACGTGGCGGATCTCCTGGACCGCCCGCCGGCGATCTGGGGCACGGAGGTGTCAATGGTGCGGCCGTGCAACGAGCAGGTGTCCCGAGCTGGGTCCGGCGCAGCACCGGTCGCCAAGCCATCGCTCGACGAACAAATGGGTCTGTCGCTCGAGTAACACTCTCCGCGTCGTCAGGCCGCCTGCGCGAAGGCAAGACTGACCGCCCGGCGCGCCACCCGCTTCTGCGCCCTCGCGACTTGGCGGGCGAAGCGGAGGAACCACTGTCCGACCTCGGGTGCCTGGAGGATGAAGTCGTGTAACGGACGGTTCGCTTTCAACTGGTTGCATTTCCGGCAGGCGGCCACGCAGTTCATGAGGCTCGTCGCCCCGCCGGCCGAGGCGGGGATGACGTGGTCGATGGTGAAGTCATCGAGCTCGAGACCGCTCCCGCAGTAGACGCAGTGGCCACTGCAGGCGCGCCACACGTTGCGCCTGAGGGTCCGCTTCCAGAAGAATCGTACCGGATGGGATACCCCGATGGTGCAGGCGATACGGGTGGCGCCCACGGTACCCGGGTCATGCCTCGCTCCCCGTGAGAGCGGGACCACGTCCTCCGGTGCCCCGCGGACGCCGTCGCCACGCCGGCTGCACTCGCCCACGACTGCCTTCTTCAACCCTCGCCGCAAACGAACATCCTCACGCCGCCGATGCCACGCGCAGTGTGAGGACCGAACGCCGACCACATGCCGGAGATTCCGACGGCCCATGCGCCCCTCCACGATGAACGATCCACGAACCGCGCACCGCACTGCAGGGAGCATACGCGCGCGACGCGCCGCAGCGGCGATCTACGGCTGCCGATGCGGGTGCTCCGTCACCCGCAGCACGAGCCGGTTGTCCTTGAACGCCTGGTGGACAAGCACCCAGAAGCGTGCCACGACCCGGCGCACGCCCATGTAGAGCATCGCCGCGTGCGCGTGCTGGCATAGTTGTTCCGTCGCGCAGAACTGCTCGCAATCGCAGAGCTGACCATCCCCGGGATCCCCCAGGTTGACGTAGTGCCACTTGCCGCCGCCCATCACGCGAAAGACCACGCGGGATCCGTCAACCGGGTCCACGCGGTACTGCGCCGCCCGCAGCAAGTGCCCGTCGTTCAACGGGGCGTGCTCCCAGTGGGGGTATGCGGGAGGGGTCGGGTGCACCGGCTTCGGATTGTTCACGGCGTCAGCGTGCCGACCGAATCCGGCGCACCGGCGATCGGCGTCGTGTCTATGCGGCCGACACCGACGTGTGGTCCTCGGTCGATGGCGCCTCGAGACGAAGCGGACCATGCCGAATGCGGCGCGACGCCCGGGCGAGCACCAGGCTGCCATACGCCGCTCCGAGGACGCGGACCCCGATGACAAACGCGAACAACCACTCGAAGGCCGTCAGATCCGCCGTCAGACGCAACTGGACCGTGAGCCAGCCACCGAGCAAAGAGCCGACGACCGCCGCACTGCCGTACGCGGCGTTATAGGCCGCATAGAGCGAGACGCCAATCGCACCGGCGCTCGTGCGCAGGAGCCACGCCGACACCCCGACGCCCCAGGCAAAGGCCGCCGCGCCCCAGAACAGCGCGGCCAGGAAGATCCACCAACGGCCGTACCAGATCGCCAACAGGTAGCATCCGAGATTCAGCGCCACCGCCCATCCGGCGAGCGCAAGCGCGAGCGCGCCCCGTTGCGACTCGAACCAGCGTCCCCAATAGGGCGACAGCAAGGCGCTGGCGCCGACCGCCAATCCGGAGAACGCCACCAGATCGGCGGGCACGAAGTGCAACGTCAGGACGGCGAACAGGTCCTGCTGTCGCGCGATCAAGCCGAGTCCCAGGCCCTGAAGGATCGCCAGCACGTACAGTTCCGAGCGGTGCGGCATCCCGAGGCTCTCGAGACTGCGACGCGGCGGCCGGGTGCGCGCCGTGTGCTCGGCCGCGTCCTGCGCGCGACTCGCGATGAGGACACCGCCGAGCGTGGCGAAGACGATGAGCAGGGCGCCGGCAAGGATGATCACGCTCCAGGTCCCCATCGTCCCGAACCGCCCGAGCATGGTGGGCGTCGCACCCGCGCCGCCAGCGAGTCCCGCGAGCAAGCCCGCCACGCCGTTCCACCGCTGTCGCAACGCGAGGCTGCGAGCCGCGAACGCGGACGGCACCGACACGGTGGCACTCTTCGTGATGGCGACATCGTAGATGGCCTGCGCCATCGCCACCATGGTGCAGGCCGAGAGCAGGTACGCGATCGCCGTGGCGCGCGGGCCATCCAGTACGGCGGCCAGAACGCCGAGCGCGAGGACCTGCACCAATCCCGCCAGCAGGATCGTGAGGCGCAGGCCAATCCGCTCGATGAGCCCCGGGGCGATGGGCTGCGCGAACCGAGACCCAAACGGAAGGGCCGCGAGGAACCCCAGCACCATCGGGTTCACGCCGATCGTCAGGCCGATCGCGACGAACGCGGCAACGCCCGCCAAGATGCGAGCGGCCCCCGTCAGGGCCGCTTCCAAGGACAACAGCACCGGATGCGAAGGGGCCGGCACGGCGACGCGCTGCCGGGCCAGTGCAAGGAGCCGTGTCATGCCGATAGGGTGGAGCGCGTGGCGGGCTGTACGTTACGCCGCACCCGCAGGCGGTGGTTCGTCGGCGAACGTCGCACTATCGCCCGCGACGAGGGATGGGCGCGTGGAACGGGAGCACCCGGGCGCCGTCGCGAGCGGCCGAGTCCTCGAGTTGGCCGCGCCGGTCCTGCGGTATGGCCTGCGCACGCCGCCGCAACGCCGCCGCGTGCATCTCCAAGGCGACGGCGAGGGCCGGATCAATGTCGTCGCCGTATGCCCCCTCGCGCATCGGGTCGCGTCCGGGGTTGAGATCCTTCAGCGTCACCGCCAACGCGGCATGGGTCGCCCACAGTTCGGGGCTCCACCGCAGGTCGTCCGACGCCAGCAGTGGAAACATCGCCTCAATGTCGACGACGTCGAGGTCGAACACGATACCATCACGCCCCACGAGACAGCACCGGAGCGGCTGGGCCGGCTCGAACCCGCCCTGCCCGAATGCCAGCAGGGTGCCTCGGTCCGCATAGAGGTCGCGCGCGCACCACGACTCGTACGGCGCGGGGAGTGTCCCCTTCGACACGCCGAGCGTCCATTCGGTCGTTCCGGCGAACGCGGCGCCGCTCACCACGTGGACGGCGCCTTCCTCGTAGCGGGCACCACGCTCCCATACACGGTCAACCCACACGCGCTTCCGCTTCGTCCGCGCGGGACGCGGCGCGACGGCCTTCACCACCTCCTCCGGAGGCACCAGGCGGATGGCCTCGAGCGCCTCCGACGAATCCGAAAGCTGCTCGTAGCACATGGCCCACGGGCGCGGCACACAGCAGACGGACGGATCAAGCGGTGGGAGCGACATGACCGAAAGGATCGGGACGCGACAGGCCGAGGGCGGTCCGGGAGGCAGGGTCCACCCTCATCGATGCACCGCGGACGGTGCCACGTCGGCGATCAACTCCGGATAGAAATCCCGCACTTCGGGCCGCACCGTGTCGCCACGCGCCATGGCGGCCGCGACCAGCGCGCCGTGACCGGCGATGAAGTCCGGGGTCTCGCCGGTGTGCCCGCGCGGCAGCGTCCCATAGTCGAAATGCGTGCACGGCATGGGCGTCGCGGTGACCTTCGCGATCCCCGCCGGCAGCAGGCCGAGACTCACATGGCCGTAGTTGCCCTGCGACGGCGACTGCATGAAGTCGTTGATGCGCACCCCATCGAATCCCGCCGCGGCCGCCTTCCCGAATACCTCGTGCTTGTGGTACTCGAGGTCCGTCAAGTCGCCTTCGCGTCCCGCCGCGAGATCGTAGAGGCGCAGCGGATTCTGTGGGAGCAGGACGTAGAGCATGCCCGACATCCGGTAGCTCGCCGGCATGAACTCGAAGCCGCCGTCCTCACCACGAGACCGCTCCTTGAGTTCGAACAGCGCCTTCGTCCCCGCCCGCGGCGTGTAGCCCAGCACGTCCCGGACGTACCGCAGCACATCCCGGTGCCGCGGGCTCGCCACCGGGGTACCCGGCACCCCCCGTTCCTCCGGCCCCTGCGTGTACCGCCACGAGCGTACGCGGCCATGCGGACGGTCTCCCTCGCGCTGCAACACCTCCGCAACGTATCCCATCTGGCACGCAAGCCGTCCGGTGGTGCCCTCCGGCACGACCACGTCATCGGCGAGCCACTCGTCGCCGGACCAGAACGCGGTGATGCCGGCTTCGGGGACGTACGTTTGGGCGATGGCGGGACAATCGACGGTCCAGAGGACGCCGTCATATCCACCCCCGTGGAGCGGCTCCTCGATGGGTTCCGCCGTCCCGTGAAATAGCGCACGCGCGAGGAGTTCGTCGCGGGTCAGCTCGTGCGGTGCCACCGCGCCTGCGGCGGGCACCAGAAACGGTCTGGCCATTAGCGACTCCGCGGCCTGACGGCGACGGGGGATGACTGGTGCGCGGGCATTCCCCGCGGAACGCCCAATCGTTCGGTCATGCCCTCGACGCGCATCACGTGGTCCCACACGCGCCGCGCGACCACCTCGGGCGCCGCGTCAGCCGGGATCACCAACACCGGGCCCACCTCGGGATGCGCGTGTTGCCACGCCCGCGTCGCGTATTCGCGAAACGCCTGGTCCACGAGCGTATGGAACGCGCGGCCCTCGGCTTCGATGCGGTCGCTGGTCCCGCGCTCCACGCGACGCGCGCGCGAGTGGTCCTCGCCGAGCGTCAGCAGGACCGTGAGGTCGGGAACAACGCGGTGCGTGGCGAACAGGTTGGCGCTCGCGAGGTCCTGCAGCGGCAACCCACGTCCCCCGGCCTGGTACGCGTACGTCGAGAGGAAGAAGCGATCCATGACGACGTGCTCGCCGCGTGCGAGGGCGGGGAGCACGACCGCATCCATCAGGGCGGCACGCGAGGCCATGAAGAGCAGCGCCTCCGCGCGCGGGGCAATGGACGCTCCGGGCCGCAACAGCAGTGCGCGAATGTCGCTCCCGATGGGCGTACCACCGGGCTCGGCACAGGTCCGGACGGGCAGCCCGAGCGCGCGCAATCGCGCGACGAACGCGGCAAGCTGGGTCGTCTTGCCCGCACCGTCCACCCCTTCGAAGGCGATCAGCGCGCCAGGCATACGCTCGGCGTGAGATCCACGCCTTCCTCGAGATCGAATGCCGCGACAAAGCGCGCGTTGGGGCGGCGACCGATCATGTCCCGCACGGCGTCGAGCGTATCGAACGTCATCAGGTCGCCAGATGGGATGTCCCGTGTCGAGCCAATCAGCAGCGCGAAACGCTTCGGCGCCTGTTGGGCCGCCCACGCATCGGCCAGGGAGAGCAGCGCCGGGCTGTAGTCGTACCAATGGGCCAGGTGCGAGATGGTGACGAGATCGAGCAGGTCGGCGCGCGGCCGCGTGCTGGAATGTGCGGCGGTCAGCGAGGCGGTAGTCATGCCAGGGAGCATGCGATCCGACCACCGCGCAACAGCGACGCTTACGAGGCCCGCGACCACGCCCCGTCGAATGGTCGCTCCACCGCACGGGCGAACGCTGGCGCGAGGGCGGGATACCGCGGACTGAGCGCCCTCGCGAGCCGTGCGCGCCACGCGCGGAGCGCCCCCTCGCGTCGCAACACCGTAATCCGTGAGAGCAAGGCATCGTCCGCCGTCACGGCGTGCCTCACGACGTACGCCGCCAGCACATCCGCCTCGGCGTCGGTCAGGGTGTCGAGCGTAAGGGCGTGAAAATGCTCCACCGCGCGCCGGCAGATCGGCAGCAGCGATTCCAGCGCGACATCGGCGACGAGAATCGGCATGCGGCGGACGGCGCTTACCCATCGGTGGTCGTCCGAGCTCGCGTCCAGCGCCGCGGTCCGTCGATCCAGCTCGGCCACCACGACCCGAGCGCGCCGGTACCAGCGGATCGGCGCGGCGTCCGCGTGGTGCGGGTTCGGCGACGTGTGGTCCGGTTCACCGAAGACCCGATCGATGTCCTCACGGGACCATCCCCGACGCAGGAGGTCGCGCTGGCACAGGTGGCCGGAGGGGTAGCGGCGGGACATGCCGCCAGCATACCGCCGCGGCGTATCGCATCAGCGCCCGATGCTGAAGTGTTCCATGCGTTCCGACGGGAACGCCAGATAGCGGCGACCACCGATCACGATCGGCGACGGCAGCTCCTCGTGTCCGCGCTGACGCCCGACGCCGCGCGCGTCGGCTTGCACGAACTGCGACAGCAGGTCACGAGGCACATCGACGGTCATCGCGTCGCGGCCGCCGCCTTCCGGATCCCGGCCGCCGAACACCACCCCCTCGTTCGTCGCGAACACATACGCCTGATCGAGATGGCACAGCGCCAGGACGGGAGGCTCCAAGTCGCCGAGGAAGTACAGGTCGGTGTCGCTCGCATCAAAGTCGGCCAGGGCGCGCCGGAAGCGAATGGCCGGTTGCGCTGGCTCGGTGAACCATACGGGCGCGGGCGCCTCGACGCGGGTCGCCCAGTGCGCGAACGGCAGGAATTCGCGCGAGTGCACCGTGCGCAGGAAACTCACGACGCGGCTCGCTTGCATCGGTGACAGCGTCCAGACCGCGCGCGGGGGCGTCGGATGACCGGGCGCTTCGACGCGCACCAGCATCGAGGTGGTGGCGAGTTGATTGAGATCAGTCATGCGGACACTCAAGGGGAGGGGAAGTCGACGGCTCCGACACGAGGTGCACGCCGCGTTCGGCCAGGTCCCGCCAGAGCGCTGTCGTGGCGGAGGCAAGTGACTCGCGGCCCACAAAGAGCGTGGTCAGGAACCTCGCTCCAGGCGCATGCTGCGGAAGCGCCTTAATGGCTGCCGCGCGCGCGTCATCGGGGAACGCGGCGTAAATGGCGGGAAAGCGCACCAAGCAGGCCCGGTCGCCCACGGGCCGGTCGCCGCAGCGATCCGCCAGCAGGACGACATCGTAGGCATGCACCGTGGCGACCATATTCTCAGCATAGCCGGCCGTCACGCCGACCGCTGTCACCGGCGCGACGCGCGCGGTGCCTGCCACGGCTTTGGTGGGATCGTCACGAGCTTCGCCACGCGCCGTTCGGGGAAATGACCCTTTGCCCAGTAGTCGGTGAGGGCCGGCACCAGCTCGTCGACGAGCGGGCCGCCCCGTTCGGTCAGCCAGAGCGCGCGGGCGGCGACGCGCTCCCCGACCTCGCGCGACAGCGGCGCCCAGCCGTTCCGTGGCAAAAGGGAGCGGAATGCATCCTGCCCCGCCTCCACGCGCTCGATCTGATCCTGCTCCGGATCGTCCCCGCGATCCAGGAGCGCTAGGTGCGCGCCAAGGCGCACCAGATGCATCGGGCTGAGTCCCGACGCCCGCTCCTCACGCAGCGCCGCGCTGGCGTCCCGCTGCATCTCGGACAGTGCGGGATCCGCAAACACATGCGATGCGAAGACAGCCTGTGCTCGCTCCGCATGCGCCCGCAGGCCTTCGCCATCGACGGCCTGCACCTGAAGTGTCCGCGCCGCTCCGTGCGGCGCGGCACGCGGCACCGGAGCGGCTGGGATACCGAAGTCGGCAGCGAAGCGAATCACTCGCTTGGCTGTTTCGCGATCGAGGGTTCCGCTGGCCTCCAACGTCTGCAACGTTTCCGCGAAACTGCCCGCGAGGCGCGTCGCCTTCGGACCCGCCTCGAGCATCGCCGCTTCGAGGATCTCGGTCAGCCGACGTCCCGGACCCAATGCCCCCAAGTCGTGATTCCACCGGGCCTCTTCGCACACCACCGCCGTCGGTGCCTCGAAGCTGGGCACCGGCGCCTGAGGCGGCAGGGCATGAATCCTACGGAGCGCTTCGAACGCACCTGACGCGTTGAAGATCGCCTGCATTTCGTCGCGTCGGTTGACCATCGCCAGTCCCAACGTTTCTCGCACCACCGAGAACGACTCCGAGTGGTTCGGCTCGATCAGGTGCGCCACCTCATGGGCCAGGACGGAGCACACCGCATCTGCCATGGCCTCACGACTTCGCGCCGCGCGCCAGGCATCCGATGTCGGGTTGAAGAGAATAGCCGCGCGATGGCCGTCGGCGGGCAACCCGGGCACGGACAGGCCGGTGCGGCACTGGGCATGCGTCTCATGGTCGAAGAGGAGACCGAAGAGCACGCGTTTCTCGCCGAGCGGCGCCAACGGCTTCGCATGCTGCGCCTCATCCGCCATGATTCCCGCCACGTGCCGAACGGCCGTCACCAACGGCTCGAACTGCTCCACCTGGGACGGATCTTCCACGTCGACTTCAGCCGGCAGCCAGACGGGCCGCCGGAAGGAGGCACGGTGCACTACCAGCCCAGCGCCGCCGCCGAACCCGGCGCGCACCACATCCGAGCGCATCCGCTTCGCTGCGTCCCGCTCCGACACCACGACCTCTGGCGTCGCGGCGGACTCGGCGCGCGCCAGCAGCTGCCGCACCAGGTCCGCCTCGGTGGCCAGCGTCGTGACGATTGGCGCTACCGCCGCGCGCCGTTCCTCCGTGCTCGGCGTGCGCTCCACCGCGTCTCCCGCACGCTTCTCGGTCTCCGCCGGCGGCGGCTCAACACGGGCGTCCTCGTCGAGCAACTCCGGAAACTCGTCCGTGGGCAGATAGTACCGCGCGTGCCACTCCTGTTCTGCCTCAAACCCGATGCGCTCCGTCCGCAGCCGCAGGAGCACCATGGAGATGTCTCGCTCCAGCGCGCTGTTCGTGAGACCCATCCGATCAAACGTGAACGGATAGTGCACGTCACCGGGACGCACGGTGGGAAACAACCGCACGATATACGCCACGCCACATCCGCCCGGCGCATGGCGCTCAAACTGGCTCATCCCGCAATCGCCGACGTCCGGGTCGCCCAATTGCACGACGGCGACCTCCTGACCTTTCTGCGCCGGCACCATGTAGTGCTCCACGCGCACGCCCGGGTAGGATTCACGAAACATCGGACCGCGACGTCGATCGGTCTCCTCCAACGCCCATTTTGTCTCGACCGGCTGCCCGTCGAGCGTCATCGTCACCCCGGCCGGGAACTGCGACGACGCGAGCACGCGATCCATCATCCGAGGCAACTGGTACTGACTCACCTGTCGCTCGTTCCACCCGTTGCACGTCGCGTTGCTGAAGCACACTTCCGTGCCGGTTCCGAAGGCCTCGGCCTCCGCCTCCGGCATTGCGATCGGCGCCCGCTCGCCCACCCACGCCCGCTCGAACCGCACGCCAGGGTGTCCGCTGGCGCGGCTGCGGATGATCACGTTCTCGCTGCCCATCAGCATCGACAGCGACCCTGCGCCGAATCCGCCCAACCCCTCCGCTTTCCCGCTGGCGAAGAGGTTGAGGATCAGCGAATGAATCTCGTCCGCCGTCATACCGGGTCCGTGGTCGCGTACCACCACATCGCGACCAGCGGTCGAGATCTCGATCGGTCGTGTGACACCCGCGAGACGGTGCGCATCCGTCGCATTCTGGATTGCTTCGCGAAAGCCGAGGGTCAGCTGCTCCAGTGGCGTGCCGCGCGTAAGAGCGGCCGCGAGCACTTTCACGCCCCGCGGGTCAATCGTGAGCTCGCCAATGCGTTCGGTCGCTGGCGCCGTCATGCGGCACTTACGGTTCCGGCCTGACCGAGGTCGAGCCGCACCAGACCAAAGGCGGCCGCCACGCGGACGCGCTCCTGATCGGTGGGCGCCAAGTCCGCCGGCAGCCAGCCATGCCAGACCCCAGTCGGTGTGTCATACGTAATCGCGAAGGCATCCGCGATTTGCGCCCGCCGCTGGAGCGTCGGGGCCACGACCTCGAACACCCGACGCGCCACCACGTCGGGCGACGTCCCGAGTTCGAGCTGCTGGAGTCGCACGCCGTTCAGATAGAACTGCCCGAGCCCGAGTTCCATGGGCACGAAGGCACGGCGCAGCAGCCGGCGCCCGATCTGGGCGGAGCGAACCCCGAGGACGGCGACCGTCATGCACGCACCCGCAACGCGGCGATCATGGTCCCGAGAATACGGTGCTGGCAGGCTCGCTGGCGCATCCGACTGCGAGCGCGTCATCGGCCTACACTGTGACGTAGATCCTCTCGCCCTCGCCCCAGACCCCCATGGACTTTCAGGTCCTCGATCTCAACACCCCGCTACGGACGCCCACCGGCGAAGCCGTGCCCGCGTCGGCCCTGCAAATCCACACGATGACGACCGCCTTGCTACCGCTTCCGGATCGTCATCTGTCCCGGATGATCACGACGACCACGGCGACGCTGTTCCAGGCCAGTGCGACGGACGACCAGCCGGCCAGCACGGCCGCCGTGCTCACGCTGCAGCGCGTGCCCTTTGTCGCGGTTCCGGACTCCGCAGCGTGGGAGGAGTTGCTCGCGACCGCGTCACCGGGCTTCTCGCCCTCGATTCACGCGCTGATCCAGACCATCCTCGGGGAGAACCGCGGGGCGTCCATGCCCGAGCTGGTCGACGGACTCCCGCTGGCCCCCGGTGACCTGTTCGTCATCCGGCAGCTCAGCGTGCTGCCGCCGTGGCGGAATCAAGGGCTCGGCCCGAAGTTTCTCGCGATGGTGCTACGCGCCCTCACCAGCGGCGGTCGTGATGTCGTGGTGGTCTGTACGCACGACCCGCACGGCATGGAGCGCGCCCCACAGATCGCGCGGATGTTCCGCTACCTCGGGTTTCTGGAAGGCGAGGAACGCGTGCGCAACGAGGGAGCAGACGCCGCAGACCATCCGATGTTCCTCCGTCTCGGTATCGATCCGCTCAGCGTACGCGGACTGGGCCAGTTCGGCCTCGACGACCAGAACGAAGGCGTGCGCCATCTGGAACTGGTGAGCTAGCGGGTCACCGCCTCGGCGCCGAGCGCGAAGCACGAGTTGCGCGCCGGCACGTACGCAAGGCCAGAGGCGGTGACTGCCCAGTAGGCGACGGTCTCGAAATCAACGAGAGCTGCCACGTGGCCATACGCCTGGCGGTAGCCGTCGACGTCAAAGCGCAGAATCCCGGCCCGAAGATACGAACGACCCGTCGACGTTGGCAGGTACGCGCAGGGGGTTCCCGTCGCGCGGTCGATGACGATCCCGCCATCCGTTCCGGTGACGATTGCACCACCGGGTGCTGCGACTGGGGCCGCCGGCACTAGACGGCCTCCGCGAGTACCGGTGCGAACCGGAGATTCGCCGCGATCACGGCGGCCTCAACGTGCGGACAGACTGAGTTGCCGCACATCCGGATCTGCGCCTTCTGCGAAAGCCGCTTCACTCGGCGCACACCGCGGCGGTTCGTGCACTCGACCGTCACGTCTTCCACGCGGTAGGAATCCGGGAAGCCCTGCGCGCGATAGAGCTCGCGCGGCCCCAGCATCCGCATGCCGATGTCCACGATGACGTACGACTCCCCGTTGATCCGCACAACGCCCGGCTCACGCGCCGTCGACGCGAACAAGTCACCCGGACGCGCCCCAGACTCGAAATATCGCAGCAGAAGGGTGCGGACTTCAGCGTGATGGAGACCACCGGCCGAGATCGTGTGAAGCGGCGTCTCGACGGGTTGCCCGTCCCGGCACGTCCCGCGCAACTTCACACAGAACGCGGCCACGAGCGCGTGATGGTCCGCCGTCGTGATCGTCCCCATCGGCGCGGTCATCGCACTCGCTTGCACTTCGCTCGGATGGCGTGCGGAGTAGTGCTTCGCGAGGAACGCCATCACCAGCGCATGCTTCGCGCCGCCAGCGACGACGGTTCCGAGTGGCTTCTGCAGATCAAGCGCGCGCGGTGCCTGGCCCTCGCGCTCACCGTAGCCTGTCTGGACCAAGGTCGGGGCGCCGACGACGCGGTCGCCCACCGAGGTCGTTGTCTGCACGATGTACGGTTTCGGCGCCTCGAGAATGTACCGCCAGATGCCGCGCGCAATGCGGCGCTGCGTCTTCTCGGCCAACGGCTTCCGACGCTGGAAAATGGACGGGCAGGGAATGGTCCAATCGATGCACTCGGCCGTCGTGCCGTATGGCCGTGCGCGTCCCTTGCCGTGCGTCGGCACCGGCCAGCGAATCTCTTCGCCGTCACACCGCGCGATCAGGAAGAACCGCGTGCGCGTCGTCTTCGCACCAAAGTCACAGCCGCGCAGAGTCCGCCACTCCACCTCGTACCCGAGGTTGCGCAGGCGCGTGACGAATGCGCGGAAGTTGCGGCCAGCGCGCGCGGGATCCGGCTTACCGTTCGGGAGAAGCGGTGATGCCTGCACGAACTCAGGAACGTTCTCCATCGTGATGATGCGAGGTCTCACCGCGACCGCCCAGCGCACGCAAACCCACGCGAGGCTCCGGATCTTCTTGTTCCGCGGCTTGCCGCCCTTTGCGCGGCTGTAATGCCGGCAATCGGGGCTCGCGTGAAGCAATCCCACCCTGCCGACAGACATTTGCGACGCGGCGGACGGTGTTGCGCAGCCTCGCGACGCCTTCTGCGCCACCCGTCGCGTCTGCTCGATCTCTGCGCAGACCTTGTACGGCGACACGTTCCAGATGTTCTCACGATAGTGCCGCGTGGATGGGTGATTCGCCTCATGCATCGCGAGGGCCTCCCGGTCGTGATTGATCGCGATATCCGGGTGGCGGCCCGTCGCCCAGAAGATACCGAGCGACGCGCCCCCGCCCCCTGCGAAGCAATCGACGATCAGCTCGTCCGGCCGGATCCCGAGCAGCGGCGCCGCGAGCCGCGTCCGCACGGCGGGAGTGTACATCACTGCGACTCCCGCGCGGAGTACTCGCCACGGACCACCGCGTCTAGCAAGGGGCCCAGAACCGTCCAGAGGTAATCCGCGTCCACCGTCGTCATGAGCTTGCGCGCCTGGCGCGGCGTGATGTCACCGGATTCAATGCGAACGTCCAGCAGTGCCTGGAGTACGCACGGAGCCTTCCCAGGAAACCGATGTGCCCTCAGGCAATTGCTGCATCTCACGCGCTTCCCGTTGGCATGCTGCGGCGACGATGACTTCGGACTCGACATACGTGTAGCCTCGGTGCGGGTTATGCAGCGAGAGTGCTTGGCGCACGCCGCGCACCAGCAGTCGGTCGGCCAATGGTTGCACGCGGGGCGAGCGACAGGCGCTCCAGCGTTACGCGGTACGGGACCACCAGCTCGTCACGAAACCGTTGGGCGAACTGCGCACCGGTGTACCTCGCCCGGAACGCAGGAATCCCCAGGCCGAGCTGCTCCCGCAGATGGCGCACCAGATGCTGCCCGGAAGAGAAGCGAAGCTGCATCGCCACGCCGCACCCGCTTCGGGCGGGATTCTCGAGCGCCACTGCCACGCGGATCAGTCGGGCCCAGGCGATGTATCGCTTGGCCGACGGCAACTTGGCACGGAAGAACCGCGAGTTCAGTGTGGACGGGTGCACCCCAAGCGCGCGCGCCATCGCGCGCGCACTGACGGGCGCGTCCGGTGCGAAGAGCAGTTCGAAGAACCGCTTCACCGTCGGCGACGCAGCCACGAGGTCCTCGAGCTCGATGCGTGCACGCGTGGAAGTCAAAAGGTCGGGTGGGACGCGCGACGGAAGGGGCTGCAACGGGCGCGCGGGACGGGGACAGACGATGGACACGGGACGCTCCGGTCGTGAGATGCCAGAGGGATACGGCCCATTCACCGCGCACCGGCACCGACGCTATGGCTGGCGCGACGTCGCGATGCAGTCCCGCAGGGTGGCGACACCGGAACGCGGCAAGCTCCAAACCACGCACCCGACCGCGTAGATCTCGGCATCTTCACGCGAGTTGCCGCCCTCGAACTCCAGAATGGCGGCTCGCTCCTCAAACCAGGCACGCGTGCCATCACCCCATTCGGGTGGCAGCGTGAGTTGACCGTCGGCCGCGCGATCAATCGTGAGCATTCCATGGTCCTGCCGTTGTGCCCCGCTGCACACGCGGCTCTCACTCGGTGAGAAGGGGAGATGCTCAGAGCATATCGAGCCGGCACGCCGACGACGCAGTACAGTGGGCCACCCACCTCGTGGCCGCGCGGCGCTCCCACCGCCCAGCAGCCCCGCCATGCGACGCGGCAACTGTCGTCCTGCACCTCCCTTCGCTAGTTTCGGCCTAGGCCCACACGGGGCCAGCGACCGCACGGCGCCTATCTCCGGCGCGTCTCGCTCTGCAGGCCGTTCCCCGGCACGATGGACACCGATCCACACGCTCGTGAGGAGTTCGCTTGCGACATAAGCCGCTGCCCAACCGTCTGTTCTACGGCGACAACCTCCACGTCCTGCGCCGACACGTGGCGGACGAGTCAGTAGACCTGATCTATCTCGACCCGCCGTTCAACTCCAACGCCAACTACAACGTCCTGTTCGCAGCCAAAGACGGGCACCAGGCCGCTGCGCAGATACAGGCGTTCGAGGACACCTGGCGGTGGGACGAATCGGCTGCGCGCCAATTCGACGAGACCGTGAAAGAGGGAGGGAAAGTCGCAGACGTCCTGCTGGCGTTCGAACGGTTCCTGGGCACGAACGACATGCTGGCGTACCTCGTGATGATGGCACCTCGCCTCGTCGAGCTCCGGCGGGTCCTCAAGCCAACCGGATCGCTGTACCTGCATTGTGACCCCACTGCCAGTCACTACCTGAAGTTGCTGCTCGACGCGGTATTTGGTCCGGAGCAGTTCCGGAGCGAGATCATCTGGAAGCGCACCGTCTCGCACAACAATGTGCGAAACCGCTTCGGCGACGAAACGGACACTATCCTCTCGTATGGCAAGGGACCGCAGCCGACCTTCAATCTTCAGTACCGGCCATACTCGGCGGAGTACATCAAATCGCACTACTCCCAGGTGGATGCGGACGGTCGGCGGTTTACGACGAGAGACCTTCGGAACCCCGGGGTACGGCCGAACCTCCGCTACGACTACAAAGGTTACAAGCCGCATCCGAACGGCTGGGCGTTCACGCTGGAGAAGATGAAGGAGTACGACGCGAAGGGACTGCTCTACTTTCCGCCGGACAAGGAAGGGCGGATCCGCCTCAAGCGGTATCTCGACGAGATGCCCGGAACGCCGCTTGGGACCGTCTGGGACGACATTCTCCCCCTGAACTCACAGGCCCAGGAGCGCCTCGGCTATCCGACCCAGAAGCCGGAGGCGTTACTAGAGCGCATCATCGCCGCGAGTAGCAACCCGGGGGACGTGGTGTTGGACCCGTTCTGCGGATGCGGCACTGCCATCACGGCCGCGCAGAAGCTCGGGCGTCACTGGATCGGCATCGACATCACGCACCTCGCGATCGGCCTCATCAAGCTCCGATTTCGCGACACGTTCCGCGATGACGCCCAGTTCGAGGTGCTTGGCGAACCGACAACCGCTGAGGATGCCGCCGAGCTGGCGGCCACCGACAAGTATCAGTTTCAGTGGTGGGCGCTAGGTCTCGTCGGGGCACGACCCGCAGACCACAAGAAAGGAGCTGACAAGGGCGTTGATGGGCGTCTCTACTTCCGTGACGGCACGGGAGAGATGCAGCTGGCGGTGATCTCCGTGAAGGGCGGTCACCTGAAGGCAACGGACGTCCGTGACCTCCGCGGGGTAGTCGAAAGGGACAAGGCCGCCTTGGGCGCCCTCCTCAGCTTCGAAACTCCCACTAGGGCCATGCGCACCGAAGCCGCGGCGGCTGGCTTCTACACCTCCCCCTGGGGCAAACATCCGCGACTGCAGCTCCTCACCGTCGCCCAATTGTTGGACGGTGCACGTATCGACATGCCTCAGACAGCGGGGGTGAATCAAACGGTAAAGGCGGCACCGCGGCATAGGAAGCAAGACGCCGAGGCGAGGGACCTCTTTGGAAGCACCGAGTGACGCCTGTCAGAACGATGCCTGAGCCACAAACCTAAGACGCCAGGTGGGCACTCGCGGACCACTCTTGGGCAAAGCACGAGGTGCTCCAGTCGTATCTCAGGGGCGCGGCTCCCGCGAGCCAGAGTGAAGGTTCGCGAACAATGAGGACCGGCACGACGCGCCGCAACGAGGTCACTGCCTTGAGGGAACGATCCACGATGCACCGACCGCCACGTCAACGTCTCGCAACCGAGCCCAATCGCTGCTGCAACGCAGCCCGCGCTGCCGCCAGCACCTCAGCGTCGCGCAGGTCAAACGTCGGCACCCCGGCGGCCCGTGCAAGCCGGAATCCGTGTCCGGTATCCCCACCGTTCGGCGTGCTCCCGAGCATCCCCAAGGCGAGATCCACCGGCCGGCCTTCCTCCGGAAAGATGATTCTCGCGTTCCGAATCATCAGCTGCTGGATGTACGCGCCCACGGCGCGATTTCGCAGGGTGTGCCACCCGCGACGGGCTTCGAACTCTGCCAGTACGGGCGGGTCCGTGTACGGCGGGAGTCCCACCTCGCGGAGCCGTTCGCCGAACGTCCACTCGGCCACGGCCAGCGCTTCGCACCAGACCGGGTACGGCGGTCCCTCCAGCTGGATGCCCGTCCGTAAGCGTTGCCGAGCCACCGTCGACAAGGACGCCGCCGGAGCGCAACGCCCCGTTATGCGACAGCACCCAGGCGCCGGTCGCGGCGAGCAACTGACTCTCCGCCACCGAGATGTGCCGCGAACCGATGCCCGCAACGACGGCCTTCGGACCAGGCAACCAAAAGTTTATCCCGCCGCCCTCAGCGTCACGGGTGCTCTCGCCTGCACGCGTGCGTAATGTTCTGCGTGCACGACAAGTCGTCGGTGTTCCATGGTGAGTGAGTTTCCCTGCCAGATCACGAGTTCGCCCACCGGCGCCTCCTGAATGTCACACTGCATGACAATCTGTGCTGCGGCCATCCGCGCGCACAGCAGGTCGAGATCCGTTCCGTGGAATCCCCACGCAGCCAGCGCTGCGGTCCCGCGCGACGACGCAATGTGGCCCATCGCCGCAAGCAGCATGCCGCCGGCGCCGAGCGCCGGCTCCCCGACGGTCCGGAGCGACCCATCCGCCTTTGGCGCGCGCGGTACGTCGCGAGCGTCATGGCGATCATGAGGCGCGCGACCGACATTGGCGTGAAGAACTGGCCCATGCCCTGTGCGTGCGCCTGCGAGGCGACGGCCATGTAGATGGGTCCAAGAACATCTTCGAACGGGGCAGCGTCGCGTGCGATGGCACGCACCTCGTCCGCAAATTCACTGGCGAGTTCCGCCAGGCGCGCGGACTTCCAGGACGTCTCGGGAGGCAACACGCCGTACCGCATCAACAGCATCTGTACTAGCGACTCGAACTTGTCGTACGCGGAGTACTCGTACTGTGCCGCGCGTAGCAGGCGCGCGCCGAGGCGGCGGCTTTGCGCGCAGGCATCCCGGCCGCGCCGGTCGGTCGGGTGAGCTCCCATGTTCGGAGCATCCCGACCGTCCGCGACGCACCAGCATCACGGATGCATCGCCGACCAAGTCCCAACTTCGGGTGACATCGGCGTAGCGACGCCAGTCTAGGCACGCACGGTGCGGGTGAATCCAGGCACGGCGGACCGTGCGCGCCGTCTGTGCCGTCTCATCGAGATGGACGGATGGGTTTCGCTCGCGTCTCGGCCAACTCCCCTGCACCCTAAGTGTCTGCCCTGACACGCGGTGCTGTAATCGGCGCCGGCGCGACGTACACCCGCACCCGCGCACCCGCGACCGCCAACAGGCGCAACTGGGTGATTGACCATCGAGCGCGAGAAGTGCGACCGTTATGAAAGGGTCGAGGGTACAATAGCCATCAACGGACGCGCGCGACAGGAAACACCGCGCCGGCACGGATGATCTGGCGCTCCGGCGTGAGGTAGGCTTCTGCGAGGATCCAGAACGCGAAGACAGCGACAGCCCGGACGTCGTGCGTGAGGACGGCCGTCTCGCCATCGAGAGCGAGATACGCACCCGTCGAAACGTCGCGCACGACGAAGCCGGGCATTTCGCGCCGGGTCATTGGCGTCCGTGCGCAGTCGACCCAAATCGTGACCGGACCCTCCCTCGAGGCGCCCTCGGCCAGGAGAGCGTCACGCTGTGCCAGGCTCTCCTGGCACGCCATCCGCAGGTCCAGTGCTGGAATGGACTCGGTGTAGTGGCCCTGCTCGGCGAGTAACCGGGCCTCCGACGCAGCGAGTGGGACGTCCACGAGGCTGATGCGCACGGTAGCGCCGTCACGGTCGCACGGAATGACAAGGCCGACGCCACCAGCATCATGAACAACATCCACCACAAGCGGTATCGGCTCGGCACGCGTGAGTGCGTCATGGACCGCCTTCGCATCGAAGCGGAGTTCGATGCTCATGGGCGAGAAAGCGCGTTCACCGGAGGTGGCGAGCAGCGCGCGGCGGATTTGCACTCGCCGCGAGGTGTTCCCAGCTCGATTCGAATGTCACACATGCGTTTGGTCGGTTGGAGGCGCGGCAAACTCACGGATGCATCGCCAACCAGGTGCGGACTTCGGGTGACATCGGGAACTTGTTCGGCGGGAGCGGGGCATCGAACTCGCTGCGTGTCACGTTCATCTTCATCTCGACCGGCCCGGACCGCTGGCGGAACCGAATCGGGAGCTGCACACCATCCGTCGGCGCGTACGCGTCGATGATGTAGGCGCGGTCCCGCTTCAGGAAGAGCAGACTCACGGTATCCGCCGTCCCGCGAAAGAGTCCGCTCTGGACATCATAGAAATCACTGCGCGTCTTGCCAGCGGACGTCTTCGCCGCGAGGCGCCAGCAGTCATAGCCTTCCCATCGCACGCGCTCGACGGTCCCCGTGTACTCCGCCAGGGCGTAGCGCCGGAGCAGTCCCACGAGCCCGCCATCCCGCTGAATGTTGTCGCGTTCCTCGCCGTCAGGTCGCGAGATCACGGTGCCCTTCTGCGACCAAACGACGTGGCCATCCGTCCCGAAAGCCACGTACTGGCTGGTTGTCTCACGATAGTTCGCGATCTGGTTGGGGGCGTTGCGGATGATACTGTAGGTTCCTCGCTCGTCGCCCGGCGAGACGGTGATGGTCCCCTCGCGCACCAGGTTCGAGTGCTTCAGCAGCGCGCTCTCATTCATCGCCTTCGCGAAGTTCGTCAGGACCTGCGCCGGCGTGGGCGTCTGCGCGTCCACCGTCGGCACCAGCAACAGCGCCACCGCAAGGCAAAGGAAGCGACACATGAGCGGAGAGGGTTGAGGGAAGGGCCTACAAGCCGTCATCGTCTACCGAGAGAGTATCGTGGCCAGCGCCACGTGGTTGTAGTGCCTCGCCCGTGTCGGCGTCGTAGAAGTCTCCATGGAGCAGGAATTCCACCTCGGGATCGCCGCCGATGTCACTGACGAGCCGATGGTACGCGCCGGGGTTGAGCCGCGTCTGGAGCAAACCGATCGCATGCACGCGACAGAGCGTGACCACCATCCGGCCCAGATCCACGGTGACGACCTCGGGCACCGCACGACCGCACCCAGCGCAGTCGCCGTCGTGCGCCGGCAGGGCTGCCACGACCGCCGGCGCGTGGACCACCGCGCAGTTCGGGCACAGGACAACCGTCTGTCCGCCGCACCCGCTGATGGCCGTCATGCCACCCGGCAGGTGCGTCGAACATCGATCGCACCGGTGATCGCCAAACGGGTGCGCGGCTCCCATCGACCTCAGCATGCCCCTCCCAGTGCCTGTCCGCCGGATGGTACCCGACCGCCGTGAATCTAACCGTGCCCGAGGCTCGGACGCTGCGCTGGCGAACCGCCAGCGCCCGCCTCGCCGGACGGCACGTTCCGCACACCGATCGCATGGATGCTGCAACGTCGGCCCATGCGTTCGCCGCCTCGCGGCCTAGCGGCGACGTCCGACGGTCGCCGAATCAGCGCGCCAACTGCGCCAGCGGAGCCTCGCGAAACTGCCGCGCGACGACGCGATGATGGGCCAGCGCCGTCGCGTCGCCCGCGCGTTCCACGAGCTCGTCGAAATCACTTCCGGAGTCCCCGGCGCGTTGCGAAACAGCCGCCGCGAACCGGCGATCGGGGTCGGAAAAGTCCAGCTCACGCGGCATGGCACGGCTCCCATTCGAGGTCCACGGGAGCGTCCGACCACCTCGTCGCGCACCAGGCTACGGCGACCGCTCCTATGCCACGGGCACACCCGCCAACGGCGTACGGTCCGCGGCCGCTGGCGCAAACTGCTCGCACAGCAGGCTGAGCACCTCCGTCGGCAGGTGGAGGAACCGCCGAGCCTGCCGTGCATCCTCGCTCGCGAGCCCCTCCACGCCGTGCAGCACCGTCTGCACGCACGCCACATCACCGAGCCGCGCCTGCTCCAGCACCGACGCCGGAAAAGCGGTGAGTCGAGGCGTGGCCTGCTCGATCAGCGTGAACAGCGCCCGCGCGGCAGCGGCCGAGAGGACGTACTGCGCGCTCTCGCCCACCAGCTCGGGATGGCCGACCTGGCCGTACCACACGCGCCGCCACTCATGCTGCAACTGGCCGTGTTCGCCGAGATTTGTCCACAAGCGTCCCCCGGAGAGATCGACCATCGCTGACCCGCCGGCAGGACTGATGCCGGCGAACGGATCAGAATCGGACTCGCGGCGCACCGTCACCAGCGAACATCCGACGCTCTCGCATCGCGTCCAGATCGCCGTGGCGAGGCTTTCGGTTGGGACGTATTCACCGACATCGTCGAGGATCAGCACCCGAACGCCTTCGAGCGGGAGTTGGGCGGCCGCCCGCACCGGATCGGATCGCGCATCGTCCGGAAGGTACGGACCGTCGAGATACAGTACGTCCGGCAACGTGGCGGCGAGGCCCTGGGCCAGCGCGCTTTTCCCGCTGGCTTCCGCGCCCTGAATGCTGAGGTACGCCGGCACCACGGCGTGCGCCGCGCGCTGCACCAATCCGGTGGCCGCCGCGCCGAGCGCGAGCGCGTTGCCGCGCGAGAGCAACTTGGCGGTAACCGGCGCCCCGTACATCCGGCGCGTGAGATCTTGCGGGGGTGCTTGCGTCATCGAGCCCTCTCCTGAGCGGGGGCGAACACGAGATCCAATGATTCATAACCGTGACCACTTTCTGACAACGGCGTGCGGGTGAGCGCATCAGCCGATGCGGCGGCATCCAGGTTCCCGCGTCGGTTCGTCACCTCGTGCCCGTCCCGGACTCGCCCGGCGTGACTGCCAGCGGCGTCGAAACGCCGTTGCATCGAGGGGGGCAACGCGAGGAAGCCCCGACGACACCCGGCCTCGAGATAATAGAGCCGCCGCTCGGCGGGGTCCGCCGCATCGTACCGCGGTAAGCGGCCAGTCTGGGCGACGAACCCCTCGATGGCATCCACCACAGCCGCCACGTGGGACGGCACGCCGGCCCGTCGGGCCGCCCGCTCCTCAGGGACGAGACGACGCTGATCGTGGGGCTGCACGCCGATGGCGGCGAACCGCGCCTGCAGGGCCGCCGGCAGGCGCGGCCAGTCCCGCCGACAGCGTAGCACCGCCTGATAGAGTCCTGCGTCGTCCGATCGGCCCGGCACATGGCCATGCGAGCGCACGAACGCTTCCACGCGTCGAATGACCGCCTCCACCCCGCGCCGCGGCTGCACATCACCAGCAAACCGGAGGGTCAGGGCCGACGCACCGAGGCGCCGCTGGAGGCGTGGCGCCTTCGGCCGTCGCAGGCCGAGCCCGAGGAACGCTTCCCGCTCCTCGGCGTTCAGGTGCGCCCACTGTCGTCGTACACGCGCCAAGGTACGCGCCGCCTCGAGTTCTTCGGCCGATCGGTGCGCGCCGAGCACCGGCAGTCTCCCGTACTCCGCATGGAACGCCGCCATCTGGTCGAAGGCGGGCGAGTTGATCGCGGGGAGTGCCGTCGTCCGCTCCGTAACGCTCCACCCGGCCGCCGCGACGTACGCGGTCCGCGCAACTCCCCCCAGGCCAGCCGCATGGCGCGACCGCGCCGCGTCGCACCGGTCGCTGAACTCGCCTCGCGCCGGACTCGACGCCACTGGACTCGATGCCGCGCGCCGCACGGCCATCGTGTCCATCACCTCGGCGAGCACCACGAGTCGATCAAGAACGCCAGACGCGGCAATGGCAGAGGCAGTCTCCGATCCGCTCACGGTCGCCCACGCGTCGTGCCATGCCGCCTCCATTGCCTTGTCCGGCTCCGGCCCGCCCAGACAGGCCGCGACCGCCCCCTGCGCCTGCGCTCGGGCGCGCGTACCGAGTTGGTTGTCCCACCAGCGGAGCACAAGCGCCTCGTCGAGCACCATGTCCAGCGACGGCGCTGCGTCCTTGGGGAGGGCGCGCCGCGCAATACGGACGCGCTCCAGTTGACCCTCGAAGCTCCGGGCGGGCAGTTCCGTCGCGAGGGCCGCCCCAACGCGTCGGCAGACGTCGCGCACCGCGAGATCAGACTCCGCGTGGTAGTGGGGGAGCGAGAGCCCTAGTCCGGCTTCCTCCAGCGCGAGATGGACCGACGTACGTGCTCGCGCATCCAGCGCGGGCCAGCGGGCCAGCTGCTGGACCCACGGCGGGTACGCGAAGACGCCGGCGCGGTCGAGATCTCGAGGCACTACGGCGAGTGTACTGCACGTGACGCGCTCCCTGACGTGCCGGGGCGGCCGCCAGCGGGACTCGAACCGCAGGCCGATGACCGGCCGCGTCCGCCGCCACACGACTGCCGTGCCTCCCGCAGGGGATTATCTTGCATGCGGCGTCCCAAGGCCGCGTATGCCGGACGCCAGGTTCAACGACTTCGAGGGGTGGCCGCGGGCTCGCGCCGGTGCGTTCGCCGCGTCCGCCAATCGCACCGGGAAACGCCATGTCGAAAGGACCCGTCGATCAGGGACGGCACATCCTGGACTCTGTCACCGCGTGGGCGCAGAAGCATGGCGTACCTGTGGTCGCTGGCTATGGCGCTGACCGACTCCCCGTGATCCGGCTGACCATGGATCACGCGACTGACGTGGCAAACGAACTCTGCGGAATGCTCGGCCGCATCGCACCCTATCTCATCGTCACTTCGGCCGTGGAGTTGACGAATGCCGATCTCGAGGCGAGGATCGCGCAACTGACGACCACCGGCGCCGACGCTGCGCACCTTGCCGCGGCGGGTGCGTGCCGCACGTTCATCGGCCACCTGGCGTCGTGCAGCCTGACGAGGACGAGGACCCGCCGCCGCGGGACCCGGAAACCCTCGCGGCTGAGCAGCGAGCCCGCGAGGAACGCGCCTTCTGGACGCCGGCGCATCGCACCGAGGCGGCCCGCCGCATTGCGAATGATCCGCGGTTCCCGCAAGCAAAGAAAGAGGCGGACCGCATCATGCTCACCCGCGACGTGCTTGGGCCCAAAGCGCCAGACGACGAGGACCTTGTCACCCGCATCAGCCGCGAAGCGAAGTCCCGCTACGAATTCGAGGTCGCCCACAAGGCGTAATGTCGCCGGTCGCGGCGGCGGTGCGTGCCCACAAAGGCGGAATCCCGCATCCACAGCACCCTCGCTGCGTCGCGGTACGCCCGCCACATTGCAATGGGCCGAAGGCGCGGCATCGCAATCGACGTAAGGGAGGTGCGCGTGGGAAGACGGTCACTCCGAGGGGTACTCATCACGGTGCTCATCGTCGCGGCCTGTCGCCGGTCGATAGGCGACGATCGACTCATCATCGCCACGCCAGCCGCCCCAGAGACGCTGGTGCCCCCGATGGTCACGAGCGACGCCGGCGCCGCCTTGGTGAACCTCCTGTTCGACCGGCTCGCTTACCTTGGACCAGCGGGCGAGACCGTCGCCGACCACGGCTTCACGCCAGGCCTGGCGGCCCGGTGGCACTGGGCCAGCGACTCCGCCGCGGTGACCTTCGAGCTCGACCCGCGCGCGCGATGGCATGATGGGCAGCCTGTAACGCCCGGCGACGTCGTGTACGCCTGGCACGTACTGCGGGATTCCGCGACAATGGCGCCGCGGGTCGCTGATCTGAATGCCCTTGTCGACTCAGTGTCCACTGGCCCTGGTGCGTCGGCGGTAACGGTCTGGTTCAAGAGTCGTCGCCCCGATCGATTCTACTGGGTAACGGAAACGCTGATCCCACTCCCGGAGCACGTCTTCTCCTCGGTGCGCGGCATCGCATGGAGTAGCGACACACTCGTCCGAATGCCCATCGGCAGCGGGCCGTACCAGATCGAGGAAGTCCAGCCCGCGCGGCGCTACGTCTTACGCGCCGTCCCAGGCCATTACCGCGCCCCCGCCCAGATCCGGCACATCATCGTGCAGGTATTCAGCGACCCGCAGTCGGCCTATCAGGCCGTCACCACAGGCACAGCGGACTTCATCGAGAGCGCCACGCGGGCACAGCTGCAGGAGCTCGAGCCGACGGCCACCGTCCGTGCGCTGGAACTTCCCGCGTTCGACTACACGTTCGCCGTGTTCAACACGCAACGGCCGCTGCTGCGCGACGCGGCCCTCCGACGCGCCCTCGTGCAGGCCACGAACCGCGACGTCGTGCGACGCAGCGTATTCGACACCCTCGCGTTCACGTTGCAGGCCCCGGTCGTGCGCGCGCAGTTCACATACGACAGCACGCTGCACCCGCTCGAAGTCGACACGGCGACCGCAGCCGCGACGCTCGACGCGCTCGGCTGGCGCCGCGGACCCGACGGGGTACGCCAGCGGGGCGGCCAGCGTCTTGCGGTGGAGTTTGTCGTGCCCTCGTCGTCAAAGTCGCGCATCGCCGCCGCGATGATCATCCAGCAGCAGTGGCGTGAACTCGGGATCGCGGCGACTATCACGTCCCTCGAGTTCCAAACCGCGATCCAGCGGCTGATGAAGCGCGACTACGACGTCTTCTTCTCAGGATGGCAGACGGGTCCTGCGCCCGCCGCGATCCGTACGACCTGGGGACCGGACGGTCTCGTGCCTGGCGGGCACAACCTTGCTGGCTACGCCGCGCCCGCGGTCCGAGCGGCGCTCGACTCAGCGGACCGCTCCACCGACCGCGCGCGCGTCCGCGCGCTGTATGCCCGGGTGTACCAGCAGATCGTGGACGATGCGCTGGCGCTGTGGCTGTTTGAGCCGCGTCCGCGCGCGCTGATCCAGCGGCGCGTCACGACACCGCCGACGCTTCGATCCGTGGGGTGGGCGCTGACGGTGCCCGCATGGACGCTGCGCCATCGCTAGGCGCGACGTCGTCGATGCCCAGTCCCCGAATACACGCGTGGCACCACAGCGCTCCGCTGCCGTCCGGCACGAGCTGACCGTCCGGTTCCTCGCAGGCAACCGCATCAAAGCCGCACCCGGCACACACGGCAATGGAATCGCCGCTCATGCCGCCGCCACAAGCAATGACTGCGTGATCGCGGCGATGCGCCAGCGGTGCCGCGTCATGCCTGGCGGCGTCAGCACCGCCTCCTGCAACCGCACCAGGATGCGGTGCGGGTGCATCTGCTCTTCGACGGCAGCAATCGCCCCGCGCACGAGCGCATCTCCCTCACGATCACCAATCGCGGCGTGTGCCACCACGGCGTCGGCCAAGGCGAGCTCCCACCCGGCCAGCAGCCGCTCGCATGCCGACGCGGCGTGGCGCACCATGTGCTCATCCGCCAACGGCAGGTCCGCCAGATCTCGCGCAACCAGAGCCGCCCCAACGAACTCCCAGCGCGACGCATTCTGCCCCGCGTGGGCGGCGACCCGTACGAGATCGATCCCGATCTGTTCGACACTGAGACGGTTCATTGCACCGGGGCTCCCATCACCACCGCCAACGTCGGCCGGGCGCCCTTGTGCGGGCGCACGACCGGAGACGGGACCGTATCGTGCGCGGCGAGCGCGCTGTCCGCGAAGGCGATCAGCGGCGCAAAGGTCCCGCCCGGTTCCCCGTCGATCAATGCCTGCCGTGCCGTCGTCATGGCGTCCGTGAACTGCAGGAGCCGGAGTTGGCAATGGACGAGGCCCACCTTTGCCGCACTCATGTCCGGTCGCACCTGGAGAGCGGTCGCGTACGCCCAGATCGCATCCGGGCACCGCTTCGTCTCACGCAGCAGGTGGCCCAGATCGAGCAGGCCCCCCGGATACGACGGATACAGCACGTACGCCAGCCGCAGCTCACGCTCCGCCTCGGCAAACTGCCGGTTCTGGTAGAGGTGCGCCCCGAGCGCGTGGTGCCCCTTGTAGTCCGTCGGTTGGTCACGAACCATTTGCCGGAAGAGGGTTTCGTTGTCCAGCCAGACCGGCCCGCGCGCGATGGTACGCTGGCCGTACGCGACGAGTATCCCGACGGTCGCCAGCGCACCAGCAGCCGCGAGCACGCGGCGCCGTGCGAGATACGGCCAGACCGCCTCCCATCCCCGCGCGAGCGCGAGTGCGACACCGAGCGAGGGGAAGAAGAGCGTGCGCTCAGCCAACACGATGCCCGACGCAAAGGCGATGTTTGCCACGGGACCGAGCGAGATGATGGCCCACGCGAGCCCGAATCCCATCCAGCGATCACGCCGCCACGCCAGCACCGTTGCCACGAGGGCCAGCACAACGAACACCGCCCCCTCGAACTGTGGCGCGCCCCATTGCAGGACCCCCGTCACCTTCTCCGGCGCATAGTCCGCCGACAGCGTCATGGGCCAGGTGAGCAGCCGGAGCCACTCCGGATAGACGGGGAGCATGATCGAGAGGCGGTCCAGCAGTCCGCGCTGGTACAGCGCGACATGCGGGGAGTCGCCTGTGACGACGCCTAGTACCGCCCGCCGCAGCGCGATGGCCAGCACGACGACAGCACCCGTCGCAACCAGCAGCGGCCACACGCGTCGCAGCGCCTCGCGCAGGGAGCCGTCGCCGCGTCCAGGTCCGAGCGCATAGGCGAGCGCCAAGGCAGGGAAGACGATGACGTGCTCCTTGAAACCGATCGCGAGGAACAACAGCCCGGCAATCGTGAAGAGCGGGCGCCACTTCGGCGTCACGGCCTGCCACCATCGCACGGTGAGCGCGCCGGCGGCGAACGTCAGGAGTGCGGCCCACAATTCCGCCTGTCCGACCACATTCGCGACCGCCTCCACGTGCGTCGGGAGCAACGCGAACCAGAGACTGGCAATCAACGCGGCCGTCTGGCCCGCGACGAAGGTCAACGCGACCGCGACGAGTGCACAGATCCCGGCATACAGCGCAACGTTGAGCACGTGGAAGATTGCCGGGCTCCCGCCGCCCAGGACCCACTCGACGCGGTACGCCACCAGCGCGAGCGGCCGATACAGGCTGTTCCGGGGCGCCGGCCAATAGGGCGTGTTGAGATAGTCCGACCACCGATGCGACCCCGTGATCAGCGGATTCTCGCTGATGATCCAGCGGTCATCGTAGGTGAAGAGATTGGCGACCGAGGGAAGATGCGCCAGCAGTGCCGCGAGGCTCACCGCGCACGCGAGCCACCAGAGTTGCTTGTTTCGCTCGGTCCAGCGGGGTAGACGCACGCTCCCTCGAAATCGGTGTCCTCTCGAGAGGGTAGTGTGCGCGCCAACTGGCCGTTTAGCGGCTCCGTGGCATCGAACTCCCGGGGTCAGCGATCGGCACGGCATCCGTGCCGGCAGCATCCGTCAGCGCAACCGCGCGCGTCCGCGCAGCACGCGAATCGACACGGCCTTCGTACGGCACGGGTGGGTGCTGCTGCCCCACGATGCGATCCGACTCGCGCAACCCAACCCACAGGGCGCGGGTCAGTTCGGCGTCGGCACACTGGGCGAGCGGCGACTCCTGGATGCTCGCCCAACGCTTCACCGCCAGCATGGCGGCGCGCACGCGGTCACCGAACGACACGACCACAGGATCCGGAGTCGACAGGAGGTCGTGATCGCCGTGCGCCTGCAATGGATCGCGGCGCTCGGGCCGCCCGAGCGTCTCCAGGGCCTCGCACATCGCGCCCCACGATGCCAGCGCGTCCGGACTCAGCGCACCGACGTCCACGTCCGCGCCCACGCGAGACAGCGTGACCTTCGCGGACAGGACGTCCTGACGGAGCGCTGATGCCCATCGGCCGAGTCGCTCCCGACGACGTACGAGATCATCGATGGTCGCGCACAGCGTCTCCACGTCATCGCGATCGTCACGCGCACGCATCTCCGCCCAGGCATCTTCTCGCGATTCCCTCCGACCGAGTTCCTCAAGGTCATCCTCGCACAGCTCGGGACCGTCGAGGCCGCCGTCGTCATCCCTGCGCATTCGGCGATTCCTCCCTCACGGCCAGTCGGAGCTCGACCGCAGCGTTCGAACGCATCGCTCACCGCCCGATGACGCTGGCCACGTCGGCGACCGATCCCTGGAGTGGCGTGTCCGCTGACACATCGGACGCGACCGCCGCGGCAAGGGCGGCCTGGGCGCGCTTGCGCGCGTTCGGCGCTGCGGTCTTCGCGGTCGCGGGGAACTCCGCGTCGAGCAGCGCCGCCGTCTGCCGGCTGGCCTTCATCACGAACTTGGGCGACGGTGTGCCGCGGTGGCGCTGCTGGATCGCGTCGTCGGCGCCGAGCTCCATCGCCACGTCCTTCCACGCGACGTTCCCCTCCTTGGGCGCGTCCCATGTCACACGATCGCCCTGCGAGGTCGTCAGCACACCGCCCTCGGCGAACGCGTCCTTGAGGATGCTCTCGTGCTGTGCCTGCTCGGCCTCGAGCAGCTTGATCTGGCGCTTGACCCGCTCCGCCTCGAGGAACGCGCGGTCGAGCGTCTCACTCGTCGCAATCTCCTTCGCAGCCGACTTCTGGCGCCGGCGCAGCAGATACTCGTCCGACATCGGCCATTCCTCCGCGGTCGGTCGGATCCCCGTTTGCATGTGCTGCTCATAGAACCGACAGCCCACTGCCAACAGACGCTCCTGGTGCTCCGGGTTCTCGGCGATCGGGTAGATCCGGAAGTCGTTCCCGCCGATCAACACGGCGATGTCAGCGCGCTTCCAGCCGCGCACGAGCATCTGCCACTGCACCTGGTCGTAGTAGTGTTTCGGTACCGCCTCCGTGCCGGCATCCCCCCAACTATCGACGGCATAGGCACTCGCCGTCTTGCACTCCAGGAGGTGCTCCTCGCCGCCCTGGGCGGGTGTGACCACGCGGTCCGGCGACGCGATCACCCACGGATAGTCCGGATGCACCAGCGTCTTCGAGAGGTGCAGTTCCTCGGGATCCAGTTGCATCTCGTGCGCGTAGCGCAGCGCAACGATCGGTTCGAGGTACAGACCCGCCACCATGAACGAGTTCGGTGGCGTGTGTGGCTTCAGGCCGAACTTCTCGTCAAAGACGTCGCCCGCGCAGGTATAGGGGTTCGTCCCGTTGAGTGCAGAGATCTCGGTCGCGGTAATCCCCGTGCGCCGCAACGCCCGTTGTTCCTCGGACAGCCCCTGCGGTGCGACGCGGGGCAGGACCATCCAACTTTCCGCATTGATGTCGTTGAGATCCATGATCGGGACCGGACCGGGTTAGGGAGTGCGCTCGCGCGCGGCAACGAATTCCGAGAGCTCCATCGCATCTTCCGCGACGGCCATTTCGAGGCTGCAGCTCCGCTGGCGAACGGCGTACGCGGCCATCGTGGGCTGGATCGTACTGGAGAATCCGGGTACATCCTCCAATCGACCCGGCGCCTCGGCGGCACGCACCTGCTGCCCGATCAGACGCAGCGGCACCAGCGGGCCCTCAAGCGGCAGGCCAGCCGACGACACCGGTTCGGTGAGCCGCTCCGGCAGCGTGATGACCGTCGCCGCGCCCAGGCGCCAATGCAGCACGGGCTCGCCCAGGTCCGTGCGCTCCAGACGCTCGAGCGCCTGCCACCCGTCGTGTACCTCCGTCAACGTCCGCGCCAGCGCCGCACGCTGGGCATTTGAGGCTGCCAGCCGGCCCTCCATGCCGGCCACCAGCGCCTGCAACCGCGCCACCTCAGCACCCGGCCCGCTGGAATCGACGCCATTCGGCATCGGACCCCTGATGCGCGCGCCGGCGTCCACGCTGGCATCGGCCAACGCGTCCGCCACCACCTCCGGACGAAGGGCGCGTACCAGCGGCGCGACCTCGACCTTCGCGCTTCCCGGCTGCCGGGCTTCTTCGACGGCACGGTCGACGGCAGGACGGTAGGACCGGGGCACTTTGGCGAGCGCGAACTCATACGACTTGCCACCGCACACGATACGGACCCGATCACCATCCAGCGGTACGAAGTGCACACGCCCTCGCGTAACCTCCGCGGCGATCTGCTCCTGCAGCAACTCGGTGCTCGCCCGCTCGACGGCCACCTCCAGATCGCCCCAGCCGTAGTCAGCGTCCTGCGCGGACAGCAGCCGACGCAAACTCCCGGACACGTCCGCCTCGAATACGACTTCATGGTGAACACCGACCGACACAAGGACTGCCCCGGGTCGCATCGAGATCACCTCCACGTCCGGCTCCCGCAGTCGGCGCGACACACGACGCAGCAACGCCGCCTCCACGTCGGACGCGGGGTGCGCTTGGTGCAACTCCGGATTGACCCGCACTGACGCTTCCATGCCAGACACTCCTCGAGCAACCGACGTTTCTGCAGAGGATATCGCTCTGACGGGCTGAGTGAGGCGTGCCGACTTACGCGGCGCGCGCGCCGTCCACCAGCGCCCACCGCGGACCGGAACGATGGCCACTTTCCGGATCACGTTCGCGCACCACGGCGACACGGCCCACGTGCTTCATGCGTCGCAGCGCGGTGTCGACCGTGCGCCACTCCACGCCGGCATACGGGATTCCGAGGCGGGCCAGCAGGGGCGAGAAGCCGAGCGGTCCGTCATGGAGCGCCGCTTCGATGCGATCAGTGAGCGGGGATTCGGCATCGGGCATACCGCAAGCGTACGGTGCGGACCGCACGCATCAGCCGCGTGTGAGCCCGGTCATGAGACGACACGCCGCGCACGGCGCGGTCTTCATGGGACCCCTCGCCGTCGGTGCAACCGTTATGCGGCACTCACGGTGGCCGACTGGGCAAGCACCGCACGCACCGCCTCTTCGTGCGACGCCGGCGCGACATACGTCCCCGAGCGGTACAAGGTCTCCAGCACACGCATGATGTGCGCGCCGGAGTGACCATAATGCGCCCGCAAGCTCTGGGTGTGGGCCAGTACCACGAGCTGACGGCGCGCGCGACTCATCCCGACGTTCAGCAGGGCGGGAAGGTCCGGATTCCGCCGACCGTCGAGAAACATCGACACCGAGGGTGGCGCATCGACCAGGTCGAGCAGGATGATGTCCTGTTCGCCGCCCTGCGCCCGGTGGATCGTGCGGACAAAGCCACCGCCGAACTGGAACGACGGCACCTTGCGATCGAGCATTCGCCGCAGGCCCTGAATGTGCGCGTTGAAGGGTGCAATGATCCCGATCTCCCGCAGATCCCGCGCCACCCACGCGTCGACCAGGGCTGCCACGAGCATCTGATGGCCGACGTTCTGTCGGCTCGACGCCACCCGCTCGCTGGTCACCCCGAGCTTGGAGGTATCCACAAGCAAGAGCGCCGGTCCCGTGATCGGCGCGCGCAGGGCGATGCCCGGCGCGTCCTCGAGGACGCCCTGGTAGTAGAGCGCGGAAATCGCCGCACGGATCGGCGGGTCCATGCGGTACTGGATACGCAGCACCACGCAGCGCGGATCGGTGGTCGTCGGATCGGCCACGCCGAGCTGGTGATACAGCGTGCGCTTGAGGAAATGCTCTGCGGCGGTCGTGTTCGCCTGCACCACGGGGGGCAACTGCATCGGATCCCCGAACACGGCGAGTTGGCGCTTGGCCTTGAGCCCCGCAATCATCACGGCCGGCAACTGCGCCATGGATGCCTCATCAACCACGACGAGATGCGTGGCCGGGATCGCCTCGAACCGAAGGGCGAGGCTGGAGAGGGTGACGCCGATGACGGAGGCGCGCCGAAGCACCCCGCGCGCGAGCTTCGTCACCTCCTCGTGCAACGCATCCACCGCATCCACCAGAGGCTGCGGCGCCGACGCGGGCAGGTGCAGCGCGAGCGCGGCCACGCGTTCCTCGAGGGTTGGGGCACTGTCCTCCGTTGGTCGCGGCTTCCGGCCCGGGCGACCCTGGCGTGGCGGGCGGTAGCTGGGACTGATCACGCGGACCTCCCGCTCCAGCGCCTCGACACTGGCCACGAGGTCCGGCCGCGCATGCGGTCCCATCTGTCGCCGTGCGGCGTCCTTGAGCGAGACCGCCAGCCCCTTCAGCACCGGCGTCGCGCGCCCGATGCGCACCAAGCGCCCCTCCTGCAAGAGTGCCGGCTGGGCGACGTCGATCACGGCCTTGAGCGCCAGGTCAAGCGCCCCATTCGTATGGGCCACCACGAGCACCTTGCGATCCAGCGCCTCGACCGCTGCGGTCACCGTCGCGCCCAGCGTCAGGGTCTTGCCCGTGCCGGGCGGCCCGATAACCGCGGTCAGTTCGCTGCCGAGCACCTGACAAGCCGCCCCGCGCTGGCCGGCGTTCAGCCGCCCTTCGGTCAGCACCGGATGTGCCACAGCCTCTGCGGACGACCCGGTCTCGCGCAGACCCACGGTGCGCCAGACGCGCTCGCGCTTGGTTTCCTCCACGACGGGATGCACCGTCGCGAGGATCCCCAACATCGCTTCCAGTACTTCGGTCGGTGTGAAGGCGAGGATGGCCCCGCGCCCCTCCTCCGGGATCGGCACCTCGGTAGCCACGATGAAGACCTGTCCCTTCTCGTGCACCTCCTCGATGGTCCCCGTCAACGCCTTGCCGTTCCGCAGGCGAATCTCAGTGGTGGTGAAGGGCGGGGCCTGCACCCGACGCTCGAGCGACATCGCGTACAGGTAATGTCCGCCCTCGCGACGATCCAGCCGCGACCCGGTGACGTCCACCGGCAGGTCACCGCCCCATCGCGCCAAGTCGCGACGGACGGCATCCAACTCATCGCTCAGTCCTCGCACGCATCCCGCGTGCAAGTCCGCGAAACGCGTTTCAGGCGTGTTCAAATCGGCGACCGCCACGAAGCACCCTATCATAGAGGTGAACATATGGCGCTGGCACGCCAGCCGGGCATCGCGCCCTCACGAGCGCGGGAGCACGGGGAGCGACGCCGAGGGCCGCGACGGTGCGGTCGCGCGCGGGCGCGCCAGCGACCGGGAGACGGAGCGCGCGGTGTCCGGCACCGCACGCCAGAGCATGAGTCCGACCGCCACGAGCAGCGCGAGCATCCCACACCCCATCACCGAACGCAGCAGATGCCGCCACCCGGTGAACAGGAGGATCACGCCCAGCACGAGCGCGAGCCCGATCACAGCGTCAGCGCGCTCAGCGGCACGCGAAACCCGCAGTCGTTCGATGCCGCGCAGGTCACCAGTTCGTCGGAGGTCGACTGGTCCTTGAGCGAGGGCGGGACGGCGTTAACCGCAAACCCATCGCGCGCGAGTTCGGAGCGATCCGAATACCGCTTGCCGGTAGCCGCGAGCCGATAGGAGACGACCACCAAGACATCGCCACACCACGGGCACCGGTCCACGAAGGCGTCGTGCGCCCCGGCGTGCTGTCGCGCCTTCGCCACGGCGGCGTGCGCTGCGTGGAGAGCTGTGTCGTCTACGGACATTGGCATCGCTCACTCCGCTGGGGTCGGCCCTGAGCATACCAGGCCCGTCGGGCGCACCGGCATCCGCGCCGCCGTCGTGCTACGTCTCGACGTCGGTCGACGCGGGACCGAGCGACACGATCAGGTCCACGGGTGCGACGCAACGTCCGAACATCCCCGCATCGCGCTATGCCGCCAAGTCGGGGAACAGCGACAGCGTGTCGCCGTAGACGGGTTCGTGCCCCGCCGGCACCACCCCCGGCGCCGCGGTGACTCTCGGCGCTTCACGCATCGCTTCCGTCCGCACCCGCTCGTCCTCAGCGATCGACGTCTGCGACGCGGAAGTCGCGATGGGACCGACTGCCGCCGCATCGGCAACACGATCACGGAGGTCGAACTGGTACGCCATGTCCTCAACGAACTCACGCCGCAGATGCGCGCGGCAGGCGGGCAGCAGCGCCACGGGGAGTTTCTCGAGACGGATCACGTCATCGTAGTACGCGTGCACCGCGTGTGAGACCGAAGACGACGCATCGCTCAGCGAACCCGACAGCTCACCGGCGACCCGACGCTCCGCGATACGGATGCGCATCCGCTCGTACTCCGAAGAATTGCTGTCACCGACCAGCTTGGCCTCGCGGCAGTGCCAGCAGTGCGACCCACCCACCGGTGTGCGCCCCGTCGGCTCCGCCACCAACGTCATCAAGACGGTCGCGATGTTGGTGCCGGACTCGGCGAAGGTCCCCGCCGCAATCTCTTCCACGCCGTACCCCTGCGAGTGTTCGTACACAAAGTCCCGGAACTCACGATCCGGCTTGGACGTCCCGGTGAGAAATCCGGGTGGCGCGATGGCCACGAGCGACCCGCCCTTCGCCAGCATCGCATGGGCGTGCCGGATGTAGGTTTGATACGCGCGCACATCGCCCTTGACGGAGAATGGCGGGTTGAGCGCGATCCGGGCGTAGGCAGCGGACGGTGTGAAGGCCAGGAAGTCGCCCTCAAACACGGGGTAGCCCTTCCGCCGCAACACCGCCGCGCTCAGCGGGTTCAGCTCACAGCACTCCAGCGTCGCACGGGGCAGGCGAGCGCGAAGGGCGTCAGCGATCGCGCCCGTCCCGGCGCTCGGCTCTAGGAGGCGCAGGCCACCCTCTCGCCCGAGCTCGCTCCAGTAGGTGTCGTCATCGGCGCTCGGGAAGGCGTCGATGTCCAGCGACGTCAGCATGGACTCCACCACCGACGATGGCGTCGGGAAGAACGCGAGTGGGTTCTTCGGCGGCATCACACCGGACGCGACCAGCCCTGCGACGAGGGGCGCTGGATCATAGTGCTGCGGGAATACGTGGGCCTGAGTTCTGCCGTTCTTCCACTTCCCACCAATCCGCACCAGCGCCTCGTTCACTTCCTCGTACAACGTGCGCGCTAACTGCCCGCTTGTCAGACGCACGAGGTTGCTGTCCACGATCGCAGCGGCGAGTACCGAACGGGCTGCGGCGGAGAGCATCGGCAGGGCGGACATGGCGGGCAACTCGGGAAGAGGTCTCCCCGAGCATCCGACCGGAGCATCCCGCACCGGCGAGGCATCACTGGCTAGGCCGCGAGCCGATAGACGCCCTTGCCCACCCGCTGATGATACGCGCGCAGCGTCTGCCGCACCTTTTCGCGCCAGAATCGCGTCCGCGTCGGACGGCAGCCTTCGAGGGCATCGTAGATCCTGTGCAGTGACGCTTCGCCGCCGAGCGCGCGCAACGTGGCCGTGACAGCGGACGCCCACACCGGACCGCCGTCGTTGCGATCCAGCAGCGCCTGTGTCGCCTTCGGGAGATCGCGCACCGCCGCCACGGTATGGTAGAACGCGAAACCCACCAGCGTGCGCTGCTTCGACTTGCTCAGGAGCGCGAAGGCCAGTGGCACGCTGAGACCGGGGAAGATGTCACGCGGAATCATGTCCTGGCGCAGCGACCACTGGCGCGCAAGACGCACGACCGTACGCGAGGTCTGAAGCAACGAGCACGGGATCAGCATCCCCACACGAGCGTCCATCGGCATGATGGGGAACATCCGCGCGAGGAACGCCTCGAACCACCTCAACTCGAACGGCGGGTTGGACACGACGCACGTCGGTACAAAATCCAGCGGGACCGTGAGTGCATCGCCGGTGAGCACGCGGCGGCCCGTGCGCTCGCGCGCGAGTTGCGCACGTCGGGAATCGAGTTCAATCCCGACGGCCGGCACGTGCGCAGGAATCGCCTGCAGCAGCCGTCCGTCGCCCGCACAGGGCTCCAGCACGAGGTCGTCCCGATCCAGATCGCTGAAGTATCGCGCGATGATCTCTTCGGCGAGATACAACGGCGTCGGGTAGAAACGATCCGCCCGATCCGCGGCGGTCGGGACGGGGCGGCCGCCGCCGGCGGCGTCGTCAAAGAGCGACAGCGTGGTCACGCGCGCTCCCGCGCCAGCAGGTCGCCCAACGGGGTACCCGCCGGGGTCACGGGCCGCCGCCCGCTCTCGTGGTCCTCCCGGGAGCACCCACCCACGGATCCCGCAGCCGCGAACCGACTCCAAGCGCGCCGCACTAGCCGGCCGCCACGCCGCGCACCGTGAACTTCCTGGCGTCCTTGTGCAGCGCGCGCGCGGCCCGCTTTGCAGCGCGGACGGACTTGGCACGCACCTGCGCGGCGCCCACGCGGCGGCGCCCAGCGGCATCAATCAGGACGTACGCGACGCAAAAGATCGGGTCCAGCACGACGAATGCTCCGTTGAAGGTGACCGGAGCATCCGTCCATGCGATACCGCACCGGCGACGTTACGCGACGGCCGCATCGAAGAAGGCACCGGCATACGCGCCCGTCTTGATCGTGAGGCGCTTTCCGCCACGCGCGTACACGTGGTCGAGCCAGAAGACGCCGTCCTCGTCGCCACGCGAAGCGTCGTGCAAGCGCCGCGCCACCGCGTCGCGCTCCTGGCGCGTCGGATACGGTCCATGCTTGATCGGCTCGATGCAGCTGGCGATCTGCAGTACGTAGAACGCCGGACGCGGGGCCGGCACCAGTTCGCGGGTCTCCGCGCCACGGGCCGAAACGTCGATCGCGTAGCCAACCATCGTGCTGCCATCCACGAAGGCCAGGACCCCGCGCACGCAGTACCGGTGGATCACCTGCAGCGCCGCCAGCGCGTACGCACTCGCGTGGCCCGAGTCCATGTGCGCATCAAGCCAGAGGTCGCCATCGGGCCGTGCGCTCACTTCGAAAAACGCCGCCAGCAGTTCGTCGTCCTCGGTGGGAACGGGCGGGACGGGCGCGTTCGCCCGTAGCGTGCGCCAGATGTCGGCCCAGTGCTTCCGGAGGGCGGCGTTCACGGCCGCGATCCTCGTGCGCCGTACGCGGGGGGAAGGGATGTTCAGCAAGTGCATGGGGGTCTGCAGGTCCATCAGCCGCCTCAAAGTTCGGGAATGCGGAGAGCGTACTTCACCCACTGACCGCATCAGGCGGCTTGCGCCCTCATCGCACGTCGGCAGGCAACCGCAGCGACCGGCTCGTCCGCCGCGAACGCCAGCGTGACCGCGTCGGGCCGTCTGAGCACCAGCGCGGCGCCCATGGCCGTCGCGCCCGACACCAGCACGTTGTCCACGAGCACGACGGGACGGCTCGGGTCGAGCACGGCGCTGCACACGAAGCTCGACGCATGTCCGGCGGGGGTGAGACCATCGCCGCGGCGTCCTTCGTAGGTAGCCGCCCCGCCGAGTTGCGCGATATGCGTCCATGCGGTCAGGCAGCGGGAGACGGAGAGACCCGGCCCCTCGTAGCTGAAGGCGCGCACGGGCGGAGATGCGATGGGCGTACGGCCAACGTGGTAGACGGTGCCAGCGGCGAAGATCGGCAGCGCCGACGGGATGCGTGTGGTCATGTGCGGAGTGTGCCGCTTTCCGTTCGCGCATCGGAGCGCTACGGCTCGTCGCACCGGGTCTGATACACCTGCGCCGAATCCGCGAGAAAGATCACCGAGAAGACCACACGGTACGACGGCTGATCGTCCACCGGATCTTTCAGATAGACCGCGCGACGGAACTCCACGGGGCCATCGCCCGACGCGTACTCCCATCCATCGGTCGCCTCGACACGCCCAGGGAAAACGAAGCGTTCGTACGCCTCGTCCGCCTCGCAGCGACGTGCTTCGAGCAGATCAACGCCGCTGAGCCGTCGCGGGCCGAGAGGCCAAGGGCCGTCCGGCGTTTCTCCCAGTACCGCCAGCACGTCGGTGTACCCGGCTCGCAACACCCGCTCCGTCAGCGACTCAGCACGGTCCCGCGGGACCGCGATGAACTCGGCGACGCCCGATTCGGCGTTCGTCGCGACAACGAAGACCACGGCCTCCTCCAGCTGCGGCTGACCATCGGAGAGGCAGCGCGTCAGTGCCACCCCAACGCACTGCGCGACGAACGCGTGCGTCATCTTGCCCTCGAAGGCATAGCGCAGCGCTTGCATCCGAATCTGCGTGGCCGTCAAACGGGAGGGCGTCATCACGTCACTGACGACCTCAGTCGCTACGGCCCCGCATTCCTGGAGGCGGGTGTGGGCAAGGGCCAGCGTGGCGGCGAGCAACTTCGTGTCGGAGAGCGAGCTCTGCGCGAGGAGCGACATGGCGGCGGCGACGTAAGGGCAGGCGTTGGCATCCTGCGTCCCCGAGAGTGTGCCGCGCGCGCCCGACGCAGCGGGGCTACGTCACCCCGAGCAGACGCGCGAGCTGGCGCCGCATCGTCGGCAGCGAATCCGCCACGAAGTCACTCTCGACGGCAACTTGCTCCCATTGGCTGCCTGACGAGTCAGCGCGCCACAAACCCATGCCACGCGGGTTCGTCCGATAGCGATGCACGCAACCACCCAGCGGCGCCGGCTGGGTCTTGTCCCAGCTCACGGTGGCGAGAAAGCCCCCTTCAGGCGCGGCGGCAACGGCAATGGAGAGCGGCGGCATCAGGACGTGAAGAGAGCGAGAGTGTCAGCGCGTGCCAAACATCCAACTCCTACAGAATAGCGCTACGCCCCGTCTGGTGACGAGAAGGGGGTTCCGCCTGACTCCGCCCATGTCGCGACCGAACCCGAGGTGTCGACCACGTTCCCCGTGTGCGTATCCATGATCTCCGAGCACGCCAGCGAGTCGAATGCCACGCAACCGCGCGCCTCTTCAACGCTGTCGTAGGTGCCATGGGACAGCGCGTCCGGCTTGGTGCGTCCGGCCGTCACGTCAAGCACCTCGTAACAATCGTCGTTGGCGGAGAGTTCCCTCCGGCGGCACTCGGCGCACTCGCCGTGCATTGCGAGAAACGCGTCGTCGTGCGTCTCCCGGCCACACGAGGGGCAATCCTGCCACCCATAGCAGGTCTCGTGCTCGCCGTCCTGCTCCCTGTGCGTGAGCGCCCCCGTCATCGTCGGCTGGTTCACCAACACTCGGTTGCAGTCGTGACAGCAGTCAAGGTCGTATATGAGCGTGCTCCTCTTCGCAGCGTGAACGGCCCGCAGTGGAGGGAGTGTACCGCAGACTCACGCCTCATCCCCGAGCACAGCGAACAGCGGCAAGTTGTCCGTCTCACCACGATCTGCGCTCGGCGTCGTACCCGAGACCATGGTCCCGACCACCGCCGGCCGCATCTCGTCGCGTGCCGCGTCCGGTTCACGTCCCGTGGCGCGCCGGATAATCTCGCTCAAGAGTCCGACGTGCACGCCCTGTCCGACGATCTCGCCAGCCGTGGTCTTGGCTTCGCCAAGTTCGTAACTGTCAGGGATGTGGTGGAACCGGCGCGTCTCAGCCACGGTGAACCAGCGGTAGAAGCCTTCGCGCGTCGGATGAGCCAGCACCGGGCTGTCACCGACGCCAGCCTGATACCGCTTCTTGATCACGGGAAGGACGGTGTCGTCTTCGCGAACGACGATGAGACCGAACCCGTTGCCTTTCGCGGCCTGCTTCGCGGCGTGTTCGAACACCCATGGCTTCGAATCCGCGTTGAACCACGCGGATTCCGGCACGTCGCGGTCGAGGAAGTCACGCACCCGCTCGAACGTCGGGCGCGGCGTCGGCCACGGCGACGGCACGGTGCCGTCGGCATCCGGCGTTTGGGCGACCACGATGGAGCGCGGGCGGCGCGCGACGTAGCCGACCTCGTGCGGCGAGAGGACGCGGTGCGAGACCGCGTACCCCATGCGCTCCAGCGCCTTCACGAAGGCCACGCCCGTCTCGGAGCCCACCCAGCGGGGCGCTTCCTCCAAGACGATCGTCCGTGGCTGGAGCTTCGCCAGTACGGCGAACGTCCAGAGCGACAGGTCACCCAACGGGTGCGCCGTCGCGGGCAGCGACTTGTCGCGCTTCTGGCCACCGGTGCCCTTCGCCACCCGGTTCGCGGTGGACCACGGTTCGCAGCAGATGCCGGCGCAGACGAGCTCCGGCCGTGGCAGGTCCACGTAGAGCGCCTCGTGGATACTCATATTGAGCACGCGAGTGGTCGGGTGGTTGCGGGCGTAGAGGTCGGCGTAGCCCGGGTCGATTTCGATCGCCGCGCGCGGCGTGAAGCCCGCCTGCACGGCGGCCGCATCGAGCGTCCCGCCCCCGACGAACGCGCCGACCATCGATCCGTCGCGCGGACGGCTAGCCTGCAGCTCGGCGATCGGGTGACGCGACAGCAGGATCTTGCCGTCCTCGACGCGGACGTAGAGGACCGCGCCGATGCCGAACACCTCGCGGAGAGCCTCGGCCTGCAGGTCGATCACCGCAACCGCGCCGGCCTGCTTCTGCGACACCGAATACCCCGTGGGGGATGCGGACGGCCGCAGTTCGATGTGGCTCGCCGCCACGGTCAGCGCGACGGCAGTGCCCGGCAGGAAACCTGCCGTGATGAGGTGACGCCCCTGCGCGTACCAGCGCGGGAGATTCCGATGGAGACCAACACGAGCGGTCCCTTCGCGAAGCACTGCCATGAGGCACCGTGGGAGGAGGATGGCAAGAGACTACGCGCGCCTGCCGACGCACCCGGCGTCGGCTCCGACCGTCACGGCACGCGCCATCGCTACGCGGCGATGCGCTCCCCCGCAAGCTCGGCGGCCCGGGCAGCCAAAAACGCATCCCACGCGATGACGTCCTGAATCACGTGGGCATCCGGCCGACCAGGCGAGCCCCACGCGAACCGCTCCGGATGCTGCGCGTAGAACTCGTGTCTGCGTGCCCCGATCCAGAGGAGGAAGCCGACCATGCCCGTGCTCGGCCACTCGGCGCGATCCGCGACCCACTGTGCCAGTGGCGTCCGACCCTGGGACTGCGCGTAGAGCGTGTAGCGCGAATTCCACGCGCCAGCCGTGGGAGCATCCGTAGGCGTTGTCATGGGTGCGCTCGGGTGGTGGACTGCGGTCCGTGTCCCGGAGGGTGCCGCCAGAGGGCCGCGCATCCGCCGGTGGTCGTTCGTCTCCTGCGTCTCATCATGCCGCCGGCGGCGGCACCGTCTCGGCGTACCGCTCGCGCCCGACCTTCAGCACATAGCGCCGCTCCATCCGGTGAAAGAGCGCGACCATTTCCGGTGTCACCTCAATGCCGTATTCCAACGCGAAGTCCCGGGCCATCGCCTGATAGCGCGGCGTCACTTCCGCCCCCGGCGTGTCACGCAGGAACGCCCGGCGTGCCACCAGTTCGTGCGCGTCGGGCAACGACAGGTGCAGCTGTGAGGACGGCACGACAACCCGGCGACGGCCCTCAAGGGCCTCCAGCGGCACCACGGTGACCCCGCGGTCTCGCAACGCGGCGGCAATCTGTTCCGCGAAGACGCGCTCCCGTTCGCACAGCAAACTCTGTCGTCCTTCCTCTGCGGCGACTTCGCCGATGACGCCGGAACCCGCGAACGGATCGCACACGAGATCCCCGCGGCAGCTGTAGAAGCGCACCAGTGCGCGCACGCACTCGCGGTCACTCGGAACCGGATGCCCGCCGATCCGCTCGGCCGTCCGACGCCTCGGTCGCGCCGTCATCCACATCGTGCGCAGGAACCGCTCGGCCCACGCCGTCTCGATGGCATCCTCGGCGCGCGCGCGCGCGCGGAGCCGGCGCAACGGATCCCCGCGCCCGACGACCAGCAGGGTCGACGTCACGGTATCGAGCAGCGCGTAGCCGGGCCGGTTGAAGCGCTTGAAGTGCCCGGACCGTCGGCCCAGCGCGAGGGGCCGGACCATCGCAATCCGCTCGAGCAACCGGAAGCCGAATCCCTCGCAGAGCGCAAGCCACCAATCCGGCAGCGGGGCCAGCGTCCCACCGGAGCGGGGAATGCGCACGTCGCCGATCTCGAGCGCGAGGATGGCATCCGGCGTCAGGACGCGATCGAGCTGGGCCAGCACGGCGCTCATGGCGTCGAGATAGGCGATCGGCGACATCGTGCCGGCGTGCCAGATCACCGCGTCGCGGGCGGCCGCGCTCGCGCGCGCGGCCTCGGCATAATCGATCAGCCCCAGGTACGGCGGTGAGGACACGCCCAGGACGGCGATGCCGGCGGGCGCCGTGGCCAAGGCCTCTGCCGCGTCCCCGCAGGCCAGATGACACGTGCGGCGCGCGGTCACCGTGGACTCCGTGTCGGACGCTCCACCGACGTGACGACTCCCGCGAGGTGCCGGAAGGCACCGTCATCGGACGCCACATGCCGCGCAGCCCACGTCGCCACCGCACGCTCCAGAAACGAGAATGCGACGAGGGTGCGGCCCGCCCCACTCGCATCGGCGACCTACGCGGCGTCCTCCGCCGAGGAGTCGCCGGTGAGCTCGCTCGTCTTCCCCGCCGCCCGCCGCGGCGAGTAGAAGGCCGTGAAGGCGGTCACGAACATCCGCACGCGCGCATCCTTGTCCGCCAGGACGTCACTGATCCCATCGTTGCGCCACGCGCGCTCGGTCGAGTGCGTGTCGCCCGGAGTATGGTAGGCACTCACCGTGCGCAGGTAGAGCACGAGCAGTTGCTCCGGTGCGGTCGACTGGACGATGCGATACGTCTCGAGCGCCAGCGCGAGATCGGCAGCCATGGTGACGACCTGATCGCGCATCGCCTCGCGCGTCGCGTCGTGCATCCCGCCTTCGGTCAGGACGAATCGCATCGGTGGCATCGCGAGCAGTGCGACCACCGTCGTCGGCATCGGTGCCATCAGGAACGGGCCTCCTCACCTGCGGTTGCAGGCGCCTCCGCCACGGGCGCATCGGCAGCGGCCGTACGCACCGTGCCGCGATCCGCACGTGTCATGGTCCGTCCCGCCGTTCGTCGGTAGGTGGTTCCGTGAGGCACCTCGGTTGAGTTCGCCCCGAGGCTACTACCGACGCGTACCGCAGCAGCGATCGCCGGACGGCTCATGCGTGCATCCGAGTCGGCGCGGCCGGCCAGTCCAGTGGCCCAAGGACGGTCGCGGCGTGCGCCATCCCCGTTGCCACGTCACGGACCTGGCCTTCGAGCTGCGCCTCGTACACGGCATCCAATATCTCGCGGTAGCGTGGGCCGGGCGGCAACCCGAGCTGCACGAGGTGACGGCCCTTCAGGATCGGCACCGGCGCGCGATCCGCGACATCCAGAACCTGCGCGCGCTCCAACAGCCAATCGCACTCCGGACTGTCTGGCGCTAGCGGCGGGCGCCCGGCCAGATCCGCGCGCACGACCCGCGCCAATCGATCGATACGACCGACGCGCCGCGCGAGGCGCCGGATCGCCCCGTCGCCCACTTGGGCGCGGTAGAACTCCGTCGGTTCCATATGCGCCGCGACCAACGGGGCGACGGACGCGGTGAGCGCGCTCGAGTTGGTCAGGCGCCCGAGGAAACTCCGGGCCGGTGCGACCCCGGCTTGTGCGTGCCCGAGCGCTCGCCAGCGACCCTCTTGGCTCCGGGCCGTCGTCGCCGGCTTGCCAAAATCGTGCGCCAACACGCCGAACCCGACAATGAGGTCCTCCTCGTCATTCCCCGTGCGCGCACCCGCGAAGGCGTCCACGCAATGCAGGGTATGCACCCACACATCACCTTCAGGGTGCCATACACGGTCCTGCGGGCACTCGACCAGCGCATCGAGCTCCGGATAGTACCGTAGCCACCCCGCGTCCCGAAGCAGCGTGAGACCCACGGACGGCCGCTGCCCCAGGAGCAAGAGCTTCTCCCACTCGGGCATCAGCCGCTCCCACGGCAACTCGTCCTGCGTCATCGCCCGGCACGCCGCCACCGTGTCCGGGGTGGCGCGCAGGTTGAAGCGTGCGGCGAATTGCATCGCCCGAAGCACCCGCAACGGATCTTCCGCAAACGCCGGCGACGTGTGGCGCAGGACCTCCTGCTCAAGATCCCGCTGCCCGCCAAACGGATCAAGCAGTTCCCCGGTCAACGGGTCATAGGCCATGGCGTTGACCGTGAAATCGCGACGAGCGGCGGCCTCCTCGACGGTCATGTGCGGATCGGCGAGGACTTCGAAACCCCGATGCCCCAGCCCGGACTTCGACTCTCGACGCGGGAGGGAGACATCAATCGGAAGGCCCTTCACCTTGAGGATGCCGAACGCCTGACCGACGCGATCCACGGCGAAGGCACGCTCGATCATCGACTCGACTGCGGCCGGCGCGATGCCGTACACCTCGATATCGAAGTCCTTGCTGGGCAGTTGGCGGCAGGCATCGCGCACCGCCCCACCGACGACCAACGCGCGCCCGTGACGCATTTCGGCCATCCGCGCGATCGCCAGGATGGCCGTTCGCAATTGCGCATCTGCGGGCAGCACGTGCACCGACGTCTCCGGGAGTCATCGGGCGTCGATCGCGCCCGTCTGCCTGTCAGGATAGGGTGCCGGCCAGCCGGAGGTGCGTGCGCCGTCGCCCGTCGATGGGCTCGCAGGACTCGAAGACTCGCTTATTCGCACGTGACAGAGACCTGCGAAGCGCTGCTCAACTCACTTGCCGCATATCGCCCTCGTAAGGTGATTTGCAACGAGCAGAATCGCTCCCGGTCGTGGCACCGCTACGCCGTGACCTATGCCGCGATGGACAAACCGATCAGATGCGTCAACCGCACCATCTCTCGCAACAGGGACAGCGCGAATCCACCCAACCACAGGGAACTGTCTGAGGCAACGACATCGATCGCATGCAATAGGATGGCCGAGACAATGAGCGACCGGATGGATGTCGAAAAACTCCGCGAGTCGGGGAACCACTGATCCGGTTCGAGGTTCTCGATTTCACCGAAGAGGTCCATGAAACGCCCAAACGCGACGATGGTCAACGCGATCAGTAGGCCGACTGCGACCGTGCCAAGCATCGGCCAGTCCGTGCGGACGACTCGGTACACGTCATGGAAAACCAGCCACGCTACACGTAGGTAGACGAGAAGCCCCGCAGCGACAACAAGTTCGACGATAGTACGACCGGCGCGTGTCCAATCTCGCGGCGGTATCGCCTGCAGTCGGGCAACAAGCGTCGTGAGCGCTTGGACAGGAATGGTGCCAAGGAATTTCATTCTCAGGTCATCGGTGATGGATGTGTCCACAGCATAGCGCAACCGTCAGGCCGGCGGTGCCACGGCGCATGGTCGCTCACGCCAGCTGGTCACGATCGTCCCCGCTGAACCGTTGCGCGGTGCGTCCACTCCATTCGCGCAGTCCAGTCCCGCATGTGCCGGGGATTTAGGGCATCATGGAGATAGTGTACGTGGCTGACAAGCGGGCGAGCGGCGCATGCGCAGAGGCCTTAGCGCCGCAATAACCGGTTCTCGAGTCCAGCGTCCTCGCTGGCCAGCGCCTGGTCCACGGCATCCGCGGCGGCGAGTTCTGTTTCGCGCGTCGTATAGACGCGTCCCGGCACCGCTAGCAACGGCTCCTTGCCGCGCCGCCGCAAGCGGTCCCCCCATGCCGGGATGGCTGCCAACGCAGCACGACGAGCCTCCTCTAGCTTATGCGCGTCGAGGCGACGCTCCTGGTTGATCAGCCACATGTAGAGGTTGAGGTTCTCGGGCCGTTCACGCTTGTTGGGCGACAGGTGGCCATGCGTCTCCGCGTACGCGCTGGCGACACGCAGCATCTCCGCCCAGCGCTCGTCGAGGTCGCGAACTTCACGGCCATTGTCCATCAGCCCGTGGCGAGGAACCCCCGTACCGTACCCGACACGTCCCGCGACCGATCCGACCTCCGGTAAAGGTTCCAGCGTATCAGACGGTAGAGGCCACGTCCGAGCGAGCCTGTCCGGAGCACGCGACACCTGAGCAAGACCAAGCAGCGCACCGTCCATGCCACACCGGAATTGGCCACTCTGCAACTTCGGAGCCGCACCACCGTCTGTGAGCCACACGGCGTCAACCAATGTCGGATCGATGGCCGATGCCGCGCACGCGACAAGACGGCTCGAGTCACGCATGCCGTGCGGCATCTTGCGCCCAAACGCCGCGTGAACGGCACCGAGCGCCGACCGCGGCACGATCAGCGCGAATTCACGCCGGCCCGAATGACGGTGTTCACCGACCACGAACTTCGACCCGGCCGCGATCTGCACCATGAGGTGTGAGAGCGGACCGTCCCAACGGCTTCGATCCCTGATGCGACGCTGAAGTACCTCGCCGGCCCGCTGCCGCCACGCCAGCAGTTCAGCATGGATGGCCTCGCGACCGCATGGAAGTGCGCCCGCGATGCGCGGTGCCTCGATGCGACGCAATTCGCGGAGCGACCACACCACGTCGGTATCCCGCGCACCGCGGTAGGGTACAACGCCGACCGGCTGCAGGTCAGGCACGCGGTACGTCGGATCGTGAAGGGATGGCACCGCGAGCTTCCCGAAGTCGAGTTCTCCCAAACGTCCGACTAGACCGTCGCAACCGACGTCAAACCGCTCGAACTCGTAGGAGCTGCGTACCACGCCATCAGCGGCGAGACACCGAACGCCGAGAGGAGTCAGTCGAACGCGTCCTGCCTCGTAGCCACCGCAGGAATGATGTTCCAAGAGCCCCAGCCACCCGGAGGGAACGTCTGCGTCCGCGAGCAACCAGGCTCCGACCGGTTCCCGGCCAAAATACCGGAGTCGTCGCACCGGCGCCGCCAAAATCGACCGACCCGGAAAGGCACTTGCCACATCAGCCGCCAATCGATGACGCGTCGGACGTCGTATGCTTAGCCGCGTCGAACGCGCGGTCCGTTCCCACGCCAATGGGAAGCTCTCCCGCGTCTCGAGCCACTCGCTCAGTGACCCGAGGGCCTCCGACACCGACGGTACGGCATCCGGCGCGTCTCGCCTGAGATCTCCGATGTAATCTTCAAGCCACGCTAGTGCTAGGGCGTCCGGATTCTCGCCATCGCCTGCCACCGCCGCGATACGCTTCCACGCCGCATCCAATGCGGGAATACCGACCCCTCCGCGAGCGGTCCATCGCCCGTACTCTCGCACGAAGACCGGGGCTCGGGTGCCTGCCAACCCACTTGCGGCTGCCACCCAACCGTGCCGGACGTCGCCCGCCGCGACCACGCCAAGCTTCCGCCTCCGACGTCTATTGGCGGCCATGCACGCCCCCTTCCTTCCGACGCTCCTCGCCCGGGGGTTCGGCGATCCGTGGGCGGATCCCGTCGTCATTCCTCGCCGCTTCGCTTAGCTCACTTCGTGCACCCCACCCGACGGGCATCCCCGGCTCCTCAGCGCGACGCGCCCGCTCCTGTGTCAGGTGATTCAGGATGCGCCAGGCAGGGTCGAACACACGGGCGCCCGTCGCCGGCGTCTCGCGACATAGTCTCGTCAGGGTGGTCACCAAGGTTGCAACCTCCGGGGTGTCAGGTGCGCACCCCAGTGCCATGCTGGCGAGGTGTATCGCCTGCCGGCGTACCGCATTCGCCCGCGCCTCGCTCGTCTCTCGTCCATGCATCGACGCCAGCGTGCGTTGGCTCAAGATCGCCAGCGCATCGAACACATCCGGCTCCGTCTCCAGGAACGCCATGGCATCCGCCGCACGCACGGGAAGCACCATCAACAACGGGTGCTCGGCTGGGACCTCGGCCAGTTCCGGAAAGCCGGCGACAAGGTGCTCCATCGGCCACGGAGCAGGCGACGCCAGATACGAGCCGGTCTCAAGTGTCTGCCCCGCGAGCTTGATCTCCTTCTCCCGCGGCGTGAAAGGCATGCTGACAGGATGCCGAGGGATGAACGCGCCCAGGGGAGCGACGACAGTCCCATCATCGGTCTCTAGGCGCCATCGCTCAGCGCAGACCACATCGTCCACCGTCTCGACGTGGTCTGCGGCGAGGTGCAGGGTCGGAAGCATCCGGTCTTCCGACACCACGGCGGGCACGCGCGCTAACATCGCGACACTGCCGACCGTGGTGTTCGCTACCCGGAACCGTGGGCGACACCAAACCGGGTGCGCGTCGCGCTCGGCGTCTTCCTCCAGCACGCGTCCGCAGGAATCCAGCGGGACCGCACCCAGCGACAGATACAGGTCCCGCATGGTCAGCGCTCCTCCCGCATCGCACTCACCGAGAAGCGCCGCCCGATGCTCTGGCCGCATCCACTTCTGCGCACTATCCACACGGCGAATCGTGGCGAATCCGGAGCGGTCGAACCACCCATCGCGCTCGGCGACATCCCCCAACGCGGCCTGTGCACGCTCGGGGCTGAAGGTCGCGTCCAACTGACCAGCAATCGCGGCACCCCAAGACCTGAGGAGCGGTGCAGGGACCTCCACCAGGGAGCTACCTGCCGGAGGTTTCCACCCGCTGCCAAGCACTGACGATCGCGTCCCTTCGGGAACCGACGAGACGTGCAGGGCATACGGCTTGTACAGCTGCCGACGCGTCACCACCTGCGCGAATGGTGACTTCACCAAGCCGGCCACGGCGTCGCGCAGCAGACGACCGCGTTCGAGATAGCACGGCGTGCTCGACTCCCCCGCGAGCACGATACAATCCGCCGGGTATGCGCCGACTTCGATCCGACCAATCTCGGTATCCAACACGACAACGCGCATACTCACCTATCCTCAGCAAACGCACGACGCTCGTGCTGCTTTCAAGTGTCTTCGCACGGCGAGCTGGACCCCTCTCATACCATGAGCCGCCCGTGCGTTGGTTCAGTTCGTTCGTCTGGTCACAACGAGCCTACGACCTGCTCCACCACGCAGCAGCAACGTCGTGCGTATGCGCATCTAGGGGACCGACGAGTCGTATCGCACTACCGGCTGAGCGCACACGCCGCAACCTCCGGAGGTTCCGGCCACGCAGCTCCGGCGGGCCAAACGATGTCGCTCCCGGTGACAGTTTCTGACCAGTCCGGTTCGCCGGCAAAACCGAGGGACAACAGCATCTCGGTCGCCTCCTCCCAATCGGGCGAAATCATGTCATCGAACGGCCCCAGCGCGGTGAGCACGCCCGCAAGGCGCTCCCCGACGTCCCGCAAGACCTGCCCCTCTTGCCGCGCAGCGAGAAGTCCCCGCATCGCGCCGGCGTGCATGTCTTCGATCAAGCCGTTGCGCCAGCAGTAGAGCGCCACATGGTTCGCCAGGCGCCGCATCTGATCGAACGATGGCGTCACGCGAGGCGTGGCAAGAAGCGGCGGCCCGAAAACGTCGGCACGCAGACGAGCTGCACGACGCAGCCGCAGGACCGGGTGCGGCAGGTACTGCAACGCGCGCCTTGCCATCTCTGTGAACTCGCGCGACTCGTATCGCGCAAGCGAGAGCCACTCCTCTAGCCCGGCGCTCACCTCGAGATTCATGCGACACATCTCTGCATCGGCGATGCCGGCGGGCAGCTCGCAAGCGCCTCGGTGTCGAAGAGCGGCGCCCGTGCTGGTGCGTTCACAAAGCACAGCGAAGTACGACCCCCAGCGCACGAGGATACCGGCCGTTGCGACCGCCAAGGGCTTCGGCAAGAGGAAGTCATCGGGCGCCGCCGGCATCGCCCGAAGCGCCGTCAGCACCTGCCGATACATCGGGATCTCCGGAGGAATCAAGGCCACCCGGTCGTCGCGGCGACGCTCAAGCGTGCCCACCTGAAGCGGGTAGTCCGGGAGGAAAGGAATCGTCACGGTCCCTTCAACGGGCGAGAACGGTGGCGTGTGCACGGACAACTCCATCGAACGACCTCCGGTAGACAGCAGCGAGACCTGCCCCAGGGCACCACCCTCTCGTTGCGCAACGACATCGGCCACGGCCCACAGTACTCCGTGCCCTGCCGAGAGGATAGCGCACCGCGAGTAGAGGCGGTAAAACGATACGATCACGCTCCGGGCTACCGTCCTATCATCGTTGCGAACAGCCCGCGCGAGACGGTCGTCTTCGAGCGCCCCTTGCGCGCTCTGATCGGCGCGTGTCCGCGCTGGCGTTGCACTCCGTCCTGAAGGAGCAACTGGTAGTCAAGCGGACCCACCTCGAGACACCGTCCCTTCTCCTTGGTGTCGAAAGGCGTCGCGGCCGGATGCGTGCTTTTCCAGTGCTCCTAGGTCGCCTTCTCGAGGGCGACGTCGCGGCGCAAGCGCGCCAGGCGACACTGCATGTGCTCCCTGAACTGGTCGTGCATCATGTCAGCGACCCAAGCGATTGCATTCCGGACGGATCACGCGACCCACCGGGATGATTGGAGATCCGTGCGTCGTCCACGCCCAGTATGTGCCGCCAGCAATCGGGCCGCATTCGCGGCCTCGCGCGCCTTGCAGGCCGCGCACTTCTTCTCGCGGCCGCGCACGACCGTCACGCAGGTCTCCGTCCAGCACAGGCGCTCGCCGGCCGCATTGTGGCGCGTGCTCCGCTGCCGGGGCGTCCATGGCCGCACCCGCTTCGGCTTTGGAGGAGGACCCGCCGCGATTTCGCGATCCGCCCGACGGATCCACTGGGCGACGGCGGCGCGCACCTCGTACCTATTCCGCCGCACGGCGCAGAAGATGCAACGCGAGGGTGGCCGCATCCCCGCCGTACCGTGGTCGAGCGAGATACGTTCGCCGTGCACATGGAACGGGATGTTGCGCCGGCACTCGCGGCAGACCGGCTGTGGCAGCGGGTTCGCCTCGCGGTACGCCATCTTCGCCGCCAACGCTTTCGCCGCCCGACGCTCGGCGTTGTAGCGCCGGTGGTAGGCGAGCATCTTCGGCTCTGCGTAAAAGAGTGTGGAAACAGTGTTAGGTGAGACGCTCTTTCAACGCTTTGGCGAATGTGGAAAGTGGGATGCCAAGGGACACGGCCATCTCCATCGGGGGGAGCCGCAGGCCCATCGTGTTGGCGCGGTACGCCATCATCCCGCTGACGTCGCGGCGCTCCAGTCCGAGGCGGGCGGGGCGGCGCTTGGTGACCACGCCATGAGAGAACAGGGCCTTCACGCGCAGGGCCTCGAACGAGTAGCCCCGCCCGGCGCGGTCCACATCACGGAGGGTGCGGTTCATGGCCTCGGTGAAGGCGTTGGTGACGCCCGCCGTCGCGAAGAAGTTGAGGATCTCCGGCTCCCAGTTGGCCGAGGCGGTCAGCAGCGGCTTGAACAGGTGGGTCTGGTTGGCGGACTGGACGGCCTCCCTCCAGGCGTACAGGGCCTTCTTGGCGGCGGTGACCCCCTTCACCTCCCAGATGTCGTAGAACTGCTCCTTGAGGTCGTAGGCCGACCGCAGCGCCGGGATCTCGGTCAGCCACTCGTCGAGCAGGAACTTCTGGGCGTCGGTCAGGGTGCCGGGACGGGCCAGCAGGACATAGCGATTGCGCTTGATGTAGGCCCCGCGACGGCGCGACACACCCTTGCCGACCAGCTTCCGCAGGGAGTCGAGCGACTGGGAGGCCATGCGCTGGATGTGGAACTTGTCCACCACCGCGATGGCCTTCGGGAACACCGCCTTTTGCACGGTCAGATAGGGCCGGTACATGTCCATCGCCACGATCTGGACCCGCTCGCGCTGCTCCAGGCGCAGCAGGGCGCGGTAGACGACATCCTTGGTGCGGTCTTCAAGGAAGTCGAGGATCACCTTGTCCTTGATGTTCGTCAGGATGCAGCGCGCCCGGCCCCGGATGTGCAGCTCGTCGATGCCCAGCACCTCGGGGGCCTCGAAGACGTGGTCGGCCTCCATGCGCTCGGCATAGGCCCGGAAGACGTTGCGGACTGTGCCCTCCGAGACCCCAACCTCCTCCGCGACCGCCACGTAGGTGCGCCGCAGACCGCCCTTCTCGATGTGCTGGACCAGCCGCACGGTCATCAGGTGGCGGTCGTTGATGTCCGGGCTGGGTTGGAGGAACGTGCTGCCACAGGCCCGACAGCGGTAGCGCTGTCGGGCCCAGTCGATGACCACCGGCTTGCCGCTGTGGGTGGTGTCGTTGATGGCCTGTGTGATGGTTCCGTGTCGGTACAGCTCGTCATCCGCCCCGCACTTGATGCAGCAGGTCGGCTGTCCTGTGTACGTGGCGTCTACGCGATAGCCGGCGGCGGACTCATGGACCACCTGAACCTCCCACGACGGGAGGCGGAGAAAGTCAGTCATGGGATGAGGCTGAGTGTAAGGCAACCAACCCGTGGTGCCACGGCGGCGGCGCTAGGGTGCTCAGTACACCTCGACCCAGCAATCGGCTTCGCGCTCGAATCTCCAATCGTTGAAGAAGGACTCTCGGTCGGGAGCAGCCTTCCGGCCGTGCGCAGCAGCGCCGCGGCGCGCGCCACCGCGTGTGGCGTAGGTCGTGGCCCATCGGCGCGGAACTTCCATCGGTTCGCGGCCACGCGCAAACGAGAGATACGTCGAATGGGTGCCGTCGATGCGCACCGCATACCGACGTCGTTTCGCGCGTGCGTCCCGCGCGCCCTGTTCCGAAGCCCCGTGCATCGTCGCACTCATGTGTCGGACCCGCCCTGCGTCTGGGCAGCGAGAATGGAAGCCACGTCGCGCAGCTCCGCGTCTGCACACTTGGGACAGAGCTTGTCCATGCCACTGCTTGTCCGTCCCTCGCACAGCACGCACCTGCCAACGTCTCGCGTCTTGACGTGGATGCGGCTCAAGGAGTTTCGGGCGCGGTCGATACGCTCCGCGAGGGCAGGAAGGTCACGCATCGCTGGTGAGAGCGTCGAAGTGCGCCATAAGCTTGTTGCGAGCGGCAGTTGCACGCTCAGCCCACGACAACAGCTCGCTCGATTCCGGCGCGGCCTGCCCCATCCCGAAGCCCCACGCTTCTAGGTCGCGGAGCAGCCGTGTAATCGCGTCCGGATTGCCGAGCGGAAGCACAACGTGGTCGACGCCGCGAGCCTTGTCGCTGAAGTTGGCGACATACTCATCCCGCGCGAGCATCGCCGCGTACTTCGCGGTGTCGCGCAAGACCTTCTCCAAGCTCTCCGCCACCGCCTCCCCCGACACGGTGGGCGCAGGGGCGTCAACGATCTGCTCAACAACGCGACAACATTTCTCAC
>PNKL01000009.1 GCA_013822425.1 Gemmatimonas sp.
GGTGCCCATGAAACAGATGGTGGGCAACTCGAGCGCGGATGCCGGGGCTGCGCCGACGATCGCGTCGCTCTTCTCCACTGGCAGCGATTCACCCGTCAGCGCCGACTGGGCGACGAACACGTCCTTGGCGACCAGCAGCCGGACGTCGGCCGGGACCATGTCGCCCGCCGACAGGTAGACGATGTCGCCGGGGACGAGCTCGCTCATCGGGATCTCGCGACGCCGCGCTGCGGACGTCGCACCAGCGGGGAACTCATCGCCGTCACGCTCCACCGTGGCGCTCGTGCGGACGAGTGCGCGCAGGGATTCGGCCGACTGGTTTGACCGGTATTCCTGTACGAACCGCAGGCCGACGCTCACCACGACCATCAGCCCGATGACCACGACGCTTTCGCTGTTGCCCGTGAACCACGACAGCGCGGCGAGCACAAGGAGCAGGAGGTTGAACGGGTTCGCCGTGGCGTGCGCGAGCTGGGCGTACCAGGCCGGCGCACGCTCATGCGCCACTTCATTGGCGCCCCACTTTGCGCGCCGGAGCTCGACTTCCTCGTCGCGGAGCCCCTCGCGCTTCGACTCGAGCAGCTGGAGGGCCGCCTCGGCGCTCAGCGTCGCGACGCGGACGATGAGCTCGGGCGCGCGCGTGCGCTCAGGGCGGGTCGCTGTCGTCATCCGGCCAGCCGCTCCAGCAGCAACCAGGCTCCGCTGCCAACGCCAATGCCGATGATGGCGCGCCGCACCCAGTGCTGTCTCACCCGCTGCGCCATCCGCGCCCCGATGACGCCGCCAATCGCGGCGCCAACGGCCATGACGAGCGCCACGGGCCAGTCGACGATGCCGCTCACCGCGAAAATCAGCACCGCGACGATGTTGATGTTCAGGCCGCCCCAGTTCTTGAGCCCGTTCATCGTGTGGATGTTCGTGAGCCCCATCATGCCGAGCGCGGCGAGCATCAGGATCCCCGCGCCCGCACCGAAGTAGCCGCCGTACACCGCGACGAAGAACTGGTAGATGAGGAACCCGCCGCCCGGCGGTGCGAGATTCGCGTCCTCCGGCACGGGCCGCGCGTGGCCCACGGCCCAGCGCATCACGGATTCCTGACCGATGAAGAGCAGCGTGGCCCCCCAGATCAGCCACGGGACGCTGTCAGCGAATTTCCGCTCCGGTGTCCAGAGAAGGAGGACGGCCCCGGTAATCCCGCCGAGCAGGCTGGGCAGGGCCCAGCGGACCGTCCAGGCGCGCGCCCCGCGCAGAGCGTCGCGGTAGCCCCAGAAGCTCGTGAGCGTCCCCGGCCAGAGGGCAACGGTGCTCGTGGCGTTGGCGATCAGGGGCGGCACGCCGAGCCCAATGAGGGCCGGAAAGGTGAGCAGGGTGCCGCCGCCGGCGATAGCGTTGACCGCGCCGCCGCCCGCCGCCGCGAGGGCAACGAGCGCCAATCGCATCGGCGCAAGGTCGGGGACGTCAGCCGGATTGAGGATGGCCATGTCGGGTAAGTTGCCCCTCCGCGAAGCGCCGGTAACGAGTAACGTTCTCCGGGTGCGCGCCGTTCATCATAGGGCATTGCGCGCCAAAGCAGTAGCTTCATGGATCACACGCGATGCTCGCGCCTGAGTTGGTGCACATGTCCACCGGAGTGGGTTCACGCCTGCTCCCTCATTACTGACCGAGGCCGCACGGCCGCGCGCATGCGCGCCGGCGCGGACTCCATTTCTCGGGTTCTGGAAGACGACCATGTCTGGTTCGACCGATGCGGCCAAGGGGCCGCCCGCTGGAGATCATCTCGAGATCAAGGACTCGCGCACCGGCAAGGTGTACTACGCCCCGATCACGGATGAGACCATTCGCACCGCCGACCTGAAGCAAATCAAGGTCAAGCCCGAGGACTTCGGGATCATGGGCTACGATCCGGCGTTCATGAACACCGCGTCGTGCCGGTCGGCGATCACCTTCATCGATGGCGACAAGGGCATCCTGCGCTATCGCGGCTATCCCATCGAGCAGTTGGCGGAGAAGGCCTCGTTCCTCGAGGTGGCGTGGCTGCTGCGCCACGGCGAGCTGCCGACCCAGAAGGAGTACGACAAGTGGGTGGCGGACATCACGTACCACACGTACGTGCACGAGAACATCAAGCAGTTCCTCACCGGGTTCCGCTATGACGCGCACCCGATGTCGATGCTGGCCGCCGGCGTCTCGGCGCTGTCGTCGTTCTATCCCACGGCGAAGTCGATTCACGATCCCGTGGAGCGCGACATCGCCTTCGTGCGCCTGCTGGCGAAGATGCCCACCATCGCGGCGTTCGCGTATCGCCACGTGAAAGGGCTCCCGCTCGTCTATCCCGACAACTCGCTGCCGTATGCCGAGAATTTCCTCTCGATGATTGCGCGCATGTCGGAGCCCAAGTACGAGGCCAACCCGGTCTTTGCTCGCGCCATCGACGTGCTGTTCATCCTGCACGCCGACCACGAGCAGAACTGCTCGACCAATGCCGTGCGCGCCGTCGGCTCGTCGCACGTCGATCCGTACTCGGCGGTCTCGGCCGGCATCAACGCGCTCTACGGCCCGCTGCACGGCGGCGCCAACGAGGCGGTGCTGCGCATGCTCGAGGAGATCGGCCACCCGAACAACATCCCGGCATTCATCGAGAGCGTGAAGAGCGGCAAGGGCGAACACAAGCTCATGGGCTTCGGCCACCGCGTCTACAAGAGCTACGACCCGCGCGCCAAGATCGTGAAGGGGCTCTGCGACCAGGTGCTCGCGATCACCGGCATGAGCAAGGACATGGAGATCGCCGTCGAGCTCGAGCGCATCGCGCTCAGCGACGAGTACTTCATCAAGCGGAAGCTCTACCCGAACGTCGACTTCTATACCGGCCTGATCTACCGCGCCCTGCATTTCCCGACGGACTACTTCACCGTGCTGTTCGCGATCGCGCGCACGGCGGGGTGGATGTCCCAGTGGGAGGAGCTGCTGCTGGACAAGGAGCAGAAGATCGCCCGTCCGCGGCAGATCTACACCGGCTACGGCGAGCGGCCGTACAAGTCGACGCTGGACTACAAGCACCGCATCACGAAGTAAGAAAGAGGATATGGACTCAGGATCACGATCCCGGACATCGATTCCTGATTCCGATGGACGATTGGGGGCGCCGATGACTCGGCGTCCCCCAATCGCTGATCGTGATCCTGAATCGGAATCCTCTATCGCAATCCTGGGTCCATATCCTCAGTCGTCCTCGACTTGCACAGTGTCCGCACCGGGCACTTTCCGCAGCGCTTGACCCGCGCCGTGCACACCAGCGCCCCGAGCTCCATCAGGGCCTGGTTGTGCGTCCAGCCGGCGCGCCCGGTGCGCGGGAGCACCGCCTCGGCGATCACCCACAGCCTCGCGAGGTCGCGGGCGCGCTTCGGATTGAGCGTCGGGGCGAAGCAGCGTTTCAGCACGCGGGCCACGTTGGTGTCCACCAGGGCGGCGCGCCGTTCGTACGCAAAGCTCGCCACCGCGCCGGCGGTGTACGCGCCGATCCCCGGCAGCGCCCGCAGATCCACCGCGGCCGACGGGATCTTGCCTCCGTACACCGAGACTTCCTCGCGCACCACGCGGCGTGCCAGCCTGTGCAGGTTGCGCGCCCGCGCGTAGTAGCCGAGGCCGCGCCACTGCGCGACGACGTGCGCCTCCCGCGCCGACGCGAGCGATGCGAGGTCCGGGAAGCGGGCGAGGAAGCGGTCGTAGAACTCGCGCACCCGCGACACCTGCGTCTGCTGGAGCATCAGCTCCGAGACGAGAATCCGGTACGCATCACGGGTCTGGCGCCAGGGCAGGTCGCGCGCGTTTCGGCGAAACCACGCGCGGAGGCGGCGCGAGAACTCGCGGGCGACCTCCGGCGTCGGCAGTGCCGCCGCACGGCGCGGCGTGATACGCCGGGGCTTGGGCGGCGTGGCCTTGGGCGGCGCGGCCGTTGGCGGTGTGACGAGCCGTGGCCCGGCTGAGCGAGGCGTGGAGCGGGGGGCAGGCATGCGCTGGAAAGCTACCAGTACGGCCGCGCCTGTCCCACCAGCCCGGGAGGGTTAGCTTGAAGAGTCGTCGGTGCCGTCCAGGCCCCCGCCCCCTTTCCACACCCTGACCCCCCCTCCTTCTTCTCATGTTCAAGGGTGTCTCCCCCGTCCTGATCTTCGAGGTCATCGCCGTCGTGCTCGCCGCGCTGTCGGCGATGATCACGGCCGCCAAGAAGAACCTCGACTTCGTGGGCACGTACGCGCTCGCCGTGGTCACGGCCTTCGGTGGCGGCACCATCCGCGACGTCCTGCTCGACCGGCGTCCGTTCTTCTGGGTGAGCCGCTGGGAGCACCTCATCATCATCTTCGCCCTGTGCATCCCGTTCGTGTACAGCAAGCGCGTGCACGACTTCTCGCGCCGGCTCGTGGCGCGAGGCGAGCTCGTGGACGCACTCGGGCTCGGTTTCTTCAGCGTCGTCGGCGTCACCATGGCGCTCGAGCTGCGCCTGCCCTCGGCGGTGGCCGTGCTGATGGGCGTGGTCACCGCCACGGGCGGCGGCATCATGCGCGACCTGCTGGTCAATGAGATCCCGGTGGTCTTCCGGCACGGCACGACGCTCTACACAACGTCGGCCTTCGCCGGCGCAGTGGTCTTCATCCTCCTTGAGAAGATTTACAGCCCGCTGGCGGTCATCGCGTCGGTCAGCGTGGCCGTCGGGTCGCGCCTGTACAGCGTCTGGAGCGGAACCACGCTGCCGCGCCCGCACTGGATGGCCACGGGGGCGCATCGCATTCCCACCGGCGAACACAAGACGCGCAAGGAGCGCAACAAGCCCACGAAGAACGGCGAATAGCCGGTCAGGGCAGGACAGGGCAAGCGCGCCAATCGTCGTCGCGGCCGAGCTTGACGGACGCCGGGGCGCCTACTTCGGGCTCCACGTCGGCGCCGCCGACAGCAGGCCGCCGTGCACAATCAGCTCACGGGCCAGCAGCAGGCCGAATCCCAGGCTCAGCGCGCCCGCGGCCAGGCGAATGCCGAGGTGCATCCGCGCCACCCGTTCGCTGGCGTACATCGCCGGCGCGGCGATGATCACGGTCACCAGCATCATCCCGGCGATGGTCCCCACGCCGAAGACGATGAGGTAGGCGAACGCCCACAGCGTCTGCGGGATGGCCGCCAGCACGAGAATCGCCACGGCCGCCGAGCCGGCGAGTCCATGCACCGTGCCGATGATCAGCGGGCGCCGGTGGTCGAACTCATGCGTATGGCCGTACGGTGTCACCGGCGCGCCGCCGCGCAGGTTGCTGAATCCGAGGAAGATCAGCATGATCGCCACCCCGAACTCGAGCATCAGGCCAACGCGCGGCGGGATGACGACGCGGAAGGCGATGAGCGCGCCGCCGACGGCGAAGACGGTGATGGAGTGCCCGATGCCCCAGAGCGCGCCGATCCATGCCGCGCGCCGCATCGTGCGCTCGCGCGCCACGATCGCCGTGACGGCGACGACGTGGTCGGCATCGGTGGCATGCCGCAGCCCGAGCAGGAACCCGAGCACGGCCGCCGAGAGCGCGGAGAGCATGATGCGAAGTGTACGGGAGTACGTACGCGGCATCAAGCGACGTCCGTGCGGCGACGTCCGCGCGGCGCGCGCACACTCTGTCATTCGCGACGCCGCGTCGCGATCTTTGGGCGATGTCCGTGCGCACGTCGCTCAACCCGTTCCGGGTTCTCTCGCACTCCCCGAACTTCCGGATCTTCTTCGCCGGGCAGACGACGTCGCTCATCGGCACGTGGATGCAGCAGGTGGCGCAGGGCTGGCTGGCGCTGCAGCTCTCCAACGACGCGTTCCTCGTCGGCGTGGTCGCGGCCGCGGGCACGCTGCCCATCCTCGTGCTGTCGCTTCCCGGCGGGCTGATCGCCGACCGCTTTCGCCGGCTCCGCATCGTCGCCATCGCGCAGGCGCTCATGCTCGTCGAAGCCGCGCTGCTCTGGTGGTTCACGTGGTCGGGGCACATGACCATCGGGTGGCTCATCGCCCTTGCCCTGCTCGGCGGCATCATCGCCGCGTTCGAGATTCCGGCGCGGCAGTCGCTCTTCATCGAGATGGTGGGCAAGGAGCACGTCATCGACGCGATTGCGCTCAACTCCAGCGGCTTCAACTTCGCGCGCATCGCCGGGCCGTCGCTGGCCGCCATCGTCATTGCCCGCTACGGCATTGCCTGGTGCTTCGGCATCAATGCCCTGTCCTACCTCGCGGTGCTGGCGAGCCTCTCGCTTATCCGCCTGCCCAGGCTGCCGGTGGCCCCGGCCGGCCGCGCGCTGCACGCACTGGGCGAGGCCATCACGCACGTGCGCTCGCACCGGCTCTCCTCCGTGCTCATGCAGGTGACCACCGTCTTCTCGCTGCTCGGCATCCCGGTGCTCACCCTCATGCCGGTGCTCGCGCGCGACGTGCTCGGGCTGGGCGCCGGCGGCTACGGCGCGCTGATGACCTGCGTCGGGGCGGGAGCGATGCTCGGTGCACTGTGGCTCGCCGCGTCCGGGCAGCGGCTCCAGCGCCAGCAGGCGCTCATGGTCTCATCACTGGCTTTCCCCCTGCTGCTGGTGCTGGTCAGCCTGTCGCGCCTGCAGGTGGTCACGGGCGTGCTGCTCTTCGGAGTCGGCGTTTGCATGGTCGTGCAGAGCGCCGTGATCAACGGCCTGCTGCAGTCGGCCGCTCCCGATGTGCTGCGCGGACGCGTCATCTCGATCTTCGTGGCCGTGTACATCGGCACCAACCCGATCGGTTCGACCGTGAGCGGTCTGATCGCGCGCGAATGGGGTGCCGCCTGGGCCATCGGCGGCATGGCCGCCGTGATGGGTGTCTACGCGGCGTGGGCATTCCGGCGCTACCCGGAGTTGCGCAACGCGGCATAGCCCAGGTCTGCGCTGCGCGTCACGACCAACCGACGGTAGGCGGCCCTCGGCCCGAAGTTGAGCAACAACCCCACCTCGAGGCCTGAAGCGCGCAGATAGTTGAGCAGTTGGCTCTCGTGCGCTGGATGGAAGTGCTCAACCGCCTTGATCTCGACCACGACGCGCGCTTCTACCACGAGGTCAAGACGGAACTCGCCGACGACCTCGTCCTCGAAGACGACGCGGACAAGCCACTCTCGACTGACCTGACTTCCCGTGCGTTCCAGTACGCGCGCCAGTGCCCGTTGATAGACCGACTCGGCGAACCCGTAGCCGAGCTGGTTATAGACGTGGTAGAAGGCCCCGATGATCTTCCGCGTCGTCACCGCCTCGAGCAGTTCCGATTCCGACACCGCTGCCTCCGCGAGGTTCCGTTGCGGCAAGATGCCACGGGCTCATCCCCCGTGCGGCACCGAAAGTCTTCGCAGCGTGGCGGAAAACTGCGAACTGCATTGCCGCGGATTACGCGGAAGGGCCGGATGAACACGGATAGGGCGTTGGGGGGAACCCCCAAGAACGATCCGCGTAATCCGCGCCCCCATCCGCGTAATCCGCGGCAAGGCGTTTGAACGAACCCGCAACCCGGCCAATGAGACGTGCGGCTCTCACCCCGCCGGCGCGATCTCCACTAGGTTGTCGTAGAAGACCGGCCCGCCGCCCATGTCGGTGGTGCGCTGCGACGTGGTCTCGTTGGCGTTGTGGTGGTCGCTCGTCAGCTTGCCCCACCAGACACTCGGTGCCCACGCCACGCCCGGGCGCACGCTTTCCGACACACGCGCTACGGCGGAGAACGCGCCGCGGTCGTTGAAGATCACGACGGTCGCGCCGTCGGCAATGTCGCGGGGCGCTGCGTCCGTCGGGTGCAGCGTCACCTCGGGCTCCGCGTCGCGCCGCAACGAGGCGATGTTCACGAACGTCGAATTGAGGAACTGGTGCCGAGGCGAGGAGATGAGCGTGATCGGGAAACGCGCCGCCAATTCGGGTACCTCCTCCGGAAACTCGTGCGGCGGCGTGAACGCCGGCAGCGGGTCCAGCAACATCGACTCCATGCGCGCCGAGTAGAACTCGCACTTGCCGCTTGGCGTCGGAAACCCGCCCTCGGCGTACGGCAGGTACGGCGTTGGCACGTTGAGCCGCACCCAGCCGTGCGCCATCAGGGCGTCGTACGTGACGGTCGCCATCTTCGGGTCGGTCGTCTGCAGTGCCTGCCGGAGCAGCGCGTCGTCGTCGTCCGAGAACGCCGCATCACGCAGGCCCGTGTGCGCGGCCAGCTCGCGGAAGATCTGCGTGTTGGGCTTGCACTCGCCCAGCGGGGCGATGGCGGGTCGGTTGAGGGTGGCGTAGTGGTGTCCGTACGCGAAATGCACGTCCCAGTGTTCCAGCTGCGTCGTGGCCGGGAGCACGTAGTCGGCGAAGTCCACCGTATCGGTCTGGAAGTGCTCGAGCACGACCGTGAAGAGATCCTCGCGTCGAAGCCCGGTGAGCACCCGGTTGCGATCCGGCGCCACGGCGGCGGGATTGGAGTTGTACACGACGAGCGCCTGCACGGGCGGGCCGCCGACACCGGCGTCGGTGCGGGTGAGTGCCTCGCCCAGGCGGATCATGTTGATCGTCCGGACCTCCGGCGAGAGCGCCGGGCGTTCCAGCGCCGCCGTGTTGTACTTGAAGTTGGCGCTCGTGGAGAGCTGTACGCCGCCGCCAGGACGCCGCCAGTGTCCCGTCACGGCCGGGAGGCACGCGATGGTGCGCACCGCCATGGCGCCTCCACCGTGCCGCTGGAGCCCGTAGTTGATGCGCAGGAAGGCGGCCTTGGCGCCCCCGTACTCGCGCGCCAGCGCCACGATGCGATCTTCCCCGAGACCCGTTAGCGACGCGACGCGCTCCGGGGGATACTCCTGCGCGCGCAGACGCAGCTGCTCGGCGCCGAGCGTGTATCGCGCGATGTAGTCGTCGTCCTGCAGTCCGTCGGCGAAGATCACGTGCATCATGGCCAGCGCCAACGCGGCGTCGGTGCCGGGCCGAATGGGAATCCACTCATCGCACTGGTCGGCCGTGCGCGTGCGTATCGGGTCGATGCAGAGCACGCGCGCGCCCTTCGCGCGCGCCTGCCGCACGAACGGCCAGAGGTGCGGGTTGGAGGTGAGCGTGTTGGTTCCCCACAGCACCACGAGGTCGCTCGACGGAATTCCCTCCGCGTCGGCGCCAATGCTCGCGCCCACCGTCATGCGCATGCCCCACGCTCCCGCCGTGCTGCAAATCGTGCGGTCCAGCTTCGACGCGCCGAGCGCATGGAAGAAGCGGCGGTCCACGGACTGGCCCTGCAGCATCCCCATGGTGCCGCAATACGAGTACGGCAGGATGGCCTGCGGTCCGTGTGGCCCATCGGCGATGGCACGCAGCCGAGTGCCGATGTCGTGCAGCGCCTCATGCCAGCTTACGCGCTCGAATTCGCCGCGCCCCTTCTTTCCCACGCGCTTCAGCGGGTGGAGGAGCCGGTCGGGGTGGTAGGTGCGCTCGAGGTAGCGGTTAACCTTGGCGCAGAGAAAGCCAGCCGTGAATGGATGATCCGGATCTCCCTGCACACGGATGGCGCGGCCGTCCTCGACGGTCGTGATCATCGCGCAGGTGTCGGGACAATCGTGGGGGCAGGCGCCCGGGACGGTCTGGACGGCAGTATCGGCCACGTCGCGTGGTCTGGGGAGAAAGGAGGGGTCGGACGCCCCCAATCCGAGGGGGGATCGTCCAAGATAGGGGCCGACTGGGCTCTCCGGCAGGCCCGGCTTCAGGTGCTTCTGACGCAACTAGTTGCGTTATAGGCAGTTAGATCGTATCTTACATCGCTAGACTTTGGTACGATCCGATGCGTGACGGGACCGCGTGTTGGTCGGCACCGAAGGCGGAGCGAGATGCGTCGCCTGGCATCGGCATGCGCGCCGGACGCGTGCGCATGCCATGTGCCTTGACGAGGCATCCTTGTTCCGTAAATTCAGCGCGTTCGAGCACTGCGTACCAAGGCGCAGTCTCGCGCTGTGCCTTAAGTGTCCCTCCTGTGGAGATTATCTCAATGAAGCGCATTGCCCTCGTCGCTGCTGTGCTCGTGCTCGCCGCCTGCGCCAAGAAGGAAGAGGCTCCGGCCGCCGCCCCGGCTGCTGATTCGGCTGCTGTTGCCGCCCCTGCGGCGGACACGATGAAGATGGATTCGACGGCTGCTCCGGCCGCCGACACGACCAAGAAGCCGTAATCACGGTTTCCGGTTTGTAGCACGCGGGCGCGACGAAAAGTCGCGCCCGCGTGTTGTTGGTGTGCCCGGCATGACCATCGACGAGGTATCCTCTCCTACTCCCGATGACCCGAGCGTTCACCTGTCAGCGTGCCACGCAGTCCCTGAATGCCTCGACGACCGCCGCGCGTGAGTCCACGGTGCTCGTCCAGCCGAGCTCGATGCGCGCTCGCTCGCTGGAGAAGGGATTGTCTTGCAGCAGGAAATCCAGCGAACGCGCACTGAGCACCCAGGATCCCGGAATGCGCAGCGCGCGCAGCGCAGCCCCGAGGCCGCCCATCGCCGCCTGCACGACTGACCCGGGAATCGGCAGCCATCGCGCGCGTAACCCGAGCCCCTCCTGCGCGGCCTCGTAGAAGTCGCGCACGGAAAGCGGCGCATCGTTGGTGACGTTGTATGCCCGGCCACCCGCGATCTCGCTGGTGACGGCGCGCACGGCCACCTCGGCGACGCTCCGCGCATGCACGATGGACAGCACGGCGCGGCCATTGCCAATGCGCGGCGCGACCGGCAGGCGCAGCACGGCGGCAACGCGCGGGATGAACTGGCGGTCGCGCGGCCCGTAGATCACGCAGGGCCGCACGGCGGTGGCCCACACGCGTCCGGCGCGATGGGCATCCATCACCAGCGCCTCCGACTCGCGCTTGGAGCGTGCGTACCACCACTGCCGGGGAATGGGATGCAGCGGCTGCAACTCCTGAAGCCCCTCACCACGCGCCAGCGTGTATCGACCCTCGGGTCCGTAGACGGCCACCGAGCTCAGGTGCAGCAGTCGCGCTCCCGCACGCGCGGCGGCGTCCACCGCGTTTGCGGTGCCGTCGATGTTCGGCGCGCGATACGCCTCCCATCCACCGCGCGGCGTGATGGCGGCCGCGCAGTGGAAGACGACCTGCGCCCCCTCCGCCGCGCGACAAAAAGTCGCGGCGTCCTGCGTGTCGCCGTCCCGCAGCGCAACGCCCTGCGCCGAAAGCCACGCAGCCGTTGCGCGGTCGCGCACCAGCGCGCGCAGCGCCCATCCGTCGCGCCGCAAGCGCTCCACGAGGTGCGAGCCGACGAGGCCGCTCGCGCCGGTGATGAGCGCGAGGCTCACGCGGGGAAGGGGAGCGCGCCGACGGTGGCCGACGCGTCACCGCTCGCCGACCGCACGGTCACCACAGTGCCGGGCTCCACGGCTCGGCGCACCATGGCCAGGGCGATGGCGCCGAGGCGCGGCGACACGGCGCGCGAGCGTACGTCGCCCACGTCGGCGTCGCCGGCGAACACACGCGTCTCACCCTCCGGCGGCGATGCGAGCCGCAGTCCGCGCAGGACGCGATTGACGTGACCGCGGAAGTGCACGCGTGCCACGACTTCCTGTCCGGTGTAGCAGCCTTTCGTGTAGGACACGGCGTCGAGCAGGTCGAGCCCTGCCTCATGCAGCAGCGTATCGTCGGTCATGTCAACGCCCCACGCTGGTCGTCCCGCCTCGATGCGCAGCACTTCGAGCGCCGCAAGCGACGCGGGAACCGCGCCTGATGCCAGGAGCGCCTCGCGCAGTGCCGGGGAGACGGCCGTGCCGACGAAACAGTCGAATCCGTCCACGCCGTAATCGTCCGCCCTCGCGACCATGACGGACTCGCCCTGGAACGGCACCTCGCAATGCGCGAACGGGGCGAGCAGGTCGATGGTGGCGGGTGAGCAGCCAAGTGCGTGGGCCAGCACCTGCCGCGCATGCGGCCCGGCGGCGCCGACGCAGGCCACCGAGGCGCTGACGTCGGCATAGCGCGACAGCCGCGGGTTCACGTACTTGCGCACCATCGCCGCGAACCCCTCCCCTGCGGCGGTCGGGACATCCACCAGAAAGCTGTCGGCGGCGCGCTGGAAGATCCGCACGTCGGCGAGAACCTTTCCCTTGGCCGTGAGGGCCGCCGCGTACTGCCCGTGACCAGGCTGCAGCGCGAGCACGTCGCTGGTGCACAGGCCGTTGAGCGTGGCCGCCGCCTGCGTCCCGATGAAGGTCATGCGGAGGCGGCCGGAGCGGTCCACCAGTCCCGCGTCGGTGCGCAGCTGCTCGTATTCAGCGCCGGTCGGGGCGATAACGGGGGGGCTCATGCGTTTCCTCCGCGTATCAGGGACCGCATCTCATCGAACGAGAGGCCCACCAGCGTCGGGTAGAACGCGTCCGCCTCCATGGCGTGATGCACTGGAAGCGAGCCCACCGCCACCGTACGCACACCGGCCGCGCGTGCCGAGCGAATGCCGGGGCGGGCGTCCTCGAAGGCAAGGGCGTCGGCGGGCACCACCGGCGCCGTGCGCGAGAGCTTCGCGAGGGCCAGCGTGTACGGTGCGGGCGACGGCTTGCCATCCGCCTTGTCATCGGCGGTCACCACGCACGTGAAGGTATCGGCAAGGCCCGCCAGCGTGAGTACGAAGTCCACGTCGCGCCGCGACGCGCGCGTGACCAGCGCGAGACGCGCCTGGGTGCGGAGCGCCTGCACGAGCGCGAGCCCGCCGGGTTGCATCAGCAGTCCGCGGCTGATGCGCTGGCTGAAGCCCCGCTCGGCGCGCAGGCGCGCGAGCTCGGCGACCACCGGGTCGTTCGGTGCGCCCAGGGCGTGCCGCGCCGCGGCCACGGCGGCGTCCACCGGCAGTCCGAGACAGTGTTCGGTCCACGTGTCGTCGTCGAGCGACAGGCCGTCCACGAGCAACGCGTCGCGCAGCGCGGCGACGCGATGCGGTGTCGTTTCGGCGAGAATCCCCTCGAACTCGAGCAGGACAAGCTGCATCTATTGCTCCAGCCGGGCGTAGCTCTCGTCCAGCAGTTCAATCGGGTGACGCGCCACCGCGCCGCGTCCCTCGCGCACCAGCCCCGCGCCGATCTGCATGAGGCAGCCCGGGTTTCCGGTGGCGACCACCGGTGCCCCCGTGGCGGCAATGCACCGCATCTTCGCCGCGAGCACGCGCTCGGAGACGTCAGGTTCGATGAGGTTGAAGATGCCGGCGCTGCCGCAGCATTGTTCGCGGTCGTCCAGCGGCGTGTGTTCGAGGCCGGGGATGGCGGCCAGCACCTGCAGCGGCGGCGCGCTCAGCTGCTGCGCGTGCTCGAGGTGGCACGGCGCATCGTACGTGATGCGTTGCGAAAGCGGCGCGCCGGGGCGTGGCCCGGCTGCGGCGAGCAGCTCGGTCGCTTCGCGCACGCGCGCGCTGAACGCGGCGGCGCGCGCGCGCCAGGCGGCGTCGTCGGCGAGGAGCTGTCCGTACTCCTTCATCATCGCGCCGCAGCCCGCCGAATTGACGGCGACCAAGGTCGCGCCGCTGGCCTCGAACGCGGCGATGTTGGCGCGGGCAAGATTGCGGGCCATGGCGGCGTCGCCGGCATGCACGTGCAGCGCGCCGCAGCACTGCTGGTCCGGGGCGCTGCAGAGCGAATAGCCGTTGGCCGCGAGCACGCGCTCGGTGGCGCGGTTCACCCCGGTGAAGAGCCCTTCCATCACGCAGCCGTCGAGCGTCGCGACCGTTTCGCGCGTGCGCGCGGCGCGCGGCGTCCACTGGCGGGCGTCTTCGCGCGCGGTGGAGGCGAGCATCGCGAAGGGGAATCCGAGTGCTCCCGGCAGGCGGGAGAGTTCGGCCGCGATGCCCGTGTCGCGCACCATTCGGCCAAACCAGAACGCCACGCGCAGCACAGCCGGACGCGCGAAGGCCCGGAGGATGATGCGCGCCACGACCGGCAGCGGGCGGATGGCGGCGAGCTGCTCGCGCGCCGCCTCCAGCAGGTGACCGTAGGGCACGCCGCTGGGGCAGGCCGACTCGCAGCCGCGGCACCCAAGGCAGCGGCTCAGGTGCGTGGCCACATCGGGGTCGTCGATCGCCACGCGCCCTTCGATGACGGCGCGCATCAGGACGAGGCGTCCGCGCGGCGAGTCGTTCTCGTCTTCCAGTACGAGGTACGTGGGACAGGCTTGCAGGCAGAAGCCGCAGTGCACGCAGCTGTCGAGGCCGGTGCGGGCACGCTCGAGCGGTGTGACGGCGGCGCTCATCCCATGATTCCCGGATTCAGGATGTGCGCCGGGTCGAAGGCGCGCCGCACGCCGTCGTTGAGCGCCCGCACTTCGGGCGACGACGGGATGCGCGGAACGCGACGTGCCTTGCGCGCGCGCCACTCCGTCCAGCTCGAAGGGTCTACGCGTCGCGCGTCGCCGAACGCGGCCACCTCCGCTCGCGCGGCGGCGACCACGGCAGCGTTTCCGGCGATGCGCACCAGCAGCCCCGCCTGCGTCGCGGTGTCGAGCAAGCCTGCGGTGGTCACCTCGCACGCGATTGGCGGCGTAATGCTGCGGCGCAGTGTGTCCTGCGCGCGGGCGGCCGCGCCGTCGTCGAGCGGCACGTGCCACGTCTCGTCCACGGCCGGTCGCGCCCGGAGGCGCAGGCTGACACTCGTGATCGCGGCGAGCGTACCCCACGAGCCGGTCATGAGGCGCACGAGATCGAAGCCGGCGACATTCTTTACGACCTTGCCGCCGGGGCGGAGCACCTTCCCCGTGCCATCCACGCACTCGAGGCCGAGTATCAGGTCGCGCGGCAGGCCCAGGGCGTGCGCGAACGGACCGGGTGTGGCCGTGGCGATCGTCGCACCAACCGAACCGTCATCGCCGCCCCACGGGGACAGCGGACACCACTGGTTGTGCGCGACCGTGACTGCGTCGAGCTCGGCGATGGTGGTCGTCGCGCCGACCGTGATGGTGAGATCGCCAGGTTCGTACTCCAGGACGCCGCTGAAGGCGTCGAGGTGCAGCGGCTCGGCGCCGGTCGCCACCGGCGCGCCGCCGTCGAGCCACGTGCCGCAGCCGACGAGGCGAAACGTGCGGTGCCTCGCCGCGGACTCGGCGACGAGCGCTGCGAGTTCAGTGACGGTGGATGGACGGAGTGTCATGCGTCGGGCTCCGCGGCGCCGAGCGCGGCGGCGCCGGGCGTGGCGGTCGTGACCTCACCCGTCTCCCGTCTCCCATCTCCCATCAGCCCCTTGGGCCTCCGCTCCCTGCAATACCGAATCGGCACCACCTTCCCCGGATTCGCGCGCCGGTCGGGATCAAAAACGTCGCGCAGGCGGCACATCCCGTCGAGCGTGTCGGGCGTGAAGAGCGCATCCATGTACGGGAGCTTGTCGAGTCCCACGCCATGCTCGCCCGTGATCGTGCCGCCGGCGTCGATGCAGGCCTGCATGATCTGCCGCATCGCCACGTGCACGCGCGCCGACTCGTTGCCGTCATTCGCGTTGTACGGGATGTTCGGGTGCAGGTTGCCGTCGCCGGCGTGGAACACGTTGCAGACCCGGACGCCGTTGGCCGCGCCGATCGCCGCGATGCGCGCGAGCAGCGACGGCAGCTTGGTGCGCGGGACGACGGCGTCCTGCACCACCAGGTGTGGCGCGATGCGCCCCATCGCGCCAAAGGCCTTCTTGCGCCCCTGCCAGAGCCTGGCGCGGGCGGCGGGCTCGGTGGCGATGCGCACCTCGCGCGCGCCGTGCGCACGGCAGATGCGATCGACGCCCTGCACGTCTTCATCCAGGCCGACGGCCGCCCCGTCCACTTCCACGAGCAGCACGGCCGCGGCATCGGTGGGATATCCGGCGGCGTAGATGCTCGCTTCCACCGCTCCCACCGTCGCCTGGTCCATCATCTCGAGCGCGGCAGGGAGGATGCCGGCCGCGATGATTGCCGAGACGGTCTGCGCGGCGGCGTCGATGCTCGAGAAATCCGCGAGCAGCGTGACGATGCGCTCGGGATTCGGCGTGAGCTTCACGGTCAGTTCGAGCGCGACGCCGAAGCACCCTTCGCTTCCGACGAAGGCGCCGATCAGGTCGTAGCCGCCATCGTCTGCATCAAGCTCCACGACGCTGCCGCCGGGGAGCGCGACCTTCGCGGCCACCACGTGGTTGAGCGTGACGCCGTACTTGAGGCAGTGGGGTCCGCCGGCGTTCTCGGCGAGGTTTCCGCCGAGCGTGCACGCGGTCTGGCTGGATGGATCGGGAGCATAGTGCAGGCCGTGCCGCGTCGCCGCCCTGGTGAGCGAGACGTTCACGACGCCAGGCTCGACGCGCGCCACGCGGCGCACGGGGTCGATGTCGATGATGCGCTTGAGGCGTTGCAGGCCGAGGAGCACCGCGCCGTCGGCGAGCGCGCCGCCGCTCAGTCCGGTGCCGGCGCCGCGCGGCACGAACGGCACGCCCTGGCGCGCGAGTTCGCGCACAACGGCGAGCGCCTCGTCCGCCGAGGCGGGGAAGACGGCGAGCGACGGCGTGCGGTGATATCCCGGAAGTCCGTCGGATTCGTAGACGAGCAGCTCGGCCGCGCGTTCGAGAACGTGAGTATCGCCGACGATGGCGCGAAGGGAATCCGCGAGGAACACGCTCAATAATCTATAGCCGAGGAGCCCAAGTCCATCGCTGGACCTGGGCTCCTCGGGGTCGCCGACCGTGAACCGGGAAGGTGCGGCGCCGTCAGCTCACGTTGGCCCAGAAGCCGGCCAGTGACCGCCCCTCGGGCGAGGAGCGCAGCTTTTCGAACGCGCGTTCGCGAATCTGCCGGATGCGCTCGCGGGTCACTCCCATCAGCGCGCCGATCTTCTCCAGCGTCATCGCCTCCGCGCCCTCGTCGAGTCCGTAATAGAGGTTGAGGATCTTGCGCTCGCGCGGCGTCAGGTAGCGCGCGAAGACGCGCGCGATCGTCTCGCGCATCAGCTTGTAATCGGTGACTTCCTCGATCTCGGCGCCGTCGGCGCCCGAGAACCGCTCGCCCAGCGTACAGGCCTCGCGGTCGCTGCGATCCACCGGCGCGTCGAGCGACAGTTCGGCGGCCGACATCTGCTTGGAGGCGCGCACCTGCTCGGGGGTCTCGTCGAGCAGGCGGCCGATCTCGTTGTCGGTCGGGTCGCGCCGCAGCACCTGCGCGAGGACCGTCTCGGCGCGCGAAAGACGGATGAGCTGGGAGTTCTGGTTGAGCGGGATCCGCACGGAGCGCGTCTGCTCGGCCAGCGCCTTGAGCACCGCCTGGCGCACCCACCACACGGCATACGAAATGAACTTGACGCCCTGGTCCGGATCGAACTTGCGCACCGCCTTGAGCAGACCCTCGTTGCCGATGGCGACGAGCTCGGACAGGTCGAGCCCATGGCCCTGGTACTTCTTCACATACGAGATGACGAACCGGAGGTTCGCCGTCACCAGCCGCTCTGCCGCGGCTTCGTCCCCTTTCTGTGCCAACCGCGCGAGGCGCCGCTCTTCGGCGGCGTCTGAGATCAGGGGGAGCTTCTGAATGTCCTGCAGGTACTGGTCAAACGCGGTGGAGGGAGACGAACGGAAAAAACTTTTGGCCTTTTGCTCCGTCTGCTGCATTACGCACCCCGTACGACTTTGGGCGTGGAACGGGCGGTACTGCGGTGCCCGTTGGAATCAGCTTGCAGGGACGGTCAGCATAGAATTGAGTACAAGCGTCGGTCAACAGCCAAATTTCGTGCCATCAGCTTTGACAGCGGCTATCACCATCGTAACATGTTGTGTTGTAATCAGTTATGGTGATTCATGGAAATGTGATAACACACCACTTGAGCACCGTCGTGGTCAGCTGCGGTGACCGAATTCTGGCCAGCTTTACCTCCTATCTCGTCGCTTCAATAGCCGCGCGCACGAGGCCCTCATCCATCCGGAGGGCATACCTGCCCTCGCCGACGTTCATCTCGCCGAGTCGCAGGGGTAACGCATACTCCGCGACGCCAGCGCGCGCCTTCTTGTCGCCGCGCGTGAGCGAGAGGATCGTCTCAGCGTCGAACGCCGACGGTATGCGCACGGGCAGGCCGAGGGTTGCGCACAGGTCGCGAATCTCATCGGCGAGCCCTGGCAGCGTCCAGCCGGCGAGTTCACCGAGCCGCGCTTCGGCGACCATGCCGATGGCGACCGCGTCGCCATGCAGCACGTCGTAGTTGCTCAGGTGCTCGACGGCGTGGCCTATGGTGTGGCCGAAGTTCAGGATGCGGCGGCGTCCGCCCTCGCGTTCGTCGCCGGCGACGATGTGCACCTTCACGGCGACGCTACCGAGCACGAGGCGCTGCGCGACCTCATCGGCGACGATCGGCGAGAGCAGCGCGGCGCCGTGGGCGGCGATCCAGTGGAAGTACGGTTCGTCCGCGATGACGCCGTGCTTGATGACCTCAGCCATGCCCGCGCGGCGGTGGTCGGCCGGGAGCGTGCGCAGCGCGAGCGGATCGATGAGGACGAGCGCCGGCTGGTGAAAGGCGCCGACGAGGTTCTTGCCATGCGGCGTGTCCACGCCGGTCTTGCCGCCGATGGCGGCGTCGATCATCGCCACGAGCGACGTCGGAATCTGCATGACCGGCACGCCGCGCAGGTAGGTGGCGGCCACGAAGCCGGCGAGGTCGCCGCAGACGCCGCCGCCTACGGCGACGACCACGGTGTCGCGTCCGAGCTGCCGCGCGAGCAGTTCATCGGTGAGCGCGGCCCATCGTGCGCGCACCTTGCTCGCCTCGCCCGCCGGAAAGGTGAGCAGGTCGGTGCCGAGTGCGGCGGCGATGGGGGCCGCGTGCAGCGGCGCGACGTTGGCGTCGGCGATGACGATGGGCCGACACCCCGGCGCGCAGTCGCGCACAAGCGCGGCAGCGTCGGCCAGCGCACCGGCGCGTACGATGATGCGTGCGCCGTGCAGCGCGAACTCGCCCGCCGCGCCTGCCGGTTCGCCCGCGCCTGCCGGTCCGCCCGCGCCTGCCGGCCCTCCCGTGCCCATGCCCATGCCCGCAGTTCCTACCATGTCACTTCGCCCGCACCGGCGCGCCGATTGGCCACGCGTGCGAGCACGAAAAGCAGGTCGGAGAGCCGGTTCAGGTAGACGATTACCACCTGCGGCACCTCAGCATCGCGCTGCAGCCGCACCACCGCGCGCTCGGCGCGCCGACAGACCGTGCGCGCCACGTGCAGCGCGGCCGCCTTGGGCGTGCCCCCCGGCATGATGAACGCCTTCAGCGGCTCCAGCTCCGACTCGCCATCGTCGATGGAGCGCTCCATCTGGGCGATGCGTTCGTCGGAGATGCGGGCCTTGGCGAGCTGCTCGTGCATCTTCTCGAGGTCGGGCGTGGCGAGGAGTGCGCCGATGGCAAACAGGTCGCGCTGGATCGGCGCCAGGACCTCGTCAATGCGCGGCATCATGTCGATGGACCGCGCCTGCCCGAGGATGGCGTTCAGTTCGTCAATGTCGCCGTACGCCTCGACGCGCGGATGGTCCTTGCTGACGCGGCCGCCGCCGAAGAGGCCGGTATCGCCTTCGTCGCCGGTGCGAGTGTAGATCTTGAGGGTCATACCGGAAAGATAGCGAATCGGGAACGTGGCACCACGAACCTCCTCAGACCGCCAGCGGGGAGGGCCCAGGGCGGGGCGCTGGCGCCGTGCGTCCAGGCCGATACGTTCCCATGATGCTCACTCTCCATCGACTTGTTCGCGCCGGCGGTTGCGCAGCGGCTGCGTTCACGCTCGGCTGCGCGCATGACGCGGTGGCGCCGGAGCGCGCGATCGGCGTGGCGGCGCGTGGATCGATCAACTACCACGACGAAGGCCGCGGGTCACGCGACTCAAGCGTCGTCACGTTCGAGGACTTTGCGTTTGGCGCCATCCACGGGCAGCAAGGATGGCCTCACCGTCGTTTTCGCCGAACGGTCGGACTCTGCCGCGCCGGGGGCATTCGTGCGATCGACCGTTGCGCGCGGCCTTGACCGCCGCCGGGCTCACGTCATCCGGCTGAGCATGGACTTCGTCGATGGACCGGGCAACGACGTTGTGCGCGTCTACGTGGACGGTGTGCTCAGGCACACCGGCGCCAGCTGGGAGACGTACTACAACTACGACGCCAACGGCCGGTCGAATTTCGGCGGTGCAACGCCGGCGGTGAACCGCGTGATGTTTCGCACGGGCAGCGACACGCATCGCGGGGTCCCCGGCGATCCCGCCCCCGAGACGCTCGGTCGCGGGTTCCTGATTGATGGTGTGTACGTTGCGGCGTTCTCGGTGGCAACGTCGGCGGAATCGTGCCGCAACGACGGCTGGCGGGACCTCCGCGATGCATCGGGGCGCCCATTCAGGAACCAGGGCGACTGCGTGAGCTGGGTGCGGAGCGCGCGCCGCGATCGGTGACGCCGAGGGTGCGGCGGCGATTCGGGTACCTCAACGTGCCTGGTGGCAGGTGCCGCTGCCGAGCTTCGACTGCCTTGCCGCGGATTACGCGGACATGGCGGATAAACACGGATACGGCGTTGGAAGAACCCGAATCCGGATCCGCGTTATCCGCCCCCATCCGCGTAAGCCGCGGCAAGGGCGTTCGCAGTTTGTGGTGCACCTCCCTCGCAGTCCACGTCGCTGCATTCAGTCCATCAGCGCAGCCCCAGCAGGCGCCGCACGAACGAGGGCCGGCCGGGATGGCCGTGCGCCGCCCGACTGCTGGTGCCGCTGGACGTGGGCGACTGCTCCGTGGGCGGGCGGTAGCTGTCCGGGAAGAGCATGGCAAGGTGCGCCTGCAGGCTCTTGGCCGTGCCGGGCTCGCGGTGCAGCGTGCAGTACTGATCGAGCACGCGCTCAAAATCCGCCGCGCCGGGGCGCTGCTCGGGCGATCTGCTGAGTACGGCGCGCAGCAGTCCAGCGAGCGCCGGATCGATACCCGGAACGGAACGGGCCACGTCCGGCATGGGCGCCACCGCGACTTCATCGATGGCGGCGTCCGTCTCGTCTTCGGTGAAGAGCGGCTTCAGCGCGACCATCTCGAAGAGGACGATGCCCATGGCGAAGATGTCGCAGCGCCAATCCACCTGCCCGCCGAGGATCTGTTCGGGGCTCATGTAGTGCTTCTTGCCCATCATGAGCGGGCGCCGGGCGGCGGGATCGATCATGGTCTTCGCCTTTGCGATGCCGAAGTCGCCGAGCTTCACGTGCCCGTCCCACGTGAGGAGGACATTGCCGGGCGAGACATCGCGGTGGACGATGTCGAGGCGCCGCCCGTTGCGATCCACGAAGTTGTGGGCGAAGTCGAGGGCGCGGCAGAGGCGGCTGCCGACAAAGGCGGCGAGGGCGGGGCTCATGGGCAGGCCAAGCTGGCGGTGACGGTCGATCAGCGCGCGCAGCGTCACGCCCCTGATGAACTCCATCGCAATGAAGAACTCGTTGTCGAGCTGACCCAGCTGGTAGATCTGCACGATGTTGCCGTGCACCAGGTCGGCCGAGAGCTTGGCCTCGTCGATGAAGAGCTGCCGCCACTCGGCCTGCCGGGCGTAGCGGTCGTGGATGATCTTGAGCGCGATCTGCTTGGTGAAGCCGGCCGGCCCGAGCTGCTCCGCCTCGTACACGGTGGCCATACCGCCCCGGGCGACCTTCCGGATGATGCGGAACTGACCTGCGTACTCGAAGAGGCGTCCTTCGTTCTCCATCGTGGATTCCGGGTATCGGGTTGATTTCGATGGGCATGCACCGCGAGCTTTCCCGGATGCGGCACGACCTGCGGGACCTCACGATCATCGGCGCCGGCCCGACCGGGCTGTTTGCGCTCTTCTATGCTGGCATGCGCGGCGCCACGGCGCAAATCGTGGATGCGCTCGACCAGCCCGGCGGCCAGCTCGCGGCGCTGTATCCGGAGAAGCTGATCTTCGACGTCGCCGGCTTTCCGGAGGTGCTCGCGAAGGACCTCGTGAAGTCGCTGATGGCGCAGGCGATCCGGTTCGGGCATCCGATCCTGTGCGGCCAGGTGGTGACGGGCCTCGACACCGAAGCGGACCACTTCGTCCTGCGCACGGCGACGGACGAGTTTCCCACGCGCGCCATCGTGATTGCGGCGGGCATCGGCGCCTTTTCGCCGCGGCGGCTGCCGCAGGCCTGCGCGGCGCCGTGGTACGGCAGGGGGATCGAGGAGCACGTGCTCGACCCGGACCGGCTGATCGGCGATCACGTCGTCATCATCGGCGGCGGCGACAGCGCCTTCGACTGGGCGCACCAGCTGCAGGGGCGCGCGGCGTCGGTGACGCTGGTGCACCGCACCGACCGCTTCCGCGCGCACCACGCGACGGTGGAGGCGGTGCGGGCGGATGTCGCGGCGGGGCGCACGGCGCTGCACACGTTCCACGAACTGCACGAGATCCACGCGGTGGACGGCCGCATCCACGAGATCGAGTTGCGCGACGTGAAGGCGAAGACGACGGTGCGCGTGCGCTGCGACATCGTGCTGCCGATGCTTGGCTTCGTGAGCGACCTCGGCGCACTGGCGACGTGGGGGCTCACGCTCGAGAAGGAGGAGATCGTCGTCAACTCGCGGATGGAGACGGGGCACGCCGGAATCTACGCGGCGGGCGACGTCGTGACGTATCCGGGGAAGCTGAAGCTGATCGCCACCGGCTTCTCCGAGGCGGCGATTGCGGTGAACCAGGCGGTGCATTTCGTGTACCCGGAGAAGAAGATCAACCCCGGGCATTCGTCGAATCTTGCAGTCTTCGGGCAGAAAGACGATTGAGGATTTGGACCTAGGATTGCGATTCAGGATTGCGAATCAGGATTGCGATGGGCGATGGGGGCGTGCTTGCGCGCCACCACCTTCATTTGCCCGGAACGGGGCGGCATTGCCTTGATCGCGGTCAGCAGCTGACGGCGTATCTGGACGAGCAGATCTCGGTACTCCGCGCGCGGCGGCCACGGTGTCTCGCCCAGTGCATCGATCCAGGCGAGTGACTCGCGAGTCGATCCCAGCGCGTAAGTGTAGAACCGGAGGCGGTCGGCGTTCGCTCCCCGCGAGTATCCTTCGGAGATATTTGCGGCGATCGATGCGATGGCCCGCACGAACTGGTGGGCCACGTGAAGCGAGACCCGGGACCCAAGCTGCGCGACATCGGTGTGGCAACGGGTGCCGAGGTACGTCGCCATGCGGAACATCCGGGTCCGCCAAATCGGATCACCAGCATACGACTCGGGCGGGGAACCCTCGTACGAAGCGAAGGAGAGGGATGGGAGCGTCATGCCTGAGGGTAAGCAACCGGAGGGGCTGTTGCGTCACCGATCGGTTGCCACGCCGGCCTTTCCATCGCCAATCGCTATCCGGAATCGCCATCCTGAATCGCAATCCTAGGTCCAAATCCTAATTCGGTTGTTGACAACTATAAGAGCAGGTACAGAAATTTCTTCGGTGCGCCGCCTCCTTTTCGCCTTCCTGGTCCCCGCTGCCCTGCAGGCGCAGGACATCGTCTGCGACAAGGGCGACACGGAAGTGTCGCGGCTCGAGTTCACAGGCAACCATTCATTTCCGTCCGCCGTGCTGGCCAACGGGATCGCCACGACGCCCTCCACGTGGGCGCGCCGTTGGCTCACGGTCTTCGGCACGCGCTATTGCCTCGATCCGCGCGAGTTTCCGCGCGACGTCATTCGCCTCATCCTGTTCTACCGGAGCCACGGGTATCTTTCCGTCACGGTGGACACGCTGGTCACGCGCCTGAGCTCGTCGCAGGTGGCGGTGCGCTTCATCATCACCGAGGACTATCCGACGCGGGTGCGCTCGCTCGAGATCACGGGCCTCGACGAGGTGCCGACCCGCGCGTCCGTCGCGCGCGCGCTGCCGTTGCGGATGGACAGTCCGTTCGACCGCACGGCACTCGCCGCCTCGCGCGACACGCTGGCGCTCTGGCTGCGGAACAGCGGCTACCCTGGTGCCGAGGTGCTCGTCAACTACGAAACGGACGCCGACCGTCGGGCCGCGTCAGTGACGTTTGCGGCCATCCCGGGCGCGCGGGCGCGCATCGGCGCGGTGCAGGTGCAGGTACGAGCGTTCCGGGAGCAGACGGTGGTGGACACCACCGTGGTGCGGCGTCTCACCGGCCTGTCGGTCGGCGCCTGGTACCGGCAGCGGGACCTCGAGCGCGCCAAGCGCGCGCTGTACAGCTCGCAGTTGTTCTCGGCGGTCAGCATCGAGCCCGACACGGGCGGTTCGCGGGTCGACTCCATCGTGCGCGTGGACGTGCGGGTGGCCGAGGGCGCCATGCAGCGCGCGCGCGTGGGCGGCGGCTGGGGCACCATCGATTGCTTTCGCACGTACGCCGACTACTCGCACATGAACGTCGGCCGCCGCGCCACGCGGGTGGACCTGCGGGGGCGCGTCTCGAAGATCGGGGTCGGGCGTCCGCTCGACGGCCTCGAGGCGCTCTGTTCCGGCGAAGCGCGACGCGACGCGTTCGGCGCCGACCTGAACTACTCCGCCGGCATCACGATCACGCCGCCGACGTCGGCGCGCGCCGCCGTGCAGCCGTCGCTCACGCTGTTCAGCGAGCGCCGCTCGGAGTACAACGCCTACCTGCGCACGACGCCCATCGGCGGCGCGCTGTCGTTCGCGCGCAGCGCGGGGCGCCGTTCGCAGAACGCGTCGTACACGCTGGAGTACGGTGACACCAAGTCGTCGCCCGCCTTCCTGTGCGCCGTCTTCAACGCCTGCGATGCCGCCGACCAGGACGCGCTGCTGCGCCGCCAGCGCCTCGCCGTGCTGGGGCTGTCGTTCCTCGACGAGAAGACCGACAACCCGACCAACCCGAATCGCGGCACGGTGCTACGCGGCGAGGTTCGGCATGCGTCGAACGCGGTGGGCTCCGACCGCCGGCTGCAGTTCACGCGCCTCACGCTCGACGGCGCGGGCTACCTGCCGCTCGGCTCCGACATCGTGCTCGCGGCCCGGCTGCGCATCGGCGCCGTACTCGGGCCGACGCTGCAGACGACGGCGGGCGATGCCTACGTGCCGGTGCAGGAACGACTCTACGCCGGCGGCGCCAGGACCGTGCGCGGCTTCCGCCAGAACGAACTGGGGCCGGTGGTCTACAACACCTCCGCGTACGATACGGTGCGCGCGGACGGCACGCCGGGCGGGGATCCGTCCGATCCGTCGCAGGAGGTCTACTTCCGCGCCAACCCCGCCGCGGGCGGCGCGCGCACGATCCCGACGGGCGGCAATGCGATGCTCGTCGCCAATTTCGAGGCCCGCGTGCGCAGCCCGGTGCTGGCCGACCTGCTGCAGCTCGCGTTCTTCGCCGATGCCGGTCGCGTGTGGAACCGCGGCGCCGCGACGTCGCTGAACCTCAAGTCGGTGCAATGGACGCCGGGCGTCGGCGCGCGCGTGCGCACGCTGGTGGGGCTGATCCGTGTGGACATCGGCTACAACCCGTACCAGCGCGCCGCCGGTTCCGCCTACTTCGACACGCCGGTTTCAGCGGGCGGGCAGCTCTACTGCGTGAGTCCGACGAACACGTTGCGCGTCACGGCGACCGGCGGCCCCAACGGCGGTCCGGCCGTGCTGCAGCAGGTGGCAGGCAGGTGCCCCGCCTCCTTTGTGCCCTCGATCGAACGCAGTTTCTTCCGGCGGCTCGTGCCGCAGATCTCCATCGGGCAGGCCTTCTAGCATGGGCCGCCGCCGCTACGTCGCCCTCGCGAGCGCCATCGCGATCCTCATCATGGGATCGGCGCTCGCCGTCGCGCTCGGCGCGCTGACGCGGTCGGCCGGCGGTCGCGAGTGGATTCGCGCGCAGGTGCAGCGGACGCTGACCAGCGCGCTGCGCGGCAAGATCCACGTGGGCGCGCTCAGCGGGGGATTCCTCACCGGACTCACCATCGACTCGCTCGAGCTCCGCGAGTCCAACGACTCGCTCTTCCTCGCCACGGGCCCGGTGCGCGTGACGTACGACCCGCGCGACATCATGGACGGCGTGATCTACCTGCGGTCGCTCGACGTGCAGCGCCTCTTCATGCGATTGCAGCGGCGCAACAACGAGTGGAACTACCGGTCCATCTTCCCGGCAGGCGCGCCGCGCACCGGGCCGCGCCGCGGGTTCGGCAGCCGCGTTGCGATTGCGAATGTGCGCGTGCGCGGCGGAGACGTGCGCGTCGGAATGCCGTGGGCGCCGGCGGACTCGCTGCACGGCGCGCGGCGCGACAGCGCCATTGCGGTGGCGCTGGCCGATACCGCCGGCGGCGTGCGCCGCATCGGGTCCAACGCGTACGAGAAGGAATGGAAGTGGAGCGGGATCGCGATGCAGCTGGCGCACGCCACCGTCGCGGATCCCGACACGAGCGGCCAGCGCTTCGAGATCGCGCGACTCGACATGGTGGAGCGGTACCCGCCGCTCAACCTCCGCAACGTCCGCGGTGCCATCTGGCGGCGCGGCGACTCGCTCTGGATTGACCTGCCGCGCTTCGAGCTGCCGGGCTCGTCGGGGCGGGCGAGCGGCAAGGTGGTGTGGGGGAGCGGCCTCCCCACGCGCTACGACATCCGCATCCGCGGCGACACGGTGTCCATGCGCGACGTGGCGTGGGTGTGGGATGGCCTGCCAAGCACCGGCGGCGGGCGGATGGACCTGCACATCCGGAGCGAGCGCAACCCGCGCGTCATAGACTACGAGGTCGAGAACATGGACATCCGCACCATGGACTCGCGCCTGCGTGGCCGCATGACGTTCGGCGTCGGTGCGCCGGTGCTCATCGTCAAGGACGTGCAGCTCGAGGCGCTGCCGGTGGACTTCCGGCTGATCGAGCAGTTCAGCGGCGAGCCCCTGCCGATGCCGTGGCGCGGCGCGATCAGCGGCACGGTGCGCGCGCGCGGCGGACCGGTGAACCGCTGGCGGCTGGACGACGGCCGCTTCACGTTCGCCGACGCCAACGTGCCCGGCGCCATCACGCGCGGCGCGATGCGCGGCGAGCTCGATATCCTCTTCCCGGCATTCACGGTCTTCCGCGGCGTGACGGTGGAGCTCGAGCAGCTCGACCTGCGCACGCTCCAGGCGCTCGACACCGCATTCGTGCGTCTCAACGGCATCGTGGCGGGCACGGCCGTGCTCGACTCGATGTGGCTCGACGTGCGCCTCCGCGACGCCGACATCACGCACCGCGACGGCGACGCGCCGGTGTCGCGCTTCAAGGGGTCGGGGCGCGTGACGACGGGCGACGCGGACATGACGTACGACCTGTCGCTGGCGGCGCTGCCGCTGTCGCTCACGGCGATTGCGAGGTCGTATCCGGGGCTCCCAGTGCGCGGCGAGTTCAGCGGGCCGATGCGCGTGAAGGGCACGACCGACAACCTGACCGTCGTCGCCGACCTGGTGGGCGACGCAGGGCGGCTGGAAACGGACGGTACGTTTGATGTCCAGTTTCCGGGCTATCGCGCCACCGCGCGCGGCGCCGCGACAGGACTGGACCTGCGTTCGTTCCTTGGCCGCGCCGACATGCCGACGACGAGCCTGGCCGTACGCTGGTCGTCCGATATCGAGGGCGATTCGCTCGCCGATCTCCGCGGCGACCTGTCGGCGCGGCTCGACCGCTCGCTCGTGGACAGCGTGCGCGTCTTCGGCGGCGATGCGCGGCTGCGGTTCCTTGCGGGGACGATGGTCGTGGACTCGGCGTACCTCGAGAGCGCGGCCTTCACGGCCCACGCCCGCGGCCGTCTGGCGCTCGCGCCCGGTCGTGCGGGCGACTCGGTGGCCTTCCGTATCGCGCTCGATTCGCTCGGCGGCTTCCGCCGCGCCCTCGCCCGGATGGAAGGCGCATCCGTCGGCAAGCAGGCGGCGGAGCGACTGACCGCGGACACCTCGGCGCTCGACGGCGCGGTCCGCATCGATGGCGCGCTCGGCGGCGCCTGGCCTGCCCTGCGCCTCAATGTTGCGGCGCGCGGCACGGACCTGCAGGTGGGCACCACCCGCGTGCACGATGTCGATGCGACCGCGCAGCTCACCCTTCCCCTGGACTCGCTGCGCGGCGCGGTGCGTTCCCGTTTCGAGGGGGTGACAGCGGGCGGCGTGCGGTTCCATAGCCTGGTCGCCGACGTGGACCTGCCGGCCGCGGGACGGGCGGTGGCCGACCTGAAGGCCGAATTCGCGAACGGCCCGTCGGCCGGTGCGCGCGCCGACATGGCGTGGTCACGAGACACGACCGAAGTGCGCCTCGACCGCCTCCGCGTCTCGACCGCCGCCAACGACTGGGCGCTGCTCGCGCCGTCTCGTATCCTGCGGGATTCCTCGGGATGGCGTGTGGATTCGCTCGTGCTTGTGGGCCGGGAAGCGGGGCGGCTGTTGCTGCGCGGTGTCTTCCCAGACCGCGCCGAAGTGGCCGCCCGCTTCGAGGGCACCGCCCTGCCGCTCGGTGACCTCGGCGAACTCATGCAGTCGGCCTCGCCGATGCGCGGCAGCCTGACGCTGGCGGCGGCGGTGACCGGTACGCGCAACGCGCCGCGGATGGCGCTCGACGCCTCGCTGCGCGACGGCGAGATCGCCGGCGTGAATGTCGAGCGCGCCACGGCCACCGGGCGCTATGATGCGCGGGTGCTGGACGCGTCACTGCGCACGCTGCGCGGCGACGTCACGGCCCTTCGCGTGGACGCCGCGGTCCCCGTGGACCTGGCGCTGCATGCCGTTCCCCGCCGCCTGCTGGAGGACGCGCCGCTACGCGCCCGCCTGCGCTCCGACTCGGTTGGCGTCGCGATGTTCGAGACGCTCACGAAGGAGGTCACGCTCGCGCGGGGTACGCTGGCGCTTGACGTGAACGTCGGGGGAACGATGCGCAGCCCGACGGCCACGGGCGCCCTGCGCGTCAGCGAAGGCGGCTTCGACCTGCCGGGACTCGGCACCGTCTGGCGTGATGTGAACCTGGACATCGGCTTCCTCGGCGACTCCGTTGCGGTGCGCCAGTTCTCGGCGCGCAGCGGCGACGCACGCGGCAATCGGGCCTCGCTCAGCGGCTGGCTGGGCCTGCGCGACCTCAAGGACCCGCGCTTCGACCTGCGACTCAGCACGCAAGAGTTCAATGTCATTCGCAAGCCGCGCGTGGCCGACCTCGACCTCTCGGGCGACCTGCGCCTGGCCGGCGCGATGAGCGGCTCCACGCTCACCGGCGCAATGCGGGTGGATCGCGGGACCGTCTACATCCCGGACATCTTCACCAAGGACCTCATCTCACTCGACGACCTCGAGATGATCGACACCGCCGCGCTTGCCGACCACGGCATCCTGCCGCGGGCGCCGTCGCGCCTGGTGGAGAACCTGAGGGTGCGCGACGTGCCGCTGACGATGGGACGCGACGTCACGCTGCACTCCAGTGAAGCCAACATCACGCTGGGCGGCCGAGTGAACGTCACCGCAGCACGGGTGCAGCGTGGGCGAGACGCCGGGCGCTACCAGCTGGCGCTGACCGGCAACCTGCAGACGGTGCGCGGTTCGTACCGCCTGAACGCCGGCCCGGTGCAGCGCACCTTCGATGTGGAGGGCGGGGAAGTGCGGTTCCGCGGCGACCCGGATCCGAATCTCGCCGAGATGGAGATTCGCGCGCTGCACACCGTGCGCACGTTCTCGCAGAACTCGGCGCGGCAGGACGTGCGCGTGCGCGTGAACATCGGCGGCACGCTCGGGTCGCCGCGGGCCAGCTTCTCCTCGCCCGACTCGGCCCGCGTCACCGACAGCGACATCCTGAGCTACCTCATTACCGGCGGTCCCAGCAACGAAATCCTCGGCGGCAACTTCAACTCCACGGCCGCCCGTGTCGTCCTCTCGTCCGTCGGCAGCGTCATCGGCAGCAAGGTGCCGTCGGGCATCTGCACCGACGCGCAGGTCACGACCGCCGGCCTCGACCAGTACACGGGCGGCATCCGCGACGTCGGCAGCAGCATCCTGAGCGGTTCGCGCTTCAACTGCGCCAAGCAGCTCACGGAGCGGTTCTTCTTCAGGGTGGACGCAGGGCTGTGCAGCCTGGGGCAGTTGGTGGGCCAGGGCGGTTCGTTCGATCCCCTCACGCTGTACGACGCGGCGGGTTTCAAGTTCGACTACCGGTTCAATTATGGCATTGCCGCCTCGATGGGCATAGATCCGTCCACCAGCGCCGCGCTGTGCACGCGTGACGCCCTGGTCCGCGGCTTCGTGCCCACACCCAGACAATTCGGCTTGGACCTCTTCCGGGCGTGGCAGTTCTGACCACGCGCACGGCGCTGTTGGTGAACCCCGTGGCCCGCCGGGCGGCAGCCGTCGAGGCGGCCGTGCTGCGGGCTTTCTCCGCGTGCGGTGTCACGCCGACGGTGGAGCACACGCGGGCGGCGGGCGACGGCATCCGCGCCGGGCGCGAGCTAGCCGCGTCGCACGACCGCCTCTTCGTCCTGGGCGGCGACGGCACGGTGATGGAGGCGGCAACGGGGATCGCCGAGGCAGGCTCCTCGATACCGATTGGGATTCTTCCCGCCGGGACCGGCAACCAGCTGGCGCGCGCCCTCTCGATCTCACTCGTGCCGCCGCGCGCGGTCGCGCAACTGCTGCGGGGCAGCGAGCGCCGCATTGATATCGGTATCCTGAACGGGAGCCGCCGCGTGGGCATCGGGGCCGGCCTCGGGCTCGACGCCGCGATGATCGCGGGGGCGCGCGGTTCGCTCAAGCGGCATCTCGGCCCGGCCTCGTACGTGGTGAGCGGCACCGCCGCGGCGCTGCGGCCCCAGCGCTTCGCTCTGAGCGCTGAGGTGGACGGGCGTCCGCTTGAACGCGAGTGCACCGTGGCGATGGTGCTCAATCTCGGGCGCATCTTCAACGGCCTGCTCGAGCTCGCGCCCGGCGCCTCCCTCGTCGACGGATTGCTGGACCTGGTGATCGTGGACACGCGCAGCCTCGCCGACGCGCTCAGCTTTTCGGTCAGCGAGATGCTGCTGCGCCGCCGCCACGCCGATTCCCGGTGGACCTTTGCCCGCGGGCAAGCGATTCGCATCGAGACACTGGACGGCAGCATTCCCGCGCAGGTGGACGGTGACCTGATTGACGACAGACGGCTGTCGCTTGAAGTCGCGCCGCTCGCCGCGAGGCTCATAGTCCCGGCGGACGCCAGAATAGTATAGTAGGAGCGGATCCGCTGGAGGGGTGTCGGGTCGCCCCTACCCACCGCGGCACAATTGCTGTATGGATTATGGACAGCGCGAGTCGACTGTAAGTTCTCGTGTCACCGTCCAAGACCCACCATGTCCGATCCTCTCTCCTCCAGCCTGTCCGGCAGCGCCTTGCTCGACGTGCGGATTCGCGTGATTCTGCGCGACCTTCCGCGCGAGCATGCGGCGTTGCTGGAGGCGATGCTTCAGGAGCGCGACCGACAGGTTGCCACCGCCGAGCGTCGTGCAGCGCGGGTCCAGCGGCTTCACGAGGCCGCGTCGTCGCTCATGCGGTCGCTCGAGCGCGACGAACTGGAACTCGAGGTGGCGGTCCAGCTGCTGCGCGTGATCCACGCAGACGGCGTGGTCATCGCTCGTCCCCCCGCCGCCGCCGGCGAGGCGCCAGCGGCAACGGTCCACGTCACGCCGGCGGGCGAAGCGCCACTGGACGGTGCGGACCAGGTAGCGGCGGTGTTTGCGGAGGTCATCCGCACCGGACGTCCGGCACGCCTGAACCGTCGCCCGAATGGCTCCGCGGCATTGATGGCGGTGCCGATCATGCAGGGCTTCCGCCTCGTCGGTCTCATTGGCGCGTACGCCGGGGACGCGGGCGTGTTCGGCGATGCGGAACTCGACTCGACACAGACGCTCGCTGCGCACGCCTCGACGGCGCTCTTGAACTCCGCGCTGTACGCGCAGAGCGAGCGTGAGCGCCGCCAGAGCGGCGCGCTGGCCTCGCTGGCCCAGGCGCTTGGCGCGGCCACGCGGTTGCCCGACGTGCTGCGGCTGGCGCTCCGGCATGCCATCGCGCTCTTCGGCGTGGCAGGCGCGGACATCGCGATGCGGCGCGACGGGTTCCTGCAGATCGTGTCGGCCGAGGGCGTCGCGCAGATGCTGCAGGGAATGTTCCTGCCGATTGAGGGGTCGGTGTCGGGGCGCGCCGCGCGCGAGGCGCGCGTGATCATCGTCAACGATGTTGCCGCCGAACCGGACGTGTTCGAACCCACGCGACGCCTGGCATCGGTGCGCCGCAGCATCCTGGCGCCGCTGATGTCGGGCGGGCAGGTCGTGGGCGTGCTGAGCCTGGTGAATCGCGAGGAGCCATTCAACGCCGAGGACGCGCGCATGCTGCAGCAGTTCGCGTCGCAGGTGGCGGTGGCGATCGTGAACGCGCGGCTGTACGAGGAAGCGGCCGAAGCGCAGCGCGAGATCAGCGCGGCCTTCGAGGCCATCGGCGACGGCATCGTGGTGCTCGACGCCGAGGCGCGCATCGTACGCCACAACGCGCGCTTCCTGGAAATTGCGGGCCTCCCGGACGCCGACGGCGCGCGCGGACGCGATTTCTACGACGCCGTGCTGCACGAGCCGCGCGCGCTCGCCGAGACCACTGCGGTTGGCCGGGCGATCGTGGGCCAGCAAGTGGCGCGGGAGCAGCTGCGATCGGTCTGGAACGATCGCGTGCTCGAGGTGCTCGCCGCCCCCCATCCGGGGACAGGGGGCGCCGTCGTCTCGGTCAACGACCTGACCGAACTGCACCGGCTGGCGGAACAGCACCGGCTGGTGGTTGACAATGCGACCGATGCCATCCTCATCACCTCGACCGAGGGCGCGGTACAGTTCGCCAATCCGGCGGCGCGCCGGCTCTTTGGGTCGGAGGCCGAGCTGGAGGGGGCGCGCATCGCCAGCCTCGTGCCAGCGAGCGAGGCCACGGTCTGGGCCGAGGCCATCGGCCGATCGCGGCGTGGCGAAGCGGCGCGGCTGGACGGAACGGTAGTGCAGGCGGGGGGAGAGTGCCGGCAGGTGTCGGTGCGGCTCGCGCCCATGGTGGACGAGCCGCGGGTCAGCCGCCTCGTCATCGCGCTGCGCGACGTGACCGATGAGGCACAGGCGCGCGACGACGTGCTGGTCGCCAACGCCCGTTACCGCGATCTCGTCGAGATGGCTGCCGATGCCATCGCCACGCTCGACGCAAAGGGCGTCTTCACATCGGTGAATCGGGCGACCGAGCACCTCACCGGACTGGACGCGTCGTCGATCGTCGGCCGCTCGTTCCAGGCGATCCTCGAGCCCTCCGAGTCGGCGGAGATGCAGACGGCATTTGCCGACGCCCTGGCCGGGAAGCTGCGGGCCGCGGAATTCCACTACGTGCGCCCGGACGGGCAGCGGCGTCTCTTCGCCACTTCGATCTCGCCGATGCGGCGCGCCGGCGTGGTGGTTGGGGTGATGGCGATCGCCCGCGACGTGACGGACGAGCGCGAGAAGGCGGCGGCGCTGCTGTATGCAGAGGCGAAATACACCCGCCTGGTCGAGGCGGCGGAGGACGCCATCGCCTGCGTGGACGAGGAGGGCAATCTCACGGCCGTGAACCGCGCCCTCGAGCGGGTGTCCGGCAGGACGCGCGAGGAAATGCTCGGGCGTCCCTTCGTGGAGATCCTGGACGAGGCCGAATGGCCGGCGATGTGGCAGGCGTTCGTGTCGGCGCTGGCAGGTAAGCGTGAGCGCCGCACCATCCGCTTCACGCGCCCCGGGGGCGTGCGCGGCTATGCGACCCTCGTGTCGGCCCCGATCATCGAGGGCGGACGCATCACCGGCGTGCTCGCGATCGCCCGCGACGTCACCGATGAGCGCCTCCTGCTCGAGCAGGCCATTCGCCAGGATCGCATGGTGGCGATGGGCGAGTTGGTCAGCGGCGTGGCCCACGAGGTCAATTCGCCGCTGACCAGCATCCTCGCCTACGCGCAGGTGCTCGAGCGCGGCATCGGCGGCGAGGACGCCGCCAAGGCGCTGGAGACCATCTCACGCGAGGCCAAACGGGCGTCGCGCATCGTGGGCAAGCTGCTCGCCTTCGGGCGGCAGGGGCAGCCGGAGCGCATCCCGAGCGACGTCAACGAGGCGCTGCGAGACACGATCGACCTGCGCCGCTACGCGCTGCGCCTGCAGGAGATCAGGCTCTCCGTCTCGCTGATGCCGGATCCGCCCCTCGTGCTCGCCGATCCGTTCCAGCTGCAGCAGGTCTTCATCAACCTGCTCTCGAACGCCGAGCAGGCGGTGTCGCACCAGCCGGGCGACCGGAAGATCGCGGTGACGACCGAAGTGCGCAGCGGGACGTTCGTCGTGACGATCACTGACAACGGTCCCGGCATCGCCCCCGAGGCGCTGCCGCACATCTTCAATCCCTTCTTCACCACCAAGCCGCGCGGGGCGGGCACCGGCCTCGGCCTGTCCATCTCCGACGGCATCATTCGCGAACATCGGGGCGTGCTGCGCGCCAGGTCGGAACCTGGCCACGGTGCGACCTTCGAAGTCGAGTTGCCCCTCACCTCCGCCACCTGACCGATGGCCAGCATTCTCATCATTGACGACGAAGTCGCCATTGCCGCCGCGTTCGCGATGTTCTTCCGCCACGACGGACAGCACGTGGTGACCGAAGCGCACACCGGCACCGATGGCGTGGACGCGTACTGGCGCCTGCGTCCCGACCTCGTGCTCCTCGACGTCCGCCTCCCGGACATCACCGGCTTCGACGTGCTCGCGAAGATCCGCGAGGATGACCCGGTGGTGATCATGGTCACGGCCTACGGCGACGTTCCCATGGCGGTGGATGCGCTGCACAAGGGGGCGGAGAACTTCCTCACGAAGCCGGTCGACCTCAGTCATCTCGCGGCCGCCGCCGACCGCGCGCTGGAGAAGTCGCACCTGCGCCGCATGAACCGGTACCTGCTCGACCGGCAGGTCTCCCCCTCGCACGTGCTGGCGGGTTCGTCGCCGGCCATGCGGGAGCTCGCGCAGCAGGTGAGCGTGCTGGCGCACAGCGACCGGACCACCGGCCTTCTGACTGGCGAGCGCGGCTCGGGCAAGGGGCGCGTGGCCGAGCTCATCCACCAGCAGAGCCCACGCGCGTCGGGTCCGTTCGTCCAGGTGAATTGCGCGGCGCTCACGTCCGAGTCGCTCGACATCGAGCTGTTCGGCGAGGAGGGCGCCGCCGGCAAGCCGGCCAAGCGCGGCCTGTTCGAGGTCGCCGACGGGGGGACGCTCTTCCTCGACGAGATCGGCGATCTCGCGCCGCAGTTGCAACCCAAGCTGCTGCGCGCGCTCGAGGGGCGCGGATTCCGCCGCCACGGCGGTACGATGGAGATCGTGCCCGACGCCCGCGTCATCGCGGCAACGAGCCGGGACCTCGGCGACGAGGTCGCGGCCGGCCGGTTCCGCGAGGACCTGTTCTACCGCCTGTCCGTCATGCCCATCCGGCTGCTGCCGCTGCGCGAGCGGACGCGCGAGGACGTGCTCGAGCTCGTCAGCCAGGTGATCAGCGACCTCGCGGCCACACTTCCCGACGCGCCGACGGTGCTGTCGGAGGAGGTGCTGGACGCGGTGCTGCGCTATGGCTGGCCGGGCAACATTCGCGAGTTGCGCAACACGATCGAGCGGGCGATGCTGCTGGCACGCGGCACGGGCCGCATCGAGGCGCGGCACCTGGCGCGCGAGATCACCGTGGCCAGCGGCGCCGACGTGGTGCACCATGTGCCGCGGACGCTCGCCGACGTGGAGAAGGCGCACATCGACCGGACGCTCAAGGCGCACCAGTACAACCGCACGCATGCGGCGAAGGAACTGGGGATCGCCCGCGCGACGCTGATCAAGAAGATCAAGGAATACGACCTTGCCGACCGCCCGCGCGGTCGCGCCTAACCCGGAAAGGACCGATGAGCGAGCGTGACGCGATGGTCTGCCGCGCCTGCGGGCGCGAGGAGCGCGCCTCGGAGGGGTATCCCTGCCAGGAGTGCGGCACCTTCATCTGCAACATGTGCGAGCTGCAGGGCGTGGTGCGGTGCCGTGCGTGCGCCGCCAAGGGACAGCCGCGCGACGGCGATCCCGTGCCGGCGCCGGCCAAGCCGTGAGCGACCGCACGGGCGGCGCCGACCTGCGCCGCTTTGGCATCGCCGTCGGGCACGCCTCCGACGCCGCCGGCGCGACCGGATGCACCGTCGTGCGCGGCGTGTCGCAGCCGCTGCGCGGCGCCTGTGCGGTGTTCGGCCGCGCCACCGGCACGCGCGAACTCGCGCTGCTCGAGCCGGGACACCTCGTCGACCGCGTCGACGCGGTGCTCGTGACCGGCGGGTCGGCGTATGGGCTGGCCGCCGCCGACGGCGTGATGCGATGGATGGAGGAGCGGGGGCGCGGGTTTCCGGCAGGGGGCGGTGTGGTGCCCATCGTTCCCGGCGCCGTGCTTTTCGACCTGCGTCCACTGGGGCGCTTCGATGCGCGACCCACTCCGCAGATGGGCTTCGATGCGTGCGAGCGCGCGACGTCGCAAGGTGTCGCCGAGGGGAGCGTCGGCGCCGGAACGGGCCTGACCGTCGGCAAGACGCTGGGGTCGCACGCCTGCATGAAAGGTGGCGTCGGTATCGCCGTCGCAGAGGTGGGCGATGCCGCAACGTGTGCCATCGCCGCCGTGAACGCGTTCGGCGACGTCTGTGACGCCGGGGGCCGCGTGATCGCCGGCGCGCGCCGCGACGGCGGCTTCGTGGGGGCGGAACGCGTGCTGGCCGAGCGCGGGCTCGCGGACGCCTTTGGCGGCGGGCACAACACCACTGTTGCCGTAGTCGTGGTGGACGGCGTGCTCGACAAGCTGGCGCTGCAGGGCGTGGCGCGCGCTGCAGGAGCCGCGCTGCACCGACGCGTGCGGCCGGCGGGATCGTTGGTGGACGGGGACGTGATCTTCGCGCTCTCCCCGCTCACGGGAGTGGCGGCGGATCCGGTGCGCGCCGAGGTGCTCGCGGTTGCCGCCCTCGAACAGGCCATCGAGCGGGCCGTGCGCACCGCCGTCGGCCGCGACGGCGTGCCCGGGCTCGCCGGCTAGGAGACGAGTCCGCCCATCGCCATCGGCGCCACCGTGCCGCCGACGTGCACGTGCAGCCCCACCTCCGCCTCGACTTCTCCGTCCAGTTCCACACGCATGACATGCACGCCCGCCTCCGCGATGGGGAGGTCGATGGCGGCGATCACGGGGATGTCCACCTCAATCGCGCCGGGTGGCGGCGAGTGCACCTCCACCTCGCCGCTCGACGACCACACCTCATCGCCTCCCGGGGCCACCCAGGTGAGCGACAGGGCGTGCGTTCCCGCATCGTCCGGGCTGGCCTTGAGGCGCACGACGAGCGTCGCGCGCGGATGGACGGCGGGCAGGCTGGCGACGTGCAGGGCGTCAAAGACACCGAGCACGTTGAGCTTCCCTTCCTGGGAGAGGTTGGCGGCGTCGGCGAAGAGGGCAAAGGAGCAATACATGCGAGGAAAGTTACGGCACGGTCATCGTGGCGGCGAGGCACGCGAGAGGGAGCCGTTCTACTGCGTTGTCGCGAATTACGCGGCGCAGCGCGGGAGACTGCGAACTGCCTTGCCACGGATTACGCGGATTACAGCGCGGATGAACACGGATACCTCTTTGGGGTTCCCCCAAACGCCGTATCCGTGTTCATCCGCAAGCATCCGTGTAATCCGCGGCAACGCAGTTCGCAGTTTCCCGCGGCTGCACCGCCGAGAACGATGCCGCAGGCTGCCGTGTCTCGATTAGCTTAATCCTGATGCTCCCCACGCGCTTCCTTGCCCCGTGCCTCGCGGCGGTGCTGCTCGCCGCGTGCGCCGCGCCGGTGCCGCGCCACGGCGTGCCGATCGAGCCGGCGCTGCCGCGCCCGTCGTTCACGCTCACCGACACGCGCGGCGTCCCGTTCGAATTCAGCCGCGAAACGCGCGGCCTGCTCACCTTCCTCTTCTTCGGCTACACCAACTGTCCCGACGTCTGTCCGGTGCACGTGGCCAACGTCGCAGCAGTGCTGCGCAAGCTGCCGTTCGAGGACCAGCGCAAGGCGCGTTTCGTCTTTGTCACCGCGGACCCGGCGCGCGATTCGCTGCCGCAGTTGCGGAAGTGGCTCGACCAGTTCGACACGTCCTTCATCGGCCTGCGCGGCGACGAGGTGGAGGTCACCCGGGTCATGAGCGCTGTCGGGATGCCGCCGGCGATCCGCGGCGCGGTGGGCCCCGACGGCCGGTACGAGGTGGGCCATTCCGCTGCCGTGCTCGTTTTCACCGCCGACGACTCGGCGCACGTCCTGTATCCGTTCGGCACGCGACAGTTGGACTGGGCCGAGGACATTCCCCGCCTGCTGCGGATCCGTCCGCAGACGGAGGACTGACCATGCAGTGGTGGTGTTCGGCATCGGGCAAGCCGTGGACGTGGGCACCGCAGTACTATCCCGGCGTCTGGCTGATGGTGGCCGTGCTCGCGGTGGCCTTCCACGCGCTGTCGCGGCGCGGGCGGGCGATGGGCGAGTCGCGCGGCGCGTTCTGGGGCGGGTGGGTCGCGGTGGGGCTCGTCTGGCAGGTGCTCGACTGGCCGATCGGTCCGCTCGCCGCGGGCTACCTCGCCAGCGCGCATGCGCTGCAGTTCGTGGTGCTCGCCCTGGTGGCGCCTCCGCTCCTGCTGCTTGCGACGCGACGCCCCCTTGCCGCGTCGGTGGCGGCCCTGGGCCGTGCGCGCGCGGTCGCCATGCTGGTCACGCAGCCGATCATCGCCGGCGTGCTCTTCAACGTCGTCGCGATCGCGACGCACGTGCCGGCGGTCGTGGATGCGTTGATGCCCACGCAGGTGGGGGCGTTCACCATCGACGTGCTCTGGCTCCTCGGCGGCCTGGTGCTGTGGTGGCCGATCATGGTCGAGGCGCCGCGGCGTTCCTGGTTCAGCGCGCCCGTGCGCATGCTGTACCTGTTCCTGGCGACGCTGGTGCACACGGGCATTGCGATGGTCATGCTCGTCCGCGACTTCCCGATGTACGGCATCTACGAGCTGGCGCCGCCGTGGCCGGCGTGGTCGCCGCTCGAGGACCAGCACCTGGCCGGCGGCGTGATGGAACTCGCGGGGGCCGCGGTCGTCTTCGGCATCATCACCGTGATGTTCTTCCGCTGGAGCGGGGGCGTGGAGGGCGACGCCGCGCCGCCTGCCCCTCCGCGGGATTAGTTTTCTCCGGATGTCCCCGCCCGCCGTCCACGCCGACCATCCGCAGCACCGGGTCTGGGTCACCGACCTGTTGCTGCTGATCATGGCGACCATCTGGGGCGTCAATTTCTCGGTGGTCAAGTTGGGCATGCGGCACGTGGAGCCGATGGCGTTCAACGCCGTGCGCGTCGTGCTGGCCGGCTGCGCGCTCCTGCTGATTGCGCGCGTGCGGCGGCTCGAGCTGCCACCGCGCCGGCAGCTCCTGGCCCTGCTCGGACTCGGCGTGCTCGGCAACGGGGTGTACCAGGCGCTCTTCATCGAGGGCATCTCGCGCACCCGGGCCGGCAATGCCTCGCTGGTGATGGCGGCAACCCCGGTGCTCATCGCGGTGTTCGGGCGCCTGCGTGGCGTGGAGAAGCTGCACGGGCGGGGGTATGTCGGCATCGCGCTGTCGGTCGCCGGACTCGGCATCGTGATGAGCGGCACGGCCTCAGCGCACATTGGCGACGCGTCGCTCACGGGTGACGGGCTCATCCTGCTGGCCTCGCTGACATGGGCCATCTATACCGTGCTGCTCAAGCCGTATACGCATCACGTGGACGGCGTGCAGGTGTCGGCCCTCACGATGATCGGCGGAGCCATCCCGCTCTGCCTCCTCGCGGCGCCGTCGGTCAGCCGCACCGCGTGGACCGAGCTGCCGCTCTCCGCGTGGGGTGCCATTGGCTACGGCAGCATGTTCGCGCTCGTGATTGCGTACCTCATCTGGTACCGCGGCATCAAGCTCATCGGGCCGACGCGCACGTCCATGTACAGCAACCTCCAGCCCATCATCGCCGTGCTCGTGGCGTGGGTGGCGCTTGGCGAGGTGCCGACGACCGCGCAGGGCCTGGGCGCCGCGGCGGTGATGGCGGGCCTCCTGCTGACACGCTCATGATGCGCGTGGTCCTCTTCGACATTGACGGCACGCTGCTCGCCAGCGGCGGCGTGGGGCGTCGCGCCATGGAAGCGGCGCTGCTCACGCACTTCGGCACGATTGGCCCGACGCACTACCGCTACGATGGCAAGACGGACCCGCAGATCGTACGCGAGTCGATGCGCCACGCGGGTTTCAGCGACGCGGACATCGACGCGCGCATGGAACCGCTGCTGACGGAGTATCTCGCACGCCTCGAACTCACGATCACCTCCGAGATGTCCGGGGTTCGCGTGCACGCCGGCGTGCCGGCCCTGCTCAATGCGCTGCAGGCGCGCGACGACGTGCTGCTGGGCCTGCTGACCGGGAACATCGCCGCCGGCGCCTCGCTCAAGCTGCGCGCGGCGGGGCTCGCGCCAGAGCGCTTTTGCGTGGGCGCCTTCGGTTCGGACCACGAGCACCGCCCCGAACTGCCGGCGATCGCCCGGCGGCGCGCGGCGGACCTGCTCGGCTGGGAGGTGGCGGGGAGCGCCGTCGTCATCATCGGGGACACGCCCGCCGACGTGGAGTGCGGTCGCGGAATCGGCGCCCGTGCCGTGGCCGTGGCAACCGGGCACTTCACCACCACGGACCTTGCGGCGTACGAACCGCATGCCGTGTTCGAGGACTTGACCGATGTCGACGCGGCCCTGCGGGCCATCTGCGATGCGTGAGGTCGAACTGAAGGGCGTCGTCACCGATCCCGTGGTCCTGCGCGAGCGGCTGCTGGCGGCGGGCGCGCGCGAGGTCTATCGCGGCCTGCTCCTCGACGCCCGCTACGACCTGCCGTCGCGCGAGCTGCTCGCCAGAGATCACGTGCTGCGGCTGCGCGTGTACGAAGACGCGGCCGGACGGCGCGCGGTGCTCGACTGGAAGGGGCCGACCGGCTACGACACGGGCTACAAGGTGCGCGAGGAGATCTCTGTGCCGTGCGGCGACGGCTTCGCCATGGCCGAGCTCCTGGCCCGGATGGGCTACGTGGTGATCCGCGAGATCGACCGCGAGATCGAGCAATTCGAGGTGCAGGGGACGGTGTGTCGCATGGAGCGGTACCCGCGCATGGATACCCTGCTCGAGGTGGAAGGTGAGCCGGAGGCGATCGAGGCGGTCATCACGCTCGCGGGGATGACGCGCGCGGAGTTCACCAGCGAGCGGTTGCCCGAGTTCATCCTGCGTTACGAGGCGCGCACCGGGAACCGCGCGGCCATCTGCCGCCGCGAGCTCACCGGTGACTACCGCTACAGCACCTTCGACGCCTGACGCCGTGACCGACCGCGCCCCGGAGTTCACGCTTCCCGAACTCACGCGATCGCTGCGTGCGCTCGGCGCCGCGCGCTGGTTGCGCGATGCGGACCACGCGCGTTTCCTCACGCCGTTGCTGACGGCGCGCCGCAACGCGGCGCGCGTGCGCACGACCGAGGGGCAGGTGGCCGCCTTCCAGGCGGAGCGGCTGCGGCGTGCGCTCGCCGAGGCGGTGGAGCAGACGGCTGCCGCGCAGCATCCGCGCTCTGCGCCGGAGCGTCGCGCCTTCGCGGCGCGCGTCACGGACGCGGGCGCGGCCGTATGGACGGCGCTCGACGCGGTCGAGGCGTGCGGCGCGGCGCTGACGGCGGCGGACACCGACCATCGCGCGCTCACGTGGAGCGCGTGGGTGGCGGCGCTGCAGCGGCTCTTTCTCGCGGCGGACGCGTGGTGGATGGCGATCGTCGAGCTGCGCGACGGCGCGCGCCCGCGCGGCACCGGCGCGGCGGCCCGCACGATCGGCGCCGTCCTGCTGCTCGCGCTCGCGCCTGCCATGCTCTCGGCGCAGCAACACCTCACCTACCGGGTGGCCGGGCTCACGCCGGCGGCCCTCCAGGCCGCCGGATTCGACGTCGTGGGCACCGAAGGAACGACCGCCCTCGTGGTCGTGGAGCCGGTGGAGTTGGCGCGCCTGCAGACGCTGGGCGCGCAGACGCAGCTGGTCACTGCGGTCGGCACCGACCGCCGCCGGATCATGCAACTGGCCGCCGTGGGCACGGCGACGGTGGTGTACCGACCCTACGACGATCCGCAGCGCGGCATCCGCGCCTGGGTCGATTCCCTTGTCGCGGCGAACCCCCGCGTCAGCGTGGACACGGTGGGCCGATCGTACGAAGGGCGCCCGATCCTCGCCGTGAAGATCGGACCGCGCGGCGACGCGCCGGCGCGGCCCAACGTGCTCTTCGTGGCCACGCACCACGCGCGCGAGTGGGCGGCCACGGAGATGTCGCTCCGCCTCATTCGACGGCTCGCGACGGGAACGGACGCGCGCACCGACTCGCTCGTGAACCAGCGCGACGTGTGGGTGGTGCCGGTGGTGAACCCGGACGGCTACGAGTTCACGTTCACGACGGACCGGCTCTGGCGGAAGAACCGGCGGCCCATGGCCGGCGGCACCATCGGCGTTGACCTCAACCGCAATCATAGCTACAACTGGGGCCTCGACAACACCGGGTCGTCACCGACACCGACCTCCGAGGTCTATCGTGGACCGGCTCCCGCCTCCGAGCCGGAGGTGAGCGCCCTGCAGGCGTTCCACGCGCTCCATCCGCCGGTCATCTCGATCACCTATCACACGTTCGCCGGCCTGCTGCTCTTCCCCCCGGGCTCGCGCTACGGGGCGCTGGCCGCCGACATTGATGCCTACCGCGTGCTCGCCGGCACCAACGCGCGTCCGGCGGCGCTGGATCGGCTGCCGGGTTCGGCGCGCACGTTCTACTCGCCCTCCACCGCGTGGATGCTCTATCCGACGAACGGCGAATACACCGACTGGGCGAGCGCGACGTTCGGCACGGTGAGCATCAATCCCGAACTGACGAGCGGCTACGGGCCGAGCGGCTTCTACGGCTTTGAATTCCCGGACGACGAGACGCTGCTGCAGCAGCTGTTCACCGACAACCTCCCCTTTGCACTCGACGCCATCGAGATGGCGCGCAACCCGGCAGCTTATGTGAGCCCGAGCACGGGGCTGCGCATCGAGCGCTGGGTGCTGGAGAGCGGCACGCAGCCGCTGCGCGTGCGCGGACCGGCGGTGCTCGTCGCGAGTGCCGCGCTGACGGCGGCGGGACAGCCGGTCACCGTTGGTATCGACTCGGCGGCCGGCGGCAAGTACACGCGGCGGCTCGTCTCGCAGGGGTCGGCCGCGTTCCGGCCGGCGACGATCACCGTCGCGTCCGGCGCCGATCGCGTGACCTGGACGCTGGTGGCGGCTGCCGGTGGCGAGCCCGGCGACACCACGTGGCAGCTCACGGGATTCGCCCTCGACTCCGCCCAGCGATACGCAGGACGTGCCGCCTACCGAAGCGCCGGCCCCAGCGAGATGCGTTCAGCGGCATTTGCCGTTCCGCCGGGGCTGGACACGCTGAGCCTGACGTTCTGGACCCGGTACAACGGCGACGGCTTCAAGGAGACCCCGTTCGGCCTCGTGCGCGTCTCCGCGGACAGCGGCCGCACGTGGGACGTCGTGATGCGACTCTCGGGCGGGGCGGCCACGTGGTATCCGGAGGACGTGCGCGTCGGCGGTGTGCGGGGCAAGTCGGTGATGCTGTCCTTTCTCTCATCCAACATGCCGTGGTGGATTGACGAGGTGGCGGTCTTCGCCAACGGGACGCCCGCCGTCGTGGGCGGCGGCGGTGAGGCACCGACGCGACTGCTTCCCTCGGCAAATCCCGTGCGGGGCAACTCAGTGACGTTCACCTGGCCATTCGCGTCGAAGAGCGGTCGCGTGAGCGTCTACGACCTCAGTGGTCGCCTCATCTGGTCCAGCGATGTCCCGAGCGACGCCGCGGACGTGACGTGGGACCTCGGCCCTGGCCAGGTTCCCAATGGCGCCTACCTCGTGCTTGCCGAGAGCGGTGGCTCGCGTGCACGCTTGCGGCTCTTTGTCGCACGGGAGGCGCCGTGATCGTCGGCGTGGGGTTCGACCTCGTGGAGATCGGTCGCGTGGAACGCCTGCTGCACGGCAAGGGCGATCGCGCGCTGGCGCGGCTCTTCCTGGAGCGCGAAGTCGCCTACGCGACGGCGCGGGCACGGCCGGCGATGCACCTGGCAGCCCGGCTCGCGGCAAAGGAGGCGGCGTTCAAGGCGCTCGCCGGCAGCGAGAGCGCCCGGCTGATCGGATGGAAGGACATCGAGGTGGTGTCGCGTCCGGGCCATGCGCCCGAGCTCGTCCTCCACGGCCGCGCCCAGCAGCGCGCCGATGTGCTGGGTGTGCGCCGGCACTGGCTGACGCTTTCGCATACGGACACGACCGCGGGTGCGGTGGTGGTGCTCGAGGCGGAATAACGTCCCTTCGCGCCCTTGGTGTTTCGTGGCGGTCGTTACGCCGTGCCGCGCGCGTAGATTCCAGGCTTCCCGTCGCCCACCTCGCGGCGCATCTGCATCCAGAGAACGCCGCCGACCGCGAAGGCGAGTGCGATGGTCTGCGCGAGCGTCAGCGGGCCCACGAACCGGTCGTCCTTGGCGCGGAAGAACTCGACCACGAACCGCTCCAGTCCCGCCAGTACGCAGTAGAGGCCAAACAGCCAACCCTCGGCGTGCTTGTGGTCGCGTCGTTTCCAGATGATCCAGAACATCAGCAAGCCCATCGCCACTTCGTACAACTGCGTCGGGTGCACGGCGATGACCTCGAGCGGCGGCCGGCCGGCGAGTTCCTTGACGCCGAACTGCTCCACGAGGTTCTGCACCGTGGAGGCCGGATAGCCGTTGGGAAAGGCCACGGCCCATCGGGAGTCCCAGGGGCGGCCGTAGTCGTCGCCGACGGCCCAGCATCCCGTGCGCCCGATCGCGTACGCGGCGGCAAGTCCAGCGGCCGACACGTCGCTGATGCGCGTGAACGTCTGCCCGCGCCACCGAATGATGAGGGCCGTCGCGAGGATGCCACCGATGAGCCCGCCCCAGAAGACGAACCCCGCCGTGTGCAGGAGCGCGCGCGGGTCCTGGTACAGGATGGCGTAGTAGATCTTGGCACCGACCAGGCCGCCGAGCACGGCGCCGACGAGCACGTCGCCCATGATCTCGGAGTCGTGCCCCCGCCGGTCCAGTTCCACCTGGCCGATGTACTGTGCCACCAGGAAGGCGAGCAGCATGGCCAGGCCGAAGCCGGTCAGCGTCAGCGGGCCGACGTGCAACTCGAACGGCTGGACCACGATGTAGTCGGGCGTCATGCTGGGAAGATAGCGGCGGGGGTCGCGCGCGCGCGAGCTACCGCCGCTTGCTCGCCTGGTAGACCTGCACGTACTTGGCCATCGGGACGCGGGCGATGCTCCTGGCCACGACGTCGAGCGCAATGCTCTCGAGAGACGTGAAGCGCAGGCACGACTTGCCCATGTCAAGCTTCAGGCCCTTCGCCTCGTAGCCCGACCGCAATTCGGCCATCAGCGTCTCGTCGCCGTAGCACCCCATCAGGTACAGCGCGAAGTACCGCTTCTGCGCGGCCAGCGCCACATAGCACAGCGGCTGCCCGTTGTAGGTGTCCGGCAGCGACGCGAGATACTGCGCGACGGTGGGGGCGCTGGCTTGGACCATTACTCGCTCCCCGCCTGCGGGATTGCGCGGCCGACGAGGATGGTGATGTTGTCGGTGCCGCCGTCGTCGAGCGCGTCCTGCAGCAGCGCCTCGCACACCTGCCGGGATGACGTCATCGTCCGCAGGCGCTCGGCGATCTGGTCGTCGGCGACGTGCTTCGGCAGCCCGTCGCTGCAGAGCAGGTGCACGTGGTACCAGTCGTTCTCGATGGCCGTGACCACGGGCGATGCCTCAGGCCCGCCGATGGCGCTGGAGAGGACGTGCTTCCAGCGGTCGTGGCCCGGGTCGGAGCGCCGGATGACGCCGGCGGCGATAAGCTCCTCGGCGACGGTCTGGTCGCGCGACACCTGGTGCAGCTTGTCGTGGCGCAGCGTGTAGTACCGGCTGTCGCCGACCTGCAGGATGTACGCCCGCGGCCAGACGCCGAGAAACGCGGTGAGTGTGGTCGCCATGCCGGCGCGATCGCCGGCGGTGCTGCGCTGGGTCAGCTTGGCGTGCACGCGCATGGCGCCTTCCTGCAGCACGTGCACGAAATCGGAGTCATCGTTGAGGTCGGCCGAGTAGTAGCAGTCGACCGATCGCGTCAGGTATGCCGTGATGCCGTCCAAAGCAAACCGGCTGGCCTCCTCGCCGCCCGCACTGCCGCCCACGCCGTCGGCGACCATCGCCAGAAAGGCGAGGCGATCCGTGTCGTTTGCGCTGATGCTCTCCGGCGGGATGCTCGTTTGGTGGATGGCGAGGTGCTTGTACAGCGATGCGATGAGGAAGTGGTCCTGGTTCTGGGTGCGTACCTTGCCCACGTGGGTGACGCCGAACACGTCAAGTTCAGTGTCCCGCGGCTTGCGTGGAATGCCGCCGGACGCGCTTTCCTGGATGTGCACCATCGGGGCCTCCGGGGGGACAAGATGCGCGCAGCAATCGGGATTATACGTCAGGGATGCGGTCCCCGGCCAGCAGGCAGGTGCGGCAGTCTGAACGGCGACGTTTGCCTCGCCGTCCGGCCTATTCAGCCGGCGCGGCGCACCGGCCCCAGACGGCGGCATCCTCTGGGGCGCCCCATCGATAGAAGTGACCTCGACTCGGCCATCCCGTCCAGGTACGGATGCGGGATGGCCAGCGTCGTGTCGGCCACCTTCCGGTCTCCGGCAAGCAACTGCACGGTCGCTGCGTCACTGAGCAGGAAGGGCCGAAGGACCAGCCGATCGGTTGTCAGCGTGGGGAGCTTGCGCATGTCGCGAAAGATGGTGTTCGCTCATGCACGAAGAAAGCGCGGCATCGCGCGGCCTATGGATGGCCGTGTACGGCGTGCTACTCCTCGAGCAGGGCCCTGGCGCGCTCGAGTTCCGGAGACGGCACGAACAGTTCGGCGCCGCCCATGAAGGAGCCCTGAAATCCGGCGCCGAACATCCCGACTTGCGGTCCCTTCAGCAGGACCGGGATGCCCTCCGCTTCGAGTCGCGCGCGCACGAGATCGGCGTCGAAGCCGTTCGCAAAGCTGGCCAGCGGAACGAATTGAGTTTCGTGCGTCATCGGACGTCCTCCCGGGGTGCGCCAAGATAGGTCGTGGGGCGGGTCATTCGCCAGCAATCGGCGGGTTGGCAATCGGCGGGTTGGCAATCGGCGGGTTGGCGCAGCGCGAACGTCCGTGCGCAGCGGCGACGGCGGCGAGCCTCGCCGGCAGTCGGTCGAGCACCCGCCACGCTGCCGTCGCGGAGCGCGAACCCAGGAGATCGAGCGCGCCGCGGAACGCGGCCAGCTCCCGTCGCCGCACTGCGGCGCGCAGCGCCCGAAGGTCGCGAAGGGCGGGGCGTCCGTCGGGGGCGCGGCCCCGGCGGCGCGGCACCAGCAGCGGCGCGAGCTGCAGCGTGATGACGTGCGCGTCGTGCAGTTCGCCCAGCGTGTCCTGCAGCCCGCGCAGCACGCGCAGCGCACGCTCGCCGGCCGGCGTCTGCGCGTCCACGGCCTCCACGAGGTAGCGAAGGCGCTTCACCTTGATGCGCGCGCGGTGGATGATCGCCACCTGCGTGCGATGCTCGATGCGTTCGAGCGCCGCATGCGCCGAGGCGAGATGGTGCGCCAGCACCGACGAGAGATGCGCGCCGAGCGTCTCGGGGGAAGCGCTGGCGTCGCCTGAGCTGGCGAGAGCGCCGGCGAGCGCGGCCGCGAGGGCGGGCCACCGGTCGGCGACCCGCTCCTGAAGCCGCTCGCGCTCCACGGCATAGATCGCGAGCCGCCGCCCGGCGAGCCATTGCGCGGCGCGTGCCGCGGGGGCGCTGAACGGTTCGCCCGGCGCCGTGAGCCACTGCCATTCCACCTGCGCATCCCGCGCGGCCCCCGCGCGGCGCGCGAGGCGGCGCAGCGCCACCTGCTTGCGGCGCGGGAGGTCGTCGTCCAGGAGGTCGCTCGCCGCGCGTATCCAGCTGCGAAGCCGGCGAAGGGCAACGCGGAAGTCGTGGACTTCCTCATTGCCGATCGTGGACGCGGCATCGGCGCTTGCGGGCACCGCCAGCGGCGCCGCCTTTTCCATCGCCCGTTCCAGCCGCTGTCGCGCGACGGCACGCGCCGCGGCGCGCGCGGGCTGCGACAGCAGCCCGCGCGCCTCCGGCGTGCGGCGTCGCTTGGTCGTCTTCACCGGATGAGCGCGAGCAGCGCCGTCACTGCCGCCTCGAGCTGCTGGTCCTTGCCACGGCTCACCACGTGGTACTCGTTCATCACGCGGACGTCGGGCTCGGTCTGCAGGTTCTCGAGGTACTTGCCGGTGTTCGCGTCCTTCACGCCAACCCCCGGCACGCCCCACCGAAGTCCCTCCGCGAGCGACTCCCAGCCGGCGAAGGTGCAGGTACCCGGCACGGGCATCCCCACCAGCGGCCCGATCTTCTGATCCTTGTACGCGTAGGCGTAGCAATGGCCGTCGCTGTAGTTGGCCTCGTTCGCCAACGACACGCTCGGCTTGCTCCACCGGAAGTTCGGCTCGTAACCGGTACTGCGCGTATCCGTGGTGTAGTCGAAGAACTTCCTGCCGCTCAGGAACATGGCGAGGTCGGCGACGAGGTCTCCGCCTCCGTTGAAGCGCGTGTCCACCACGACGCCCTTGCGCGTCACGTACTTGCCCATCACGTCCTCGACCGTCGTGCGCATGGCGCCGTCGTTCATGCCCGGGATGTGCACGTAGCCAAGCTGTCCGTGGCTGAGGCGATCCACTTCCGCGGCGTTGCGCCGCACCCAGCGCGCGTAGAGCAGCCGCGTCTCCTCGGCCGGAGCGATGGGCTTGGCCACCACGTCCGACCTCACGGCGCCATCCGCGAGGGCCAGGAGGACGGGCTTGCCCGCCTTCCGGTTGAGGAACTGCGCGAGGTCACTCGACGGCGTGATGGCCTCGCCGTCGATGGACTCGATGATCATGCCTGCCTTCACGTGCATGCCGGCCTTGTCGAGCGGGCCGTCCTTGATGATCTCTTCAATCCTCACGCCCGTGCCGGCATGCGACTGGTCAAGGAAGATGCCCAGCGACGCCGTGGCATCGTCGGTCGGCGTCGAGGAGGTGAACGTGGCGCCGCTGTGGCTGATATTCAGCTCGCCCAGCATCTCGGCGAGCATCTCGGCGAATTCGTGCTGCGTGCCGATGTGCGGGAGGTACTTCGCATACACCGGCCGGAGGGCGATCCAGTCGATGCCGTGATAGCCCTTCGTGTAGAAGGTGTCGCGCACCTTTCGCCAGACGTGATCGAACATCGCCTCGCGTTCGGCGTCCACGTCAAGGGTCAGCTCGCCGCTGATCGGCACGGCGTCGCGCTTGGCGGCGGCGGGGTCGATCTTCGCGATGGCGCCATCGGCGAGCAGGAAGATGTTCTTCTGCTCGTTGTCCCAGACCATGCTCCCGCCGTTCGCGTTCAGCGCGAGCACCTGCTTGGTCTCCTTCGTGCGCAGGTTGGTGGACCAGAGGTTCATTCCCCGCTCGAAGCGCGCCAGGTAATACAGCGTCTCGCCGTCCTTGCTTACCAGCGCGTCGCCGAGTGACGACGAGTGGATGGTAAGGCGCGCCTTGCGCGACTCGATGCCGTCGAACTCGAAGATCACGGGCTCCGGCCTGGCGGCGCTGTCAGCCTTCGACTTCGCCGTGTCGCCCTTGGCCTTGGCGGTGTCGGGCTTCGGCTTTGGCGCCCTGTCCTCCATCTCCTTCACCAGGGCGTACTCCTCCTTGGTCAGGCGGAAACGGTCCCACGCGTCCTTGGTGAAGAACATCGCATAGGCATCCTGCTGGGCGCCTCCCGACTGGGCGACGGCCTTGAGCCCGTCGCGATTGCTGAACCAGAGCATCGCCTTGCCACCGAGAATCCACTTGGCGTTGCCGTCGTTGAAGCCGCTCTGCGTGAGGTTGATGACGCTCCCCTTGCCGTCGGTGGCAACGAGGCCCACTTCGGCCGGCGCGATGCCGGGGACAGAGAGGTCGAAGAGCATCCATTTGCCGTCCGGGCTCCAGGCGAAGCGATGGTTTGGCGTGTTGGCGAAGATGGACCGCTCGTCGAGCAACGTACGCCCCTGCTTCGACGCCAGCGTCAGCACGCGCAGCGTGTTGCGATTCTCGATGAACGCCAGCTCCTTGCCGTCGGGCGAGAAGAGCGGCTGGTAGTTCTGATGCTGGTTGGCGACCAGCGGCGTCTCCTTGACCACGGTGGATGCGTAGAAGTACGGTTCCGCGTCGCGCGAGCGCCGCGCTTCGTAGATGGCCCACCGGCCATCGCGCTCCGACGCGTACACCAGCGCCTTGCCGTCGGGAGAGAACTTCACCCCCGTCTCAACGGCTGGCGTGTTCGTGATGCGCTTGGTGACGCCTCCCTCGATGCTTGCCACAAAGACGTCGCCGCGAAAGACGAACGCGGCTTCCTTTCCGCTCGGCGCCACCGCCAGTTCACGGGCGCCGCCCGTCACGGGGAGCACGAGGCCTCCATTGGCCTTGGCGTCGGCGGCGATGGTCACCGCTACGCGTTTCGGCTGCCCGCCGGGCGCCAGCGTGTAGAGCTGGCCATCGTGACCGAAGCCGAGCGTGCCGTTGTCCGCGATGCTCAGGAAGCGAACGGGCAGCCCCTTGAACGAGGTGAGCTGCTGCGACTTGCTGCCCGCGAGGGTCATCCTGTGCACGTTGAACGTGCCGCTCTCCTCGCTGAGGTAGTAGAACACCTTGTCGCCGTCGGCGAACACGGGCTGGCGGTCCTCGCCGGCGAAGCTGGTGAGCTGGCGATGCGTGCCCGCCTTTAGGTCGTACGCCCAGATGTCGCGTGCGACGGACGACACATGGTGCTTCCGCCAGATGTTCTCGCGGCCCTTGTTGTCGGTGTAGATGAGAAACTGCCCGTCGCGGCTGTAGCGCGCGTCATCGGCCGGCGTCGTCAGCACCTGCATGGGGCGGCCGCCGGTGGCGCCCACGGTCCAGAGCTCGGGCATCGAAGCCGCGGGGTACTGTCGGTTCGCGGCGGCGTCCATTCGGGCGGCGCCGAAGACGACCGACTTGTCGTCCGGGGTGAAGCTGTACGGGTACTCGGCTGCCGAGTGGAACGTCAGGCGCTGCGCGGTTCCGCCGGCCGACGGGATTACGTAAAGGTCGAAGTTGCCGTGCCGGTCGCTTGCGAAGGCAATGCGCGTGCCGTCGCGGCTCCACACCGGCATGAAGTCGTGCGCCGGGTGCTGCGTCAGTTGCGTGGCCGTGCCGCCCGATGCGGGGACGCGATACAAGTCGCCGCGATAGGTGAACGCGATTGTCGTTCCGTCGGGGGAGAGGGCGGGATAGCGCATCCATCCGGCGTCACCTTGGGCGGAGGCGATGGTGCTGACGGCGCAGAGCGCGAGGACGATGAGGCGGCGGGCGATCATCATGGCCTGAAGTGTCGAAGAAGGAGAGGCGCTGGTGCCTGCGGGAATTTGCCGTCCGGCCCCGCGGACGCCAGCACGACAGCAAGCAGAACGGCCCGCGCGAGGCTGATCTCGCACGGGCCGTCCTTGCGTTGTGACTCGACCAGGCGCCGCTACGGACAGCGGGGCAGGGCGACCGGGCAGGTTTCCGGTGACGGGATCGGTGCGCTGCCTTCGCCACCACCGCCGAAGGTGTAAAGCGCCTGCTTCAGCACGCCGAGTTCGCGACCCGGGACCGGCAGGTGGAGCAGCGTGTTCTCGGGCAGCGTCTGCCAGCCGCGCGCATCGAAGAAGGCGGTGACGCCGGAAACGCCGACACCCTCGATCTTCTTCTCATGACGCAGCGCATCCCACAGGCTGCCGCAGGCCCCGCTCAGCTTGCGGGGCACGCACCCCGGCGTGTCCGGCGGCCCGTCGATGGTGACCGGAGGGAGCTGGCCGTTGGCGACGCGCGTCTTGTTGATGAGCGGCACCGCTTCCGCGGCCCGCCCAAGCCGAATGAGCGCTTCAGCCTTGAGCAGGTCCATCTCGGCGACGGTCATCGCCACCTGCGGACCGGTCTCCCAGGTCGTGCCAGTGCCGTTGCGGAGGTAGTAGTAGTGCGAGAAGCGCCAGGTGCCGCGCGACGCGGTGAAGATGTCGTTCCGGTTATAGCCCATGTAGATGCCGGGGGACGACGGGCCGGTGGAGCCCTGGATCCGACGGTCCTTCGTGTTCATCTGGAAGCCCACGCGCGACGTAAGCGGCGTGTTCACCCAGTTCAGGTATCCGTTCGTCGAGTCGGCGGGGCCAATGAGGTCGTACGCCGGTCGGCCGAAGTCGCTGGGACGTCCCACCGTGCGCAGGCGCGCCACCAGGCGCTTCCAGTCATCCCACAGGATGAGCGACTGGGCCGACGGCGCGAAATCGGTCTTGATGCCGGCGTCGACGCGCTTGATGACCTCGGTCCAGTTGACGGCGGCGCGCTCGGCGCGGGTACGCGCGTTATAGACGAGCAGCCGCGCCACAAACGAGTTGGCGAGCTGGACGAACTGGTCCCGCGTCAGCGCCGTGTACAGCCAGTTGTCGAGCGGGAGCGTGAAGTTGTACTTGCTGGCGACGGCGATGGCGGTGTCGATCTGCGCGATGCCGGCCGCGGTCACCTCCTTGTACGTCTTGAACTGCGGATTCTTGAGTGTATCGAGCTTGACCTTCTCGTCGACGATGAAGGCCTTGTCGAAGTAGAGCCCAAGGTAGCCGTACGAGATGCCCTGCAGGAACTTGCCCACCGCCTTGGTGCGCATGGTGCGCAGCGTGTCGACGACGAGCACGCCGCGGTCCACGGCGAAGAGCGCGTCATTGACCGGCGAGATGGTGCGGTAGAGGAGGTACCACGTTGTGTCGGTCACCGCCCGACGTGCGTTGACCGGGCTGTTGTTCCACGGCGTGCGCGGAATGGCCGAGAGCTCGAGCTGGCCGAAGTCGGCGAAGCCCGAGGTGATCTCCATGGCCATCGTGGAGAAGGCCCACGACGGGTAGTCGTCGTGGCCGCCGACCCGCCACCAGGTACGGAAGGCCGAGGCGACGAACGTCTCGGAGGCGGTGGGCTGCTGCGTGGCGCGCAGCGCGTCGGGGAGGTTCGGGTTCGTGACCGCGAGTTCCTGACATGATATCAGCGAGAGCGCGAGCAGCGGCACCAGCGCCAGCACCCGGAAGCGATTCTGAGTCGTTTGCATTTGCCTGTCCTCGCCTCAGAAGGTGATTTCGATGCTGCCGGTGATCGTCCGGAAGCGCGGATAGTTGAAGCTGTCGATCCGGGTCAGCGCGTTCGTGCCGACTTCCGGGTCGTAGCCCTTGTAGTTCGTGATCGTGTACAGGTTGCGGCCGATGAACGAGAACGTCGCGCCCCGCGCCCCGAACGGCTGCAGGTAGCCGAGCATCCTGCCGCTGAGGCGGTAGCGCAGCGCCACCTCACGCAGCTTCACGAACCCGGCGTCTTCCACGAAGTAGTCGGTGGGGTCATTCGCCGAGTAGAGCGCGATGTAGTACTCGATGGGCTTCTTGAGTTCCTGCTTCTTGCCGGCCTGGTCGACGTCCTTGCTCTTCGCCCACTGGTACATGCGCTGGTTCGTCTGGTTGTACGCGTCACCGCCCACGGCGGCGTCAATGAGCGTGACGAGCTCGAAATTCCGCCAGTTCATGGTGCTGGCGACACCCCATTTAAAGTCGGGGAGGCCGTTGCCCATCTTCAGCACAGCGGCGCTGCCGGTTTCGTCGCGGCGCAGAATCGGCATGCCCCAGCTGAAGGACGAGGTGCCGATGGTAGCCGAGGTTCCCCAGCCGCCGGTGGCCACTTCGCCTTCCGTGTACTTCTTCGGGTTGCCGTTGGCGTCGAGTCCGACCCACACCAGGAGTCCCTCGTCGTTCTTCACGAACTGGTTGGCGCTCGCCTGCACGTCGGCCGGCAGGTACTTGGAATCCCGAAGGAACTGGAAGCCGTACATGTCGTGCAGGCTGGCGCCCTTGCACCGGTAGGCGATGGTCTGCGTGGTGAAGCAGCTGGGCTCGAACTCGGTGATCTTGTTGCGCGAGCGGTCCACCACGAGACTGGCTTTCCACGAGAAGGTCGGCTTCTTGACCAGTTGCGCCTCGATGGAAGCCTCGATCGAGTTGCCTTCCACCGTGCCGGCGTTCCGCCACTGGTTGCCGTAGCCGTAGAAGCCGGCGAGCGGGACCTGCAGCAGCTGGTCGGTCGTGACGGTCTTGGCGTACGAGAGCTGCACGCCGAAACGCTCCTTGACGATGGCGTCAATGCCGACTTCCGTCTCGGTGGAGTGCTCCGGGCGCAGGTCGTTGTTGCCGAGGTTCTGCTTGGTGACGCCACCCGCCGAGGTGAAGGTGTACGTCTCGTACTGGTCATTGAAGTTGGGGCGTCCGCCCGCCGTGCCGCGCGAGGCGCGCAACTTGAACTCGTTGAGCGCCTGCTTCCACGGCCACCACCGCTCCTCGCTCACGCGCCAGGCGCCGCTCACGCGGTAGTAGCTGTTCCACCGTTCGGCGGCGCCGAACAGCGAGCTGCCGTCGCGGCGAATGAGCCCGTCGCCGATGTACTTGCCGGCGTAATCGCCGCCCAGCGTGAAGAAGTACCCGCTCGCCCTGACGGTTTCGATGCTGGACTCGACGAACCGCGTCTTCGTGTTGTTGAGGCTCTTCACGCCCGGGACCGCGAAGTCCTGGCCGTTCGCGGTACTCAGTTCGTTGATCTCGCTCTCCAGCAGCGCGCGCGCCGTCGACCGGAGCGTCAGGTCGCCGAACTTGCGCATCACGTTGGCGCTGGCTTCGGAGTTGATCGTGTTGGTGGTGCCGGCGAAGTTCGAGATCTCGCCGATGCCGCCCGTGGCGTAGCCTTCCGTCTTGACGCCCTGATCGAGGAAGAAGTTCAGCCGGCGGTCGGACCGGTCATAGCTGACGGCCGCGTCGAAGGTGAGCCAGTCGAACGGGGTGTAGCGCATCGAGAGGTTCCCCTGCGTGCGGGCGCGCTTGCGCTGCCGGTCCTCGGTGGCGAGCACGTACAGCGGGTTCTCCTCGCGTCCCTCAAGGTCCGACTGGTACACGTACGGCGTCCGATCAACGGTATCCCGCTGCAGCAGATTGATGTCCGGCGCCTGGTTGATCAGGTCGAAGAACGTGTCGCCGTACAGCTCCTGGCGATCCGTCCGCGCGTGGTAGGCGCTGAAGGAGATCTTCAGCACGTCCATCGGCGTGTGGTCGAGGTTGAACCGCAGATACCGCTCGTCCAGCGTGCCCTTGTTGAGCACGACGCCGTCGTTCTTCGCGTTGCCGAGCGAGAGGAACCAATTCGTGCGCGCGCTGTTCTGCGCAATACTGATCGAGTTCTTGTAGGTCTGGCCCGGGTCGAAGAACAGCTCAACGGGGTCGTAGATCTTGTCGTAGTACTTGACGTCCTGGAAGCGCTGCCAGACCGGGCGCGCCACGCGCTGCGGGCGCTGGACGACCTGCCCGGCGGCGTTCACGTACTGACCGCTCGCATCCGTCTGGTAGTAGTGGTACTTCGCCCAGCCCATCTTGCCGCCGAGACTGTTGAAGCCCACCTCGGAGCGGAGGGCGTAGCGGGTGGCCGCCTCGCCACCGCCGGTGCCGCGCTTGGTGCGGATCTGGATCACGCCGGAGGCCGCGCGTGAGCCGTAGAGCGAGGCCGCCGAGGCGCCCTTCACGACCTCGATGCTCTCGATGTCCTCGGAGTTGATGTCGGCGCTGGCGGCGCCGAAGGCCTGCGACTGGATGACGCCGTCCACCACCACGAGGGGGGCGTTCCCCTTGTTGATGCTGGTAGGCGACCGGAGGATGATGTTCGTGCCGCTCCCCGGCTGGCCCATCGGCACCACCGTGACGCCGGCGATCTTGCCCTGGATGGACTCGAGCGCGTTGGTGGCCGGCACCGCGAGCGCGCTGGTCTCCACCTTGCCGACGGTGAACGGCACGCGCGTACCCGACGTCGGATCGACAAGGCCCGTAGTGACGACGGCCTGCAGCGTCAGCGCGACCTCGCGCAGCTTGATGTTCACGGTCACCGCGGCGTTGGCCGCGACGGTCACGCCGCGGACGACGGCCGGCTGGTAGCCGATGCGACGCGCCTCGACCACACGCACGCCAGCGGGAACGCCGACCAGGTTAAAGCGGCCGCGCGCATCGGTGACGGCGCCGATCCGGCTGCCGACGATCGATACCTGCACGTCGCTGAGCGCGCGGCCGGAAATCGAGTCGGTGACTTCGCCGGTGATGCGTCCGGTGCCCTGCGCCTCGGCGATGCCCAGCGGCGCGAGCAACGCGAGCAAGACGGTGAGAAAGGCGGCGATGCGTCCGAAAACCGTCCGGCGCACGCGAGTGTCATGAGATCGCAGCTGCATAGGGTCCTCCAATCGCGGTCGAAGCGAGGGTGGCAACATCGCGAACGTAGTAGGCATCAGCACGTGCCGATAGATCGGAAGATCATGTCAACTCATGGTAGAAGTGGGTCGGGCCTCAGCATCAGTGTGCCGGACGCCGTGTGCGAGCCCATGATGAGCTTCAACGTGCAAGTGCCCGGTTCCGCTGGAATCGACACCGATCGCGTGGACCCGGACGGTGCGGTGATCTCCAGCGTTGTCGTCCCCAAGGCGCCAGCGCCCACTGCGAAGGTGAGAAGCGGCGTGTCGGTGTGCGTGAGCGGGTCCACCACGCGGAACGACGCGTTCGTTCCCTGCGAATGGACCGTGCGCCAGTCGGTGGGGTTGATGGCGAGGTTGCCGATGGTTGCGGCATAAAGGCATGCGCTGTCAGGCGTACGCTGGCGTTCTGTAGGGCACTTTTGCCCTCGTATTCGACTCGGCGCGCCGGTAGTTTCCCTATGTCGGCTCCAGCGAGGAGTCGGCTCCCGCCCCCCGGTTGCAGAGTCAGGTTCGATCCACTCGCGTGAGGTTGGCCAGCGTCCAGCGCGCCGACCCCCGCCGTTGAGCGCGCCGCCGGGCGCAGGAGAATGGTCGTGAGCCAGTACCGCATTGCATGGCTGCCAGGGGACGGTGTGGGCGTCGAAGTGATGGACGCCGCGAAGATCTGCCTGGATGCACTCAAGTTCGACGCCACGTACACCCACGGCGACATCGGCTGGGAGTTCTGGCGTACCGAGGCCGAGTCCTTTCCGCAGCGCACCATTGACCTCCTTGGTGCCAGCGACGCCGCGCTCTTCGGCGCCATCACGTCGAAGCCGGCCAGGGATGCCGAGGCCGAGCTCATTCCCGAGCTGCAGGGGAAGGGACACACGTATCGCAGCCCCATCGTGCGCATGCGGCAGCTCTTCGACCTCTACACCTGCCTGAGGCCGTGCAAGGCGTACCCGGGCAATCCCCTGAACTACAAGGAAGACATCGACCTCGTGATCTTCCGCGAGAACACCGAGGACCTCTACGCGGGGGTCGAGTTCAGCCCGGTTCCCGACGAGCTGAAGTCGGTGCTGCGCACGCTGAGCAAGCCCTTTGCCCACTTTGCGGACATTCCGGGCGACGAGTTCGCCATCACCTGCAAGGTGAACACGCGCAAGGGGTGCGAGCGCATCATCCGCGCCGCCTTCGAGTACGCCAAGGGGCACGGCTATCCCAAGGTCACGGTCATCCACAAGGCGAACGTCGTGCGCGCCACCGAGGGGATGTTCCTCGAGATCGGCAATCGCATCGCCAGGGAGTATCCGGGCATCGCGATGGACGACGCCAACGTTGATGCCATCACGATGTGGCTGCTGAAGAACCCGAAGAGCTACAGCGTGCTCGTGGCGACGAATCTCTTCGGCGACATCATCAGCGACCTCGCGGCGCAGATGGTCGGTGGGCTGGGCTTCGCCTGCTCGGCGAACATCGGCGAGAGGCTGGGCGTCTTCGAGCCCAGCCACGGCAGCGCGCCCAAGTACGCGGGCCAGAACAAGGTGAACCCGATCGCCATGATCCTCTCGGCCAAGATGATGCTCTCGTGGCTGGGCGAGACGGACAAGGCGGCAAGGCTCGAGGCCGCCACCGCGGCGGTGATTCGCGAGGGGACGGTGCGCACCTACGACATGGGCGGCAGCGCCACGACGCTCGAGATGGGTGAGGCGATCGCGCGGGAGCTCTGACCAGTCCAGCAACCGGAGCGCGCACATGGCACAGATCCTGATTCATGAAGTCGGACCCCGCGACGGCCTGCAGGCCGAGGCCCAGGTCGTGCCGACCGAGACCAAGCTCGGCTGGCTCCAACGGCTCGTCGGCAGCGGCCTCGACATCGTGCAGGTGGGGTCGTTCGTGCATCCGCAGAAAGTGCCGCAGATGGCGGACACCGACGCGTTGTTTCGGCAGCTGGCCGCCACCAAGCGCAGCGACGACGCCGTGCTGTCGGGACTCGTGCTGAATGAGAAGGGACTCGAGCGCGGGATGGCCTGCGGCGTGGAGATGTTCTGCATGGGAGTGTCCGCGTCGGCGACGCACAGCCGCAAGAACACCGGCATGGACACCGAGGACGCCACGCGGCGCATCATCACCACGGCGCTCGAGGCGCAGCGCGCCGGTCATGACGTGCAGGTGAGCGTGCAGAGCGCCTTCGGATGCGGCTTCGAGGGTGCCGTGCCGGAGTCGCGCGTGATGGGGATCGTCGCGGCCTACCTCGAGGCCGGCCTGACTGCCATCAGCCTCGCCGACACGGCGGGGCACGCGCACCCGGCGCAGGTCGGCGCGTACGTGCGGCGCATCCTTGCCATGGAACCGACCGCCAGGGTCACGGCGCACATCCACAACACCTACGGCGTCGGCATGGCCAACGTGTACGCCGCACTTGAGGCGGGGGCCACGTCCATCGAGGCGAGCTTCGGCGGGCTCGGTGGTTGTCCGTTCACGAAGGTCGCCGCCGGCAACGTCGCCACCGAAGATATCGTCCACGCCCTCCAGCGCACCGGGCAGCGCGGCGACATCCAGCTCGACACGCTGATCGCCGTCGCTCGCGACGTCGCCGCCTTCTTCGGCCGCGACCTGCCCGGCTGCGTCTACAAGATCGGCCCGATTGCAGCGGCACCGTCGGTTTGATGCCTGAACGGATGCTCCGTCCTCTGTTGTCTTTCTGTTGTTTCTCTGTTGTCTCTCTGTTGTCTCTCTGACTCCGCCATGTCCGCCCGCATTCTCGACGGCATCAAAGTCCTCGACCTGACCAACGTCCTCTCCGGGCCCTTCACGACCTTGCACCTTGCGCTGCTCGGCGCCGAGGTGATCAAGGTCGAGAACCCCAAGGACGGCGACCTCGCGCGCAAGCTCGGCATCCTCCCCGCGCTCAACAAGCGGCTGATGGGCACCAGCTTCCTCGCGCAGAACTGCAACAAGAAGTCGATCACGCTGAACACAAAGAGCGCCGAAGGGAAGGCGATCTTTCTCAAGATGGTGAAGGACGCCGACGTGGTGGTGGAGAACTTCCGCCCTGGCGTCATGGACCGGCTCGGCATCGGCTACAAGGTGCTCTCGGGCATCAACCCGCGGCTGGTCTATTGCGCGATCTCGGGGTTCGGGCAGACGGGTCCCGACGCGTTGTTCCCCGCGTACGACCAGATCATCCAGGGCCTCTCCGGCGAGATGGCGGTGAATGGCGACGAACGCCTCAACCCGCTGCGCACCGGTTTCCCGGTCTGCGACACGGTGGGCGGGCTCAACGCGGCGTTCGCGGTCATGGCGGCGCTCTTCCACCGCGAACGCACCGGCGAGGGGCAGTTCATCGACGTCGCCCTGCTCGACAGCATCATGCCGCTCATGGGGTGGGTGGCGGCGAACCTGCTCATCGGCAAGCAGCAGCCGGTGCTGATGGGCAACGACAACTTCACCGCGGCGCCCAGCGGGACGTTCCGGACGGCGGACGGCTACATCAACATCGCCGCCAACAAGCAGGAACAGTGGGAGGCGGTCTGCGACGTGCTCGGCCTGCCGGAGCTCAAGAAGGACCCGCGCTTCGAGGAGCGCGACACGCGCAAGAAGAACCGCAAGGAGCTGACGCCGCTGCTCGAGGCCAGGTTGTCGGCGAAGCCCACGGCGGAATGGGTGGACGAGCTCAATGCCGCCGACGTGCCGAGCGGCGCAATCCTCGGGCTTGAGGAGGCGCTGCGGCAGCCGCAGGTGGTGCACCGCGACGTGCTGAAGAAGGTACCGCTGGCGGGATTCGGCGACATCGAGGTCTTCGGCCTCACGGCGATGTTCGAGAAGACACCGGGCGCGGTGGAGACGCCGCCGCCCGAGCTCGGGGAGCACAATGCCGCGACCTACGCGGCGCTGGGCATCACGGCGGCGGAGCAGGCAGAGCTGAAGGCGAAGGGCGTCATCTGAACCGGAGTCAGTCATGGGCATGACCGTTGCTGAGAAGATTCTGGCGCGCGCCGCGGGGCTTCGCGCCGTCGCCGCCGGTGACGTGGTGGAACCCAAGGTGGATCTCGCGATGTCGCACGAGAACGCCGCGCTCGTGATCAACCAGTTCCTCGAGGTGTTCGACGGGACCGGCCTGCCACCGACCGTCTGGGATCCCTCGCGCGTTGCCATCATCTTCGACCACCGCGTGCCCGCCGAGAGCCCCAAGACGGCGACGAACCAGAAGAAGATCCGCGAGTTCGTCGCGGCCAACGGCATCGCGAAGTTCCACGACATCCGCGGCGATACCGGCGGCATCTGCCACCAGATCCTGCCCGAGTACGGCTACGTCCGTCCGGGGTACGTGGTGGTCGGCACCGACTCGCACACCACGACGCACGGCGCGCTCGGCGCCTTCAGCTTCGGCATCGGCGCCACCGAGATGGCGTCCGTGTGGAGCCTCGGCTACGCCGTGAACATCGAGGTGCCCGAGACCATCAAGGTGGTCGTGAACGGCACAATGCCGCCGTACGTCGGGGCGAAGGACCTGATCCTGCACATCATCGGTACGCTCACCGCGCAGGGCGCCAACTACAAGGTGCTCGAGTTCCACGGCGAGACGATACGCCAGATGAGCACAAGCGGCCGCATCGCGATCTGCAACATGAGCGTGGAGGCAGGCGCCACGTCGGGCATCGTCCCGGGCGACGAGGAGACGGTGCGCTACCTGCGCGAGGTCGCCGGCGTGACGGATGACATTCCGTTGACCACGCCGGACGCCGATGCACGCTACGTCCGCACGGTCGAGGTGGATGTCTCGAAGCTCGAGCCGCAGATCGCCTGCCCGCACATGGTGGACAACGTCAAGCCCATCAGCGCGGTGGCGGGAACGAAGGTGCAGCAGATCGTCATCGGCAGCTGCACCAACGGCCGACTCGACGACCTGGAGGTTGCCGCCGGCATCCTGCGTGGCAAGAAGGTGGCGGCCGGCACGCGGATGCTCGTCTTCCCCGCGTCGGGCCGGATCTTCGCGCAGGCGCTCGCCAAGGGCTACGTGCAGGACTTCATGGCCGCCGGCGCGGTGGTGATGAACTCCGGATGCGGCCCGTGCCTCGGCGTGCACGAGGGCGCGCTCGGCGACAATGAAGTGGCGCTCAGTACGACGAACCGGAACTTCAAGGGGCGCATGGGGAATCCCAAGTCCGAGGTCTACCTGTGCAGTCCGGCCGTCGCCGCCGCTTCGGCGATCACCGGCGTCATCACCGATCCCCGGAACAACTAACGCCGCGAGGAAGGAGTCCATTGTGGCCAAGGTCATCATCGCTCTGGGGAACGACATCAGCACCGACGACATCTACCCCGGGCGCTACATGGCGACGGTGTTGCCCACGGAGACGCCCCAGTTCGCGTTTGCCGACCGCACGGATTTCAACGCGCGGCTGAAGGCGCGCGAGTTTCCCGCGGGGAGCATCATCGTCGGTGGCGAGAACTTCGGCTGCGGGTCGAGCCGCGAGCAGGCCTGCTCGACGTTGAAGGGCTACGAAGTCGTCGTCGTCGCCAAGTCGATCTCGCGCATCTTCCTGCAGAACAGCATCAACCTGGGGCTGAAGGTGGTGCTGTGTCCCGCACTCGAGGCCAGCGAAGGCGACGAACTGGACCTCACCGACGACACGGTCATCAACCGGACGACCGGCAAGCAGTTTGCGCAGGTGCAGATGCCGGCGGCGCGGAAGGGCATCATGGATGCGGGTGGATTGATTCCCTACACACGGGCCTTGCTGAAGGTGCGTAGATAGGGCGTCGGCGGACCGAGCACCAACGGCGCGATGCGAAGTCCTGTCGGATGCAGCGGAGGTTACCGGAACCTGTGAACTCGCCGCGGCAGCCTCCGGCGCGTTTCGACGGGGACGGAGAATGGAGGCCGACATGCCGGGTAGATGGTGTTCCGTTGGGTGGATCGTGGGGCTTGGCCTGGCTGCGGGTTCGGCCGCCGGCCCGGCGCCAGCGCAGGAAATGGCTGTCGAGCGCGCGGCGATGGTGCGCGAAGTGGTGGCGATGGAGCGATGGTCCGGCGGCGGCGAGATCGACTCGGGCGTCCTGGCCGTCCTTGGTCGCGTGCCGCGCCATGAATTCGTGCCGGCATCGCTGCGCGCCAGCGCCTACGACAACCGGCCGCTGCCCATCGGGCATGGGCAGACCATTTCGCAGCCGTATATCGTCGCCGTGATGACCGGGTTGCTGAAAGCCGGAGCCGGCGCGACGGTGCTTGAAATCGGCACTGGGTCGGGCTATCAGGCGGCGATCCTTGCCGAGATGGGAGCCGACGTGGCGAGCATCGAGATCGTCGAGCCGCTCGCCGTCGAAGCCATGGCGCGCCTGCGCCGGCTGGGCTATGCCCGCATCGCGGTGCGGGTCGGCGACGGCTATCATGGCTGGCCGGAGCGTGCGCCGTTCGACGCGATCATCGTTACTGCCGCCGCGAGCCATGTTCCGCCACCCCTGGTGCGTCAGCTCAAGCCCGGCGGGCGGATGGTGATCCCGGTCGGCGCGCCGTTTCAGACGCAGCAGTTGATGCTGGTCGAGAAGCGCGCCGACGGCACTGTGTCGACGCGGCAATTGATGGCGGTCCGCTTCGTGCCGCTCACTGGGAGGCGATGACCACCCGCCGCCCGGCCCCCTCCCCGCCACTCCTCGCCGTCGGTGTGCTGTCGGCGGCGGCATTGGCTCTTGAGGTGCTCCTTCTGCGCCTCTTCGCGATCGTGCAGTGGTATCACTTCGCTTATCTCGCAATCAGTGCCGCGCTGCTCGGCATCGGCGCCGCGGGGACGGCTGTCACGCTGGCGCGGCGGCGTCTGGTGGCGTGGTTTCCCTACAGCTTCGCCGCCGCGGCGGCGGCGTTCGCGGTAACGGCGGTGCTCTGCTTCGCGGTGGCGCAGCGCGTTCCCTTCAACGCGCTCGAGATCGCCTGGAATGCAACGCAATTCCTCGGCCTGGGCGCCATCTACCTGCTGCTGTTCGTCCCCTTCTTCTTCGCGGCGACGGCGCTCTGCGTTGCCTATTCCGCCTTTGCGGAGCATCCCGCCCGTGCCGGGCTGGTCGCGCGCCTGTATGGCGCCGACATTCTTGGCGCCGGCCTCGGAAGCCTCGGCCTGCTCGCGCTTCTCTTCGTGCTGCACCCCGCCGACGCGTTGTGCGTGATTCCCGTGCTCGGGTTCGCCGCGGCCACGCTGGCGGCGTGGCCGGCTTCTCGTCGCGCGGCGGCGTCGCTCGTCGTCGGCGCGTTCGCGCTGCTCGCACTTCTTCCTGCACCGCGCATCGAGCTCGTGCCGAGCGAGTACAAGGACCTGCGCCAGGCGCTGCGGGTCAAGGGCGCGAGGATTGTCGCTGAACGAAGCAGCCCGCTCGGCGTGGTCACCGCGGTGGAAAGTCCGCTGGCACCGGTGCGTTACGCGCCGGGCCTTTCGCTCAACGCCGTGAACGGTCCGCCGGAACAGATGGGCCTCTTCATCGACGGGCAGACGGCCGGCGCGGTGTCGCGCTTCGACGGAGATCTTGGACCATTTGCGCACCTCAAGGAGATGACCTCGGCGCTGCCGTACCGGCTGCTCGTGCGGCCGCGCGTTCTTGTACTCGGCGCCAGTGCAGGCGGCGACGTCCTGCAGGCGCGAGTGCTCGGCGCGGGGGAAGTCGACGCCGTCGAACTCGACGCGCAACTCGTCGCCCTGGTGCAGGAAGACCTTGCGGCGTTCTCGGGCCGGCCGTTCAGCGCGCCCGGTGTGCGCCTGCACGTTGCCGAAGCGCGCGGTTTCGTCGCGGCGAGCGAGACGCGATACGACCTCATCCAGGTGGCGCTGCTCGACGCCTTCGGCTCCGGCGCGGCCGGGCTCGGCTCGCTCGCCGAGAGCCATCTCTACACCGTCGAGGCGATCGACGCCTACCTCGGGCGTCTCGCTCCTGGCGGCCTGCTTGCGGTCACGCGCTGGGTGTCGCTGCCGCCGCGCGATGCGCTGCGCCTCTTTTCCAGCGCCGTCGCGACGCTCGAACGGCGCGGCATCAGCGCGCCGGGCGAATCGCTGGCGATGATTCGCGGCTGGAGCACGGCCACGGTGCTCGTCAAGAATGGCGCCTTCGCGGCGCGCGAGATCGCGGCGATCCGCGCCTTTGCCGACGAGCACTCGTTCGACGTCGCGTACGTTGCGGGGATCGCCGCCGCCGAAGCGAACCGCCACAACGTGCTCGAACGCGACGATTTCTTCCTCGCGGCGCAGGCGCTCCTCGGTGCCGATCGCGCGGCGTTCATCGACGACTACAAGTTCGACCTTTCGCCGACCACCGACGACCGGCCGTATTTCTTTCACTTCTTCAAATGGAGTTCATTTCGCGAATTCTGGCGCATGCGCACGCAAGGTGTTCTGCCGCCGCTCGACTGGGGCTACCCGGTGCTCGTGCTGGCGTTCGCGCAGGCGACATTGGCGAGTGCGTTCTTGATACTCTTGCCACTCACGCTGGCCGGCACCCGGCGGGCGTTTGCGGCGGCGCCGGCGCTGCGTTGCCGCGTACCGGTCTATTTCTTCGCGTTGGGGCTGGGCTTCATGACAGTCGAGATTCCGTTCCTGCAGCGCTTCACGTTCTTTCTCGGTCATCCGGCGACCGCCGCCGCCGTCGTGCTCGCGGCGTTCCTTGTCTTCGCCGGCTTCGGGGCCCGCTTTTCGGCGCGCCTCGCCTCCGGCACGCGCTGGCCATTCGTCGCGATCTGCGCCTTCGCCCTCGCTTCCGCAGCGCTTCTGCCGCCGCTCCTCGCCGCACTGATGTCGCTTGCGCAGGCATGGAAGATCCTGCTGACGGTTCTCCTCATCGCGCCGCTCGCCTTCTGTCTCGGCATGCCGTTTCCGCTCGGCCTTGCCGCGGTCGCCGCCCGCGCCGCGCCACTCGTGCCTTGGGCGTGGGGGATCAACGGCTTCGCGTCGGTGGTGGCGGTGCTGCTCGCGACCCTGCTTGCGATCCATATCGGCCAGTCGGCGGTCATCTGTCTCGCCGTGGGACTCTACGCGCTTGCCGCATCCGTGCTGCCGTCGATGGACGCACACGCGGCAAGCGTCGAAGGCGGGCGTCGCCGGGACTAATGTTGATGTGCCGAGGGCGGGGAGGTGCGCGGTGACGGCGCGACTCGACGGGAGAGGCAGATGCCCCGATTGGACCCTGCGAACGCGTGACGGCTCCAACACGCTGAACGAGCGCGTTCTCGATGCGCGTGCCCCAGAGCGCGCAGGAGGAAGTCTGCGCAGGTGCAGATGCCGGCGGCGCGGAGAGGCATCATGGACGCTGGAGGACTGATGCCGTACACAAGGGCGCGGTTGAAGGCGCGGGGGTAGGGGCGGCGGGCCAGGGTTCGTCAGATCAAGGCCGGACCGTCACCGTAAAGGCATTACTCCGTATGCCCCGCGGTCCGGCGGCGAGGAGTACGTGCATCCGCCCGACAAGTACACCGTACGGCTCGCCCGTGATGCCGTTGAACACCTTTGGACCCTCAATCCTCAGCGTGTCAATGCGCACTCTGCCTGGCTCGACGATTAAGGGAGGCACCCCGCCAAGGCACGCCCACACGGGATTGTAGGCGCTTTCCTGGCCAGGGGCAGATTCAGTAAGCACCACACTGTACATCGGCTTCGTGCTCTGCAGACCGCATCGACCGATGGGAACGGATTGCAGCGAGTTGTTCGTCAACCGAAGCTCCACGGCGAAGGCGTAGCGCGTCCGCGGCGCCGTGCCAGGCACCGCGTCGGCTACGTACTCCGACTGATCGGTCTGGAGGAAGACGCTCGGCTCCGACGCTGTCGGCGCCGCGCAGCCGATGGTGAGCGTGATGAACGCGAAAAGCAGCAATCGACGCGCAGCACGCATGACGGCCACGGTTGGGGAGAGGAGAAGGAGCCACCCTCACGTACCTCGTTCCCCTCCCGGATGTCACCGCCTGGCGGTGCACGCGCTCTCAGGCATGGCCGTCGTCACCCGCGTCCCTCCGAGCGTGGGACGCTCAAGGTGCGTCCAGAGTGCCCCGGCAGGTCGCGCTGGCAATGGCAGGCGCCGCTGTTGCCATCGCGGAGCCTGGGGCGAGTCCTCCGTCATGGCCGACGAGGAAGCCGCCCGCCCGATTCTCGTCGCGCTCGTCGAAGCAGGAGACACGGAGGTGCTCTCGCTGCCAAGCCTTGTCCGGAACTCCCCCCTGTTCACGCCACCCGAAAAGCGCTACGATTTCACGTTGACGACTGTCTGAACGGCCCCCCCACCGTCGAGGAGGCTGTGATGGCAGGGATCGTGGGCTACGGCGCGTACATTCCGCGCAAGCGCATCAAGGCCGAAGAGATCGCCCGTCAGTGGGGCAGGGACGCGGCGTCCATCGAGAAGGGACTGCTCCTGCGGGAAAAGTCGGTTCCCGGCCTGGACGAAGACACCATCACCATTTCGGTAGCGGCCGGGAGAGCGGCGCTCGATCGCGCGGGCATCGACCCGCAGCGGGTCGGTGCGCTCTACATTGGCTCCGAGTCGCATCCGTACGCGGTCAAGCCGAGCGGCACTATCGTCGTCGAGGCGCTCGGCGTCGGCCCGCGCGTGCACGTGGCCGACTTCGAGTTCGCGTGCAAGGCCGGCACGGAGGCGATGTTCGTGGCCCTCGGTCTCGTCGAGTCGGGACGCGTGGAGTACGCCATGGGCATCGGCGCCGACACGTCGCAGGGCGCGCCAAACGATGCGCTCGAGTTCTCGGCGTCAGCCGGCGGCGCGGCATACCTGTTCGGCCGGGAAGCGCTGCTCGCCGACGTGCTCGAGACCTACAGCTACACCACCGACACCCCCGACTTCTGGCGTCGCGAGGGCGAGTTCTATCCGCGGCACGGCGGCCGTTTCACGGGCGAGCCCGCGTACTTCAAGCACGTCCTCGCCGCGTCGCGCGGGATTCTGGAGAAGACAGGGCTCAAACCGAAGGACTTCAGGTACGCCGTCTTCCACATGCCGAACGGCAAGTTCCCGCTCAACGCGGGCAAGACCCTCGGCTTCACGCCGCAGCAAATGGAGACCGGCTGGCTCGTGCCGACCATGGGGAATACGTATTCGGGATCTTCGCCGACCGGACTCGCGGCGGTGCTCGACGTCGCCGCCCCGGACGACCTGATCCTGATCACCTCGTTCGGTTCCGGCGCGGCGAGCGACTCGTTTGTGCTCAGGGCGACGGCATTGCTCCCGGAGCGCCGCGGACGAGCCCGGACCGTGCGGTCCATGCTCGACCACCCGACGCGCTACCTGACGTACGGGCAGTATGCGAGCTATCGCGAGAAGATCATCCTGAACGACTGAGGATTCCAATGCGTGACGTGGCGATCGTAGGCGTCGGCATGACGCGGTTCGGCGAGTTGTGGGAGACGAGCCTCCGCGACCTGTTCGTGCAGGCGGCCAGCGACGCGCTGCACAGCGCGCGCGCCGACCACCTGGAGGCGGTGTTCATCGGCAACATGTCGGCCGGCCAGTTCGTGGGGCAGGAACACCTTGGACCCCTGCTCGTCGACCATCTCGGCATGGTGGGGGTCGCCGCCGGGCGAGTGGAAAGCGCGTGCGCGTCGGGCGGCCTCGCGCTCCGGACGGCCTTCGTGGAGGTCGCGTCAGGAATGAGCGACCTGGTGATGGCCGCCGGTGTCGAGAAGATGACGGATACCGCCGACGTCACCGAGGTGCTCGCGACCGCATCGGACCAGGAGCTCGAAGCGTACCACGGGATCACGTTCCCGGGGCTCTACGCGATGATTGCGCGCGCCCACATGGAGAAGCACGGCACGACGGAGGAGGACCTCTCGTGGGTATCGGTCAAGAACCATCGGCATGGCGCGTTGAATCCGAAGGCGCAGTTTCCGGCCGAGGTCACGCTTGAGGCCGTGATGCGCTCGTCGATGGTGGCCGACCCGCTGCGCTTGCTGCACTGCTCGCCGGTGAGCGATGGCGCCGCGGCCGTGTTGCTCTGCCCGCTGGACCAGGCGAAGCAGTACACGGATCGGCCGGTGAGAATCCGCGCCAGCGGGTTGGCGACGGGCACGATGGCGCTTGCCGATCGCAAGGACATCGCCGTTCTCGATGCCGTGCAACGCTCCGCGCAGCGCGCGTTCACGATGGCCGGGCTCACGCCGGCGGATATGCACCTGGCCGAGGTGCACGATTGCTTCGCCATCGCCGAGATCTGCTGCGTCGAGGCGCTGGGGCTCGTCGCGCCGGGCACGGGCAAGTCAGCGGCCCGCACGGGTGAGACCGCACTCGGCGGGCGCATTCCCGTCAACACGAGCGGCGGCCTCAAGGCGAAGGGCCATCCCGTCGGTGCGACGGGCATCGCGCAGGCAATTGAACTCGTCGAGCAACTCCGCGGTGAAGCCGGGGCGCGGCAGGTCAGGGGCGCGCGCATCGGGCTTGCGCAGAACATGGGGGGCTCGGGAGCCAGCTCGGTCGTTCACATCTTCGAGGGGAGCTGATCATGCCCAGTCCGCGATATTGGAGGGAGGTCCCCAGCCGCTTTCGCCTCGAGGCGGTGCGCTGCCGCCGGTGCGGCAAGCCAAGCTTCCCCGCGCGCACGATCTGTCCGGCGTGCCGGGGGACGGAGTTCGAGCAGATCGGGCTCACGCGCGAAGGCACGGTCATCACCTCGACGGTGCTCCATGTCGCGCCCGATGAGTTCGCCATGGAGACGCCATACGCCGTGGCGATCGTCGAGACGCCCGAAGGAGCGCGCCTGATGGCGCAGTTGGTCGACTGCGAACCCTCGGAGGTGAAACCCGGATTGCCGGTTGCGCTCGAATTCCGCCTGATTCGGCAGGAAGGACATGGAGGCATTCTCTGCTACGGGCACAAGGCCGTGCCGGCGGGTGCCTGATGCCGACGCTCCGCATAGAAGTCGAGATCAGCGAAGAGCACCTTCGCGCATACGAGGGCGAAGCCAGACGCGAGGGCGTGTCCGTGGAGACGCTGGTGGAGAAAACCGTGAATGTGCTCCTGCGGGAGCTCGAGGAAGAGGAGCAGGACGGCGACTGCCCGATGCTGCCCTCCTGACGAATCGCGAAGCGGCTACGTAGCCCGCAGCCCCGGGATCGGCAGCGACGCGTACGCATTGAGCGACGCGTCGCTTGTTTCGCCCTGCTCGATGCGCCACAGCCCGGCACGCGCGATCATCGCCGCGTTGTCGGTGGCGAGCTTGGGTGACGGCGCGTAGACCACGCCGCCGAACGGCGAGATGGCATGGCGCACGCCTTCCTGGAGGGCCCGGTTGCATGCCACGCCGCCGCCGAGCACCACGCGCTTGCGGCCGAAGGCGCGCGCGGCGCGCGCCGTCTTCTCGGCAAGCGTCGTGATGAGCGCATCCTGGAAACCGCGCGCGAGATGCGGCCGTTCATCGGCCAGCGTGCCGGCCGCCTCGGCGGCGCGCACCTTGCGCAGCACGGCCGTCTTGAGCCCGGAGAACGAGAGGTCGTAGTAGTCCTCGTCGCCGGGCTTCTGTCCGCCGTGCAGCATCGGCGGTGCGAACTTGTGCCGCGTCGGATCGCCGTCGTGCGCCGCCCGTTCGATGGGCCGTCCGCCGGGGTAGGGCAGGCCAAGCAGCTTGGCCACCTTGTCGAACGCCTCGCCGGCGGCGTCGTCGCGCGTGCTGCCGAGCAGGCGGTACTCGCCCCAGGCGGCAACGTCGAGGAGCAGGGTGTGCCCGCCGCTCACGAGCAGGGCGGTGAACGGCGGCACCGCGTCGGCGTGGTCGAGCGACGTCGCGAAGAGGTGCCCTTCCATATGGTGGGCGCCGATCACGGGCACCTGCCAGGCGGCGCCCAGCGCTTTCGCGTACGCGACGCCGACGAGCAGGGCGCCCACGAGCCCCGGCGCGTGCGTCACCGCGATGGCGTCCACCCCCGCGCCCGACTCCGGAAGGCCCGCATCGCGCAGGGCCTGTCTGGTCACGGGAACAACCGCGGTGAGGTGCGCGCGCGAGGCGATTTCGGGCACGACGCCGCCGAAGATGCGATGCACGTCCTGCGAGAGGATCACCAGTGACTCGAGGCGCACGACGTCACCCGCGCCGCTCACCACGGCGGCCGACGTCTCGTCGCACGAACTCTCGATGCCGAGGACGCGCATCGTCAGCGGCTCCGGGCGGTCCGCGCGGCGGCGGGTGAGCACCGGCGCCCGGGCTCGCGCGCCGTCATGTCAGGGTGCGTCCTCGGCCAGCAGCCCGCGGATGAGCTTGATGTTGCCCTCCGAGTTCCACTCCGCGGCGCCGATGACGCGCTTGCGGATCACGCCGTCCTTGCCGATCACGAAGGTCTCGGGGACACCGCTCGTCTGGTAGTCCCGCTCGATCTTGCCGCTCCCCTCGTGCAGAATCTCGAACGTCAGTTTGTGTTCCGCGACGAAACTCCGGATCGCGCTCTCGAAGCCCGGATCGTCCACGCTCACCGCAACGACGCGCAGCCCCTGCGGCCCGAGCGAGTCGTGCAGCGCCTGGATGCCCGGCATCTCCTGCTTGCATGGTCCGCACCAGGTGGCCCACAGGTTGAGCAGGACGACCTGTCCGCGGTAGTCGGTGATGTTCTTGGTCTTCGGGCCGCCCGGCACCATGGTGGCCGCCTGGAACTCAGGGGCCCTGGAACCCGGCGCCACCGGAAAGAGGTCGGCGCCGAACGTGCGTGTGGCGACGTACAGTGCGACGGCGAGCGTGGCCACCACGCCGCCGACGATGGCCCATTGGCGCCGCACCGTCATGCGGACTCCGCGCAACGCGCCCGCAGCGCGCGGACTTCGGCCGCGATATCTGCCGCGCCGAACACCGCGTTGCCGGCGACGAACGTATCGGCGCCGGCGCGCCAGCAGGACGTGATGGAGTCGCGGGCGATGCCCCCGTCCACCTCGATGAGCGCCCGACTCCCCGCGGCGTCAAGCAGCGCCCGGGCGCGGCGGATCTTGTCGAGCGACGAGGGAATGAACACCTGCCCCCCGAAGCCCGGGTTCACGGTCATCACCAGCAGCAGGTCGAGGTCGGCCGCGACCTCGCGCACGCCTTCGAGCGACGTGGCGGGGTTGAGCGCCACGCCCGCCATGCAGCCGAGTTCCTTGGTGCGCGCCACCTGGCGATGGAGATGCGGGGCCGCCTCGGCGTGAATCGTCAGCACCGCCGCGCCCGACTTGGCGAACGACTCCAGGTACTTCTCGGGCTCGACTACCATCAGGTGCACATCAAGCGGCAGCTTGGTGCTGCGCGCGCAGGTCTCGATGACCTTGGCCCCAAACGTCAGGTTGGGGACAAAGCAGCCATCCATTACGTCGAGGTGCAGCCAGTCGGCGCCGCCGGCCTCGATCATTGCGAGCTGGTCGGTGAGCCGGGCAAAGTCGGCACTCAGCAGGGACGGGGCGATGCGCACGGTGGCGGCGCTCATGCGGGACTCCGGAGTCGCGCCGCGAAGGCGCCGTCGGCGCCATGCGTGTGCGGGAGCACGCGCAGGAAGCCCTGGTCGATGGTCGTGGCGGGAACCACACCCTCCGGCGGCGGCTCGAACCGCCACTGGGGATGCGCGGAAAGGAGAGCCTCCACCTGCGCCTCGTTCTCCTCGATTTCGAGCGAGCAGGTGGAGTAGATCAGCAGCCCACCCGGCTTTACCAGCCGCGCGGCAGATCGCAGGATGTCGCGCTGAATCAGCGCCGTCACCGCCAGGTCGCTCATGCGCAGGCGCCAGCGTGCATCGGGGTGCCGGCGGAACGTGCCGGTGCCGGTGCACGGCGCATCCACCAGCACCGCATCCACCGGGGTGATGGCCGGTTGCTTCGCATCGAACGCCACTGCGGCAATGTTCGGAATGTCGAGGCGGTACTTGGTGTCGACGAGTCGCGAGAGCCGCGACGGCGACAGGTCGGCGCTTACCACGAGCGCGGCAGTGCGGGCCAGCTCGACACTCTTGCCCCCGGGCGCGCTGCAGAGGTCGGCCACGATCGCTCCGGCAGGAATGGCGGCGTAGCGCGTAACCAGCGTCGCCGCGGGATCCTGCACGAAGCAGCATCCCTGCGTGAAGGCGGCAAGCTCTTGGAGGTTGACCGGTCCGTTGAGTCGTATGGAATCGTCAGCGAGGGGGGCGTCGGCCACGGGGGCGCCGGCCGACTCAAGCATCGCCTCGAGCTGCTCGCGCACCAGCCCCCACGGGCGCAGGATCACCGGCGCCTCGCGGTTGTTTGCCTCGAGCAGCGCGCGCGTCTCTTCGGGGCCCCATCGGGCCACCCACCGCGCGACGAGCCATCGCGGATGCGAGAACTCCGTCGCCAGCGCCTCGATGGGATCGGTCGGCAGGTCTGACCCCAGGCTCGAGCGCTCGCGGTCGAGACGGCGCAGGACGGCGTTCACGAGCTTGCTCGCCCCCAGGCCGTGACGCTGCTTGGCCAGTTCCACCGTCTGCGCGATGGCGGCGTAGGCCGGAACGCTTCCCATCTCCAGCAGTTGGTATGCGCCCAGTCGGATCAGGTCGGCCAGGTCGCCGTCGAGACGCACCAGTCCGCCGCGCACGCGCGGCATCAGGGCGTGGTCGATCCAGCCGCGGCGGCGCAGCATTCCATAGACGAGTTCCTGCGTCCATCGCCGGTCCCGGCTGTCGAGCATCGACCCGCGGCGGTCGAAGGCGGCACCCAGCAGGACCCCCGTCCGAAGGTCCGCACAGATGTCCGCCGCCACCCGGCGCGCGTTGGTCACCGGGGTGCTGATGGAGGCCGGGCTGTGGCTGCGGTGGGTCACAAATAGGGCGGCGGGCGTGAGGTCTATGTATAATAGCAGAGGCGACTTCGGGATGCCCCCCGGGCCGGAGTTACCTCGTTACGCTTCGGCCCGTCTATATGGAAGCAGCGAACTGGCACCGTGGGTGGTGCCCGTTCGCCGCGCGCCCATTGGAGCACGATATTCGTCTCCCCCGTCCTTCTCAGCACGGAGTGCGAATGCACGGCCGCAAGGTAGTCGCCACTGGAACCATCGCGACGCTCGCCATCCTCGCCGTTATCGGCGGATGCGGTGAGGCGACCACGGGTCCCACTTCGGTGAGGCCGGAGGACTTCGCTTCCAGCCTGAGGCTGCTCTCGGGCAACCAGCAAAGCGGATCGGTTGGCGCCGCGCTCTCCGAGGTCCTGACCGTCAAGGTCGTCGACGCCGGTGGGCAGGCGGTGGCCGGTGCCACGGTCCTTTGGCAGGTGCGCGACGGCGGTGGCTCGATCAACCCGCCCGCATCCACTTCGTCGGTTTCCGGGCTTGCCTCGGTGACCTGGACGCTCGGCACGACGCTGGGTGCCAACAAGGCCGTCGCGATTCTGCAGAGCAACTACGTGCGCGACAGCGTCGTGTTCACGGCGACGGCAGGCGTGGGCCCGGCTTCGCGACTGACGCTGGTTTCGGGCAATGGGCAGACGGGACGCGTCGCAAGTGCGCTCGTCCAGCAGCTGACCGTCAACGTGAAGGACCAGTACGGATACGCCACCTCGGGCAAGCAGGTTGTCTGGGCGGCGGGGCTCTTCAGCGGCACGCTCACCGCGGCCCGCGACACGACCGATGCCTCCGGCAACGCGAGCGCCACGTGGGTGCTCGGCACCGCGGCGATCGGCCAGACCGCGACTGCGACGGTTGCCGGCATTGCGCCGATCGCGTTCACCGCGACCGGCACGCCCGATACCAGCCGTGTGCTCACGACGACCGTCAGTCCGGCCACGTCGGCCGCGGTCGGTAGTTCCGTCGGAACGATCACGGTGCAGGTCGCCGACCGCTTCGGCAACCCGATTGCCGGTGACAACATCAACTTCGCCGATTCCACCGCCGGCGGCGGCTCCGTGTCGGTGACGGCGGCGGCTACGAACGCCAGCGGGTTGGCGTCGACGACGTGGACGCTGGGTCCCAATCCGGGCACGCAGTTCTTGCGCGCGCGGCTCCTGCCGCGTCAGGAGCGCGTCTCCTTCACCGCATCGGCGTGGATTCAGTTCACGCAGGTCTTCGCCGGCAACTATCAGGCCTGTGCCATCGGCACCAATGATCGCGCCTATTGCTGGGGGTACGGAGAAGACGGGCAACTCGGCAAGGGCACGACCAAGACCACGTACGCGCCCTCAACGGCCGTGACGGGGGCCGACTCGCTGATCGGACCGTTCCTGCAGTTCCGCACGATCCAGCTGGGACGCACGTTCGGCTGTGGCATCACGGTGGCCAAGCAGATGTACTGCTGGGGTCGCCTGAATGGTAACACGCTGCAGCCGGTGCCGACGGGCGTGACCTTCACGCCGCCAACGACGGTGAATACCATCGCCACGGGTGAGCGCCATACGTGCATGACGACGCCGTCCGGCCTGGCGTACTGCACGGGCACGAACGATGAGGGCGAGCTGGGCAACGGCACGTTCACGACGGCAGCGAACTATGTCGGCGTCCTGCCGGCGTTCTCCACCTGGTCAGGGATTGCCGCTGGCTCGCTGCACACGTGCGCCGTGCCGCGCTATGCCGGCGCCGGCACCGTGCGGCCGTGGTGCTGGGGCTTCAACTCCTCCGGTCAACTCGGCGACGGAACGGTAACGACGTCCAACGTTCGAGTCGCGGTCACGCTGCCGGCGCTCGTCACCGAGATCGATTCCACGTCACTGGTGGTCGGCGTAGCACACAGCTGCGCCATCGTAGCCACCAGCACGAGCCTTGCGAGCCCGGTGGGCAGCGTCCTTTGCTGGGGGAGCAACGGCTTCGGTCAGCTCGGCAATGGCGCCGCGTACACGAGCACGTCCTTCTCGAATGTCGCGGTCGCCGCGGCGGCGGGGCAGACCTTCACGTCGCTGACCGCAGGGGAGTATCACACCTGCGGTGTCACGACCGCGGGCGCCGCGCTCTGCTGGGGGCGCAACAACGCCGGCCAGCTCGGCGACGGCACGCAGGTGACGCCAGCCACGGCGGTGCCGGTGACGGTTGCTGGCTCACTGACGTGGCGATCGCTCAGTGCCGGGGAACTCTTCACCTGCGGCGTGACCGGCACCGCGTCGGGCGGCGGGACGACCACCGGCGCCGGCACTGTCTATTGCTGGGGCGATAATGAGTACGGACAGATCGGCCAGCGCACGGCCGGTCTCAACGGATTGCCCGAACTCACTCCGAAGATCGTGAAGGGGCAGCAGGCAGCGCCGTAAACTACGATTGAGGATATGGACCCAGGATTCCGATCGAGGATTCCGATTTGGGACCGCGATTATCGATGGGGCGCCCGGCTCAGCCAGGCGCCCCATTCGTCTGTCAATCGCCAGTCGTAATCCCAAATCGCAATCCTCAATCGCCATCCGGATTCCATATCCTCAATCAGACCCAGCGATCTCCCACAGCGACTGATCGCCCCTGCGCCCAGTCCAGCGCCGCCATGCGCCGCTTGCCGGCGGGATGTACTTCGCGAATGGCCACGGCCCCGTCGGTGCACGCGACGATCACCCCCATCTCGTCGGTCTCCAGCACCTCGCCCGGCATCCCCGAGCGGTCAGTGATTGCCCTCGCACCGAACACCCGGACCTCGCCGCCGCGGACCGTGCTCCACGCCCCGGGCCTGGGGTCGTACGCCCTGATGCGGCGGGCAACGACGTCCGCGGGCTGGCTCCAGTCCACACGAACGTTCTCGCGTTCGATCTTGCGCGCGTAGGTCGCGGCCGCGTCATCCTGCGGCCGCTCTGCCGCCTCGCCCAGTTCCATGAGCGCAAGCGCCTCAATCAGCGCTGTCGCACCGAGTTCTGACAGCCGCAGGGTGAGCTCGCCACCGGTCTCGTCAGGCTCGATCGGTGTGGTGAGCACGTGAATCACCGGTCCGGCGTCGAGCGCGCTGACCATGCGCATGATGCTCACGCCAGTCTCCTCGAACCCCTCCGCAATCGCTGCCTCGATGGGCGCGGCGCCGCGCAGCGCCGGCAGCAGCGAGGCATGGATGTTCAGCGTGCCCATCCGCGGCAGGTCGATGACTTCCCGCGGCAGGATGTGCCCGTAGGCCACAACGACGGAGAGGTCCGGGTCGAGATCGTGCAGCGCCTGCACGAACTCCGGGCCCCGCGGCTTTTCCGGCTGCAGCACGGCGATGCCCTCTTCCATCGCCACCTGCTTGACCGGGGACGGCTCCAGTTGCGACCGCGACCGGCCGCGTGGCCGGTCGGGCTGCGTGACCACGCCCACCACGTCGAACCCCTCGCCGATCAGCGCGCGGAGGGGCGGCGTGGCGAAGTCAGGCGTCCCCCAGAACACGATGCGCACTAGAGCTCCTCGTCGGGATGCTCGCTGCCGCCGACCTTCAGGACGCGGATGAAGCCAGGGTACTGATCCTTTTCCTCGTCCCACCTGGCGAGCGCGGCGCGCCGCTTGAGAAAGCTCAGGTGGTCGAGGAAGAGCTTGCCGTGCAGGTGGTCGATCTCATGCTGGAAGCAGCGGGCCAGGAGTCCCTCGGCCGTCACCTCGAAGGACGCACCGTCGCGGTCGAGGGCCTGCACCGTCACGCGCGAGGGGCGTTCCACATCGCCGTACACGTCCGGAATGGAGAGGCATCCTTCCTCTGCCTTCGCCTTCGGTCCCGTGGTTCGGACGACCTCCGGGTTCACGAGCGCGTAGGCAGCGCCTTCGACATCGACGACGCAGACGCGCTGGGTGCGCCCCACCTGCGGGGCCGCGAGTCCGATGCCGTTGGCGGCGTACATGGTCTCGAACATGTCGTCAATCAACCGGCGGATATCGTCGGTCACCTCGGTCACCAGGCGCGTCTCTTCGCGCAGCACAGGGTCGCCGAGCACCCGAATCGCGAGCACGCTCACGCCGCCGACGAGCTTGCTGGCGTGAAGACCTGCGCCACCGCCCGCCGCTGCACGACGATCTTCACATCGCCGGTGCGGACGGTCACGAGGTCCTCCATGCCCTTGCTGCCCTCGCCCACCAGCTCCTTGATGTGGACGACCTCGCCCACGACACCGCCGGTGGTGACCACGCCGTCGCCCTTCTTCAGGGCCATGACCGCCGCCTCGAGCGCCTTCCGCTGCTTCTGCTGCGGGCGGATCATGAGGAAGTAGAAGATCAGCATGATCGCGGCGAGCTGGAACAGGAACGGCACGAGCGAGCCGCCACCTGTGGCGGGGGCTGCAGTCTGCGCGAAGATCGGAAGGATGGCGGTCATGGGCTGGTCGGTTGCGAATGGTATCGTGCGAGCCACTCGCGGCTCCACGAGGCAAAGTCGCCCGCGAGGATCCGGCTGCGGGCCTCGCGCATCAGCGCGATCAGGAAATGTACATTGTGCAGCGACAACAGGCGCGCGCCCAGCATTTCGTCGGCCTGGATGAGGTGGCGTATGTAGGCCCGGGAAAACCGGCGGCAGCAGCCGCAGGCGCACCCTTCCACCACGGGGCGGTCGTCGTCCCGGAACTCGGCGCGGCGCATGTTGACGCGGCCGTCGGGCGTCAGCGCCGCGGCGTTGCGGCCCATGCGGGTGGGCGCCACGCAATCGAAGAGGTCCACGCCCCGCGCCACGCCCTCGAGCAGGTCATCCGGGTAACCCACCCCCATCAGGTAGCGTGGCCGGTCGACGGGAAGGGCGTCGTCGCACGTCTCGAGCATGGCGTACATGTCAGGCTTGGCCTCGCCCACCGACAATCCGCCAATGGCGTAGCCGTCCCAGCTCCCCAGGTCCGCGATCGCGCGGGCGGCCTCGCGCCGCAGGTCCTGGTGGATGCCGCCCTGCACGATGGGGAAGAGCGTCTGCGGCGGCGCGTCCGGCTGGGCATGCAGGCGGTCGAACTCGGCGCGGCAGCGCCCCAGCCAGCGAATGGACCGCGCGCTCGCGTCGCGCGCGGCCGCATGCTCGCTCTGCCCCGGAATGACGTGGTCGAACTGCATGATCACGTCGGCCCCGAGGTTGGTCTCGATGGCCATCACGCCCTCGGGCGAGAAGTGCCGTGACGAGCCGTCAATGTGGCTGCGGAACGTCACGCCCTCCTCGTCCACCGTGTTCAGCGATGCCAGCGAAAAGACCTGGAAGCCGCCCGAGTCGGTGAGAATGGGGCCGCGCCACGCCATGAAGCGGTGCAGCCCGCCAAGTCGCCGGACCAGTTCGTCGCCTGGGCGCAGGTGCAGGTGATACGCGTTGGCGAGGATGATCTGCGCGTGCATGCCGCGCAGTTCGTCCGGGTCCAGCGCCTTGACCGTCGCCAGCGTGCCGACCGGCATGAAGACCGGCGTGTCCACCGTGCCACGCGGCGTGTGAAACGTGCCGGCGCGCGCGCGGTCGGACTTGGCCCGGATGTCAAAGCGGAACATGCGGGAAAGCTACGGGTGCGGAACGAGGAGGAGGTAGAGGCGAAGGCACGAGGAACGGGAGTCGGAACGAGGAGGGAGATCCTGGGTACGCCAGGGACCTCCCTCCTTGTTCCACCCCTCGTCCCCCGTCCCTACGCCTCTACCTCCTCCTCGTTCCGTGCCGTTCAGAGTATCACCATCGCATCCCCATACGAATAGAACCGGTACCCCTCACTGATCGCCGTCTCGTACGCTCGCATGGTCAGGTCGAACCCGGCGAACGCCGCGACCAGCATCAGCAGGGTGGAGCGGGGAAGGTGGAAGTTCGTCACCAGACGGTCGGCGCTGAGCACGCGGTGCGGCGGGTGGATGAAGCTGCGCGTCTCGCCCTCGCGTGCGTGAAAGACGCCGCTCGCGTCCACCACGCTTTCGAGCGTTCGCAGCGACGTGGTGCCCACGCACCACACCTTGCCGCCGCGTGCGCGCACGGAGTTCAGTTGGTCCGCGGTCTTGTCCGAGACGAGGTACTGCTCCTCATGCATGACGTGATCCGCGAGCGATTCCGCTTCCACGGGCTTGAACGTGCCGGCTCCCACGTGCAGCAGGACTTCGGCGCGCTCGACGCCTCGCGCCTCGAGGGCGGCGAGCAGTGCGGGCGTGAAGTGAAGCCCTGCGGTGGGCGCCGCCACCGAGCCCGACTGCCGCGCATAGACCGTCTGGTAGCGTTCCACGTCCATGGTCGCGTCGGCGCGCGCGATGTACGGCGGCAGGGGCACATGGCCGTGCGCCTCGATGAGCGCCGCCTCGTCGCCGTGCACGACGAGGCGCACCAGGCGCGTGCGGCGTTCGGTGACCTCCTCGATGATCGCGTCGAATCCGGGCGCGATGTGCACGGTGCGACCGGGCTTCAGCTTGCCGCCCGGGTGCACCATTGCCTCCCAGCGCCCGTCGTCGTGGCGCCGCAGCAGCAGGATTTCGGCGGGAGCGCCGGAAGCGCGCCGGCCGAGCAGCCGCGCGCGGAAGACGCGCGTGGTGTTGAGCACGAGCACATCGCCCGCCGGAATGAGGTCGGCGAGGTCGGCGAAATGCCGGTGCTCGATGACCCCGGACTCACGATGCACGACCATCAGCCGCGACGCGTCGCGCCGCGTCATCGGGGCCTGGGCGATTCGCTCCACCGGCAGGTGGAAGTCGTAGTCGCTGGTGCGGTCGCCTTTCACCGGTGTGCCGTCATCCTATGGCGCGATCAGCAGTGACGTGCTGCGGCTCGCCTTCGCCCCGGACACCGTGTCGGTGATCTCGACCGACAGCGTGTAGCGCCCCGCCGGCGCCTCGCGGAGCGAGAGCGTCACGTGGTCCACCGAGACGTCACGCGCCGCGGCATCGCGCGCGAAGTCGAGGGTCACGCGATCATTGCCGCGTTGCACGCCGACGAGCCCGCCGATCTGGGCCACGATTCGCCCCGCGACCGACTTCGACGCCTTTTCGAGCACCAGTCGGACCGTATAACGCTGGGCCCCGTCACGGGCAGCCAGGTTGTACACCTCCCACGCGAGGGCAAAACCGCGTGCGCGCGGCAGCGTATCGGGGGCCGGCAGGATGGCAAGCTCGTGCCATCGGCGCGCGGGGGCGGCGCCAGCGGACACGGAGGCTGCGACGACGATGTCGCTCAGTCCCAGGCCGAGGCCCACCGCGATACTGGGCGCGAACATCGTGCCGCGGGCCGCGCCGCCGCCTTCCACCATCGCCTCCGCGCGCGCATAGAGGTCGCCCGCGGGTGCGCGCAGCTTCCAGCCCGCGCGCCCATCGTTGTCCGGGCGCGTGGAGTCACGTGCCACGGCGTCGGCTCCGTCGGCGAACATCCATATCTGCGCCATCGGCGTCAGCCCGCGCACGCCCTCGACGCGCATGCGCTGAATCGGGACCACGCCCGCGACGAAGACCGAGGGGTGCGCACCGTCCGGGCGGAAGCGCGCCACGCGTAGCGGAATGGAGTCGATGACAGGGATTCCCGGGGCGCCCACCCACGTGGCGGGGGCCTGCGACTGTACCTCCTCGTTTATCGCGACGTCATCGAAGCCCGCACGGAAACGGTTGAAGATCGGCTGGTAGTGCACGATGAACTGAAGGCGTGGGGCGAACCACCAGAACAGGCAGGTCTGGTTGGCGACGTCCGGTGTCTCAGCCTCCGCCATCGCGCCGGCGCACGACCAGTTGGCCGTCACCTTGGGGAAGCCATACCGGACATGAAGGTCGCCGGGGAAGGTATCGACCCCGTGCATTCTCTTCTCCTCGTCCGTGTAGCGCAACTCGGCAAAGGCGACGCGCGCCAGGTACTCGGTGCGCACCTCGTTGCCGGGCACACTCCACAGCGGATCGGCCGCTGTCCAGACGAACTGCATAGTACGCGCGCGCGCGTCGGGCGACAGTGCGTCGAGCGCCTTCACCGCCTTGGGACGCATGATGCGCTCCACACGGTCGAGCCGGGCACGCGCGGTCGCGGTCATCTGCGCAAAGGCGCTGTCGAACGACGCCATGGCCCCCGGCTGGTTGCTGCGGTGCTGGGCGAGGCCGAGTGCGAGCCACGCGTCCGGATCCCACGGTGCGATGGCCAGCCGTTCGCGCGCCACGACGAGGAGCTCCTCCCACCGTCGGCGGTCGGCGAGAGCGGCCATGCGATGCCGCCACGGCAACGGCAGAGTGGGAGCCGCGCGCGTGGCGGTTTCGAAGTACGCGAGGGCGTCGTCGAAGGCGGCCACGCCGGGCGGTGGATTGCCGCCGAGGGGAGAGGACCGGCTTTCAATTGCCTGCCGCACCATGTCCGCGCTCGAGCTTACCGACCGGCCGTCAGGGCCTGCCTGCTGAGCGAGGATGTCGAGCATACTCGCCCCTGGCCCGTTGCTCAAGGACATCCGCCGCCCGAACATCATCTGGTAGTCCTTGAACGCAAGCAGACCCAGCGCGTCGGCCATCTGCGCCACCGCCAGGGAGTCGCTCTGCGCGCGCGCGGCGTCGAAGGCGCGCTTGATGTAGCGCGTGGCGCCAGCGCGTACCAGCGGCGATCCCTGCGATCGGTACGTCGCGAAGTCCACCAGGAAGCGCACGCTCGTCGGTTCCAGCGTCACCGCCTGCACGAGGGACGAGTCGGCGGCCTGGTTCAGACGCAGTTGCTCTCGGTCCACGCGCGTGCCGACGGCGCGTTTTCCCTGCGAAAGCTGCCACGCCAGCAGCCCGCGTGCGTGCCACGTCACAGCCGGGGCGTCCGGGCCCGCGACGAGCGTATCGAGCCGCGCCAGTGCGGCCAGCGAATCAAGGCGCGTCGCGGTGACCGGGAGCGGCGATTGCTGGGCCTGCGTGACGCCGGCGCCAAGCACGCCGAGCGCAGCCATGAGCCGCAGCGCTCGGGGCAGGGAGCCGCCGTGCGGTGCGGCCGCCGCGCGGCGCACCGCCGCTGCCCTACAGCAGCGCGCCCTGCACATCGCCGGACTGCGCAGGAGGCGTGTAGCCGAAATGGCGGTACGCGAGCGCCGTCGCCATGCGGCCGCGCGACGTGCGCTGGAGGAAGCCGTTCTGCACGAGGAAGGGCTCGTACACCTCCTCGATCGTGTCCGCATCCTCGCCGACGGCCGCTGCGATAGTCTGCACGCCCACGGGCCCGCCCTCGAACTTCTCGATGATCGCGCGCAGCAGCCGCGCGTCCATTTCGTCGAGCCCGAAGTGGTCGACGTCGAGCATCTCGAGCGCTTCCTTCGCCACGGCCTCGGTGACGATGCCATTGGCCCGCACCTGCGCGTAGTCGCGCACCCGGCGCAGCAGGCGGTTGGCCACGCGCGGCGTGCCGCGCGCGCGGCGCGCCAGCTCGCGGGCGCCCGCCGGTTCGATCTCCACCTTCATCACCTCGGCGGTGCGATTCACGATGAGCTCGAGCTCGTCCGCGGGATAGTAGTTCAGCCGCAGCTCGATGCCGAAGCGCGCCCGCAGCGGCGGCGTGAGCATCCCCAGCCTCGTTGTCGCGCCAATCAGCGTGAACCGCTTCACCGGCATCGTGATCGTCTGCGCCTTGGGCCCCTCGCTCAGCCGGATGTCGATCTTGTAGTCCTCCATCGCCGGATAGAGGAACTCGTCGATGATCGGCCGCAGGCGGTGAATCTCGTCGATGAACAGGATGTCGCCTTCGCGCAGGTTCGTCAGCGTCCCCACGAGGTCGCCCGGCTTCTCCAGCGCGGGGCCGCTCGTCGTGCGGATGTTCACGCCGAGTTCGCGCGCAATCAGCTCGGCGAGCGTCGTCTTGCCCAAGCCTGGCGGGCCGAAGAAGAGCGCATGGTCGAGCGGTTCCTTGCGCTCGCGCGCCGCGTCGATGTAGATGCGCAGCGCGTCCTTGACCTTCCCCTGGCCGATGAACTCGGCCAGCCGCTGCGGACGCAGCGACAGCTCCACGACGGATTCGTCGCTGAGCACCTCGGGGGTGGTGATTTCGGGGCGGGACATGCCTGAATGTACGCTCTGGTGGAGGAGTGTAAACGGCGCGGCGTGCGTCGGCCGCGGCCCGCCTATCCGCGCTTCGCCACGCGCGCAAGCGCTTTGCGGATCAGGTCGGCCGTGTCAGCGCCGCCGCCATCCTCGAGCGTGGCGAAGACGGCTTTCTCGGCATCCGCCGCCTGGTAGCCCAGCGCCACGAGCGCACGCACCGCGTCCGCACCGGGGCCAGCCGGGGCGGCCGCACGGCCCGGCGTCGGCACATCGCCGACAGCCACGAGCTTGTCGCGCAGTTCGAGCACCAGCCGTTCGGCGAGCTTCTTGCCAACCCGCGGCACGCGCGTCAGCGTCGCGAGGTCGTTCTCCTGTACCGCCCGGACGAGTCGGTCGCCGCCGAGTGCGGACATCAGGTTCATGGCGAGCGCGGGACCCACGCCGGTCGTCCCCAGCACTCGCTGGAACATCGAGCGCTCGGCGGCCGTGGCGAAGCCGTACAGCGTCCAACTGTCCTCCCGCACGACGAGCGCCGTGTGCAGTTCGATGGCGCCGCCGGGGCGGGGAAGCGCCTCGGCCACCGAAAGCGGGATGTGCACCGCGTACGCGACGCCGCCGGCGGTCATGATCTCCACGCGGTCAATGTCGGTCGTGAGCAACGTACCGGCGATGCGCGCGATCACCGGGCCGCCTCGATCAGGCGCGTCACGTCGGCGCGCAGCAGACAGGCGAGTGCCGCGGCCACGCCGTCGGCGGCGTCGGCAGGTTCCGGTGCACTCCTGAGCCTGAGCAGTTTCATCACCATGAACTGCACCTGCTCCTTGGTGGCGGCGCCGTTGCCGGTCACCGTCTTCTTGATGTCGGCCGGCGGGTATTCGTAGATCCGGATGTCCGCCTGCTGGCCGGCGAGCAGCACCACGCCGCGGGCGTGGCCGAGCACCACCGTGGTGCGCACGTTGCGGGCGTAGAACACGTCCTCCACCGCGAGTGCCTCCGGCTGATGCCGCGCGAGCAGGTCCCGTACACCCTCATAGATGTCGGCCAGCCGCGCCGCCAGCGGCTCGCTGGCCCGCGTCCTGATGACCCCGCACTCGATGAGCTCGGCGCCGCCCACCCGCGCTGCGCGCGCGCGAACAACGCCGTAGCCCGTCACCGCCGTGCCGGGGTCAATGCCGAGGATGATCACGCGCCGGCCATCTCTGCTTCGTCCATCTCGAAGTTCGCGTCCACCTTCTGCACGTCGTCCAGTTCCTCGAGCGCCTCGAGGAGCTTCATCAGCGAGCTCGCCGGTTCGCCCGACACCGTCACGGTGCTCTTCGGAATCCACGACAGCTCGGCCTGCGACACCTTGAGCCCCGCCGCGTCGAGCCCCTGCTTCACCGAGTGCAGGTCGGCCGGTGCCGTCGTGATCACGAAGGCGTCGTCCTCGCGCACGAAATCCTCGGCACCCGCCTCCAGCGCCTTCTCCATCACCGCATCCTCATCGAGACCAGCGGCCTCCACGAAGATCTGCCCCTTCTTGTCGAACATGAACGCCACCGAGTTGCTCGTCCCGAGGTTGCCGCCATTGCGCGTGAGCTTGGCGCGCACCTCGGCCACGGTGCGCGTCGGGTTGTCGGTGAGCGCCTGGATCATGATGGCCACGCCGCCCGGGCCGTACGCCTCGTACAGGACGTCTGCGTAATCCACACTCTCCAGTTCACCCGTCCCCTTCTTGACGGCACGCTCGATGTTCTCCTTGGGCAGCGACTGCGCCCGGGCGTTGTCGATGGCGGTGCGGAGCCGCGGGTTGCCGTCGGGATCGCCGCCGCCCTGCTTCGCGGCGACGGTGATCTCACGGATGAGCTTGGTGAAGAGCGCACCGCGCTTCTTGTCGGTCGCGGCCTTGGCGTTCTTGATGGTCTTCCACTTGCTGTGACCGGACATGACGACGATTCAGGATGGGGATTTCGGATCGGGGCTGCGGATTCCGATACGGATTTCGATCGCGATTGACCTGAGTGCAATCTACCTCGCAACGAGGAGCCGCAAAACGGGAGAGGGCGGCCCGAAAGCCGCCCCCGCCCAGTGTCTACCGTCCGCCGTCTACCGTCTGCCCCTTAGTGAATGCGCAGCATCACCGACGCCCGCCAACCCGACAGGTCAATGGTGTCGCCGCCGCCCAGCGTATTGAGCTGGCCGAGCTGGTACGTGGCCGTCGGGATGAAGCTGAACGCCCCGGCAGTCCAGCGCAGGCGCATGCCACCGCTGCCGAGGAAGCCGGCCTGATCGCCGTCCACCAGCCAGTTGCGCACTTCGACATTCGGCTCGATGTACAGGTTGCCCGTGCGGAAGCCGAGGGCGAGCGCACCGTTGAGTACGTTCTCGGGCGCCGCCTCGCCGCCGAACTGCTGTCCCTTGGCGCGGTGCAGTCCCCAGCCGCTGAGGAAGACGTCCGTGTTCCCCACCGGCATGAAGAGCGAAGCCTGCCCGATGTACCGGTCACCTGTCGCGTACGACGTGTTCGCCAGCACGTCGTTGCCGAACGTCGAGAACGTGACGCCAACGGTCAGGCGGCCGTTGCCGATCATCCGGTCCGCGCCGATGCGCGCGCGCACCTCATCGGCCGGCGTGAACGTCAGCATCTCCTTGCCGGCGTCATCCTGCACCTCATAGGCGTTAAACTCCGTCGATTTCCGGAACGACCCGGCGATGCCGAGGTTCCAGTCGCCCAGGCTGCGGGCCACCGCGATGCCGCCCGTCGTCGAGAGCCCCGCGCCATACGACGACGTCGGGAAGATGAGGAAGTCGTTGCCGATCTGCCCGGCCGCCTCCGACTTGTCCTGCGTGATCTTGTACTGCCCGGTGGGGAGGTTCGCGCCTACCGTGAAGACCACGGCATCGGTGCCGAGCGTCAGGTTGGCGCGCACTTGGGTGTCGGTGATCCCGGAGATCGAACTCACGCCGGCGCCGTTTGACGAGACCTCCGACGTGGCGAACGCGGTCGCCACGTCGATATTCAGCCGCGAGTTGATTTGCACGGCGGCCACGAACGGGACGGTCAACTGCGTGACAGTCTTCGCCGTCGCGCCGGAACCGATCCTGAACGACACGTACTGCGGAATGACCGCTGCCGCGGCGCCGCCCAGTCCCTGCGCGCCGGCGCCCATGGGCGCCGCGAGGAGCAGAGTGGCGATGAGAGTCGAGGAGACGTATCTCATGGTCACGGCTTCCGGATAACGATGGTCACCTGCCCGGTCTTCGTGGCGGGCTGGTCAGTGCCCGTCTTCTCGGCGGCAGGGTCTCGCGTGGGGGGTGGCGCCTGCGTCTGGCCCGTCGTCCCGCCGGTGCCCGCGTTGACGGTGTTGGCCGCGGACGGGTTGATGTCGCCTACCGCGTTCGCGAGGGTCGAGCCGATGCCGGTGCTGGTGGCGGCCACGCCGCGTTCGGCGGCCGTCACGGCGGCGCCTTCCGCCGTGTTCTTGAGGCCCGATTCCACCGTGGCGGCGGTCACTTGCTGACCCTGCTGCGCGCTGCGTGCGTTCTGGGCCCGCTGCAGCGCCGCGCCGAAGCCCGGGTCGATGCTCCGCGCCTGCTCGTAGAAGCGGGCTGCGTCGCCGTAGCGCCCTTCGTCCTCGGCCACCAGGCCGTTGCTGTACGCGAGGAAGGCCTGCAGCGACCGCGTCGGGCGCTGTTCGATGGCGGCGCGGTCGGCCGCCGAGAGACGCACGCCAAGCTCGTTGATCAGGCCGAGGGCGATGTTCTTCTCGATCGTGAAGATCTGGTCGAGCACGTCGCTGCTTTGCACGTCGCGCCCCTGCTGCTGCGACGTCACGACGCTCACGACGGCCGCGTTCACGGTCAGGTTACGGGTTCCCGTCTGGGTGATCGCTCCCTGCACCACGCGCGAGGCACGCACGAGCTTGCCGGCCCGCAACGACGTGGCTGCGTCGGTGCGCCCGCTCTGGCTCAGTGAAATCTCGTCCACCATCGCCTGGATGCGATCGCGCTCGAGGAGCTGCAGGTCCGGCGACCGGGCGAGGTCGCTGATCAAGAGGTCCGACATGCCGCGCGACAGCGGGGCGAGCGTCTGGTCGGTGCCGCTGAAGGTCATCGGCAGCACCGCCACCGTGCGCGGATCACCCGCCTGCTGGGCGATGCGGGCTTCGTTGGCGATCGCCGACTTGGCGGCCGCGTGCAGCTCGGCGCGCGAGAGCGCGACGAGGCGGGTGCGGATGTCATTGCGCACCGACCGCGTCTTGCCGACCTGCAAGTACGTGTTGTACGCGTCCTTGGCCGCAGTGTAGTCCTTCAGCGCCTCGGCGGCGAGGCCGGCATAGAGCGCGCTCACGCCATCCTTGGGGTCGAGCCGCCGGGCGGCGTCCAGCACCGTCTGGGCGTCGGCGAAGCGCTGCCGCTTGTAATAGGCGATACCGAGCGCGCGCAGCGCCGCCATCGAACTGGGATTCGCGGCCTTGGCGCGCTCCAGCTTGTCGAGCGTCTTGTCGGGTGCCTGCTGTGCGAGCGCTGGGAGCGCCAGGGCGCAGAGCAGGGGCAGCACCAGAAGTCTCGCGTATCGCATGGCTCCGGCCTCCTATCGGTCGGGATCGAGCATGTCTTCGAACCGCATCCACTGCTTGTAGAAGAACAGGTCCACGTAGCCCACGTTGCCGTTGCGGTTCTTGCGCACCAGCAGCTCCGTGGCCCCCTCCACCCCGTAGCCGGGGCGGTACATCTCCTCGCGGAAGATCGCCAGCACGACGTCCGCGTGCTGCTTCACCGCGCCCTGCACCCCAAAATCGTCCAGTATCGGCCGCGGATCGGCACGATCCGCCTGAAGCCGGGGCAACTGGCACGTGAGCACCAGCGCGATGTTGAGCTCGATGGCGAGCGCCTTGAGGATGCGCACGGCCGCCGAGAGCTCCTCATCCTGTGCGCGGGTGCTGCCGGCGAGCCCCTGCAGCGAATCGACGATCACCACGTGCGCATTGGACGTGCGGCGAATGTCGGCCGAGAGCGCTTCGACCCCCCCGCCCGACGGAAACGCGGCGATCACCGGAACCGCGTCGCGGAACCTCACGGCCGCCGCGCCCACGCCTGATCGCGTGAAGTCGTCCAGCGACCCGCGGCGGAGGTCATCCACCCGGGCGCGTCCCTCGATGGCGAGGGCGCGCTCCATCACCCGCTCGTGCGACATCTCGCTCGTGAAGAAGACGGCCGGAATGCCCTGCTGGGCCATGCGAAGCGCCATCGCCAGGGCCAGGGCGCTCTTGCCGCTCTGGACGTCGCCGCCGAGCACTACCAGGTCGCCGCGGCGCACGCCTCCCCCGAGCCACTTGTCGATGCTCGGGAAGCCCGTCGCGTACGCGTCGCGGCCATGGTCGCCATCGGCAGCCCTGTCCACCCGGCGCATCACGCGGGCAAGCGGGGAGATATCGGTCGGCCGGGACACGCCGACGTCAGTCACGGGTGTGGGTCATTGGCAAATCATACGGATGCAGGCCGCCGCCCCACAAGCACCCGGCTCAGGCACCGATCAACCGGGTGAGACGGTCCAACTCTGAACGTGCTTTCCGGTCGAGGAACGGCGCCGTGACCTCGGTCACGTTTGAGAGCGCCGTGGCCACGGCCTGCGCGTCATTCCCCGCCGTGGCGTCGAGCAGCCGGCCGAGTGCCCCACGCAGCGGCGCGGCCAGCGTGAGGGCACCCATCCAGTGCCGCGCCGATGCCGCCCGCTCCGCCCGCAGGGGTGCCGGCAGGGCGCCCGGACCGTGGGCCGCGTCGGCGAGCCGGGCGGCGACGAGCGTCGCCATCAGCGACTCGCGCACCCCGCCGAGAGGGGCTCGGGACGTCGCGACGGCCAACGCCCGGAGGGGAAAAACCGGTTCGCTGAGGGCGTACGGGGGGAGGGCATCCATCACCCCGACGAATCTGCCCCCTCGTTGCACGCCCCGCCAGCGTCCCGGACGTTGGCGACCCCAATTCTCGGGGACTAGCTTACCCAGGATATGGCGCCGCTCGCGAAATCCGTGCTCTGGGTGGACGACGAGGCAGAACTCCTCGAGTCGCACCGGCTCTTTCTCACCGAGAAGGGCTACAGCGTCCAGATGGCCCGCAATGCGTCGGATGCCCTGGAACTGCTGCGGCAGCATGCCTTCGATGCCCTCCTCCTCGACGAACAGATGCCCGGCATGCGCGGCATCGCCATGGTGCGCGAGGCGCGCGAGCTGGCGCCGACCATGCCCGTCGTGATGGTCACCAAGAGCGAGGAGGACAGCACGCTGCGCGAGGCGCTCGGCCAGGACGTCTCCGAGTACCTCGTGAAGCCCGTGACCCCGCGTCAGGTGCAGGCCGTCCTCACCCGCATCCTCGAGGGGCCGCGCATCCGCAGTCAGGCGATGGCGCGCCGCTTCGTCGAGCGGTTCCGCGCCCTCGAGGCCGTGCGCCTCAAGGACCTCGACTGGCGCGGCTGGACCGAGCACTACGCCGAGTTGGTGCAGTGGGACGTCGAACTGACCGCCGCCGGCGAGGCGGGGTTGAACGTTTCGCTGCGCGCCCTCTTTCCGGCCATGCACCGCGACTTCGCGGCCTTCATGGGCGACGGCTACCCGCGCTGGGTGCATGACCTCGACGGCGACCGTCCGCCGCTCTCGGTGGACGTCGTCGGCGAGTTCCTGATGCCGGCGCTTGCCGACCATCGCGCCGTGGTCTTCATCGTCGTGGACTGCCTGCGCCTCGACCAGTGGAAGGTGCTCGAGCCGATCGTCGCGCAGGCCTTTGAAATTGACGCCGCACACTACTTCGGACTGCTGCCCACGGCCACGCCCTATGCGCGCAACGCGTTGTTCAGCGGGCTGTTCCCCGCCGAGATCGCCGAGCGCTTCCCTGCCTGGTGGGGCGAAGGCGATGACGAATCGCTCAACCAGCACGAACGCGACCTGCTCGTCGAGCAGTTGCGCTCGCTGCGGGGCGAGACGCCGGTGCGCTACCACAAGATCACGTCGGCGTTCGACTCCGACGAGCTCGAGCGCCACCTGACGACCTCCATCGCGGCCGAGGGCGTCAGCGCGTTCGTCTTCAACTTCGTGGACCTCCTGACCCACGGCCGCTCCGAATCGACGATCCTGTATGAGGTGGCGCGGGACGAAGCGGCGCTGCGCCAGCTCACCGAGCAGTGGTTCCGCCGGTCGGCGTTGTGGAGCGTCCTGCGCGAGGCGGCGCGCCGCGGCCTGCCGGTGCTCCTCACCAGCGACCACGGCTCCATTCACTGCAACACGCCGGCCACCGTGTTCGCCAAGAAGGACGCCACTGCAAGCCTGCGCTACAAGATGGGTGAGGACCTGCGTGCCGAACGCCCCGAGCAGGCGCTCGTCTTCAGCGAGGCCGCGCAGCTCCGCCTCCCGCCGCGGGGCAAGCGGGTCAATACGGTGCTCGCCACCGGTGACTGCTTCTTCGTCTATCCGACCAAGCTGCGCGAGTACCAGCAGCGGTACCGCGGGTCGTTCCTGCATGGCGGGGTTTCCCCGGAAGAGGTCATCCTTCCCCTCGTCCTCCTCACGCCCCGCCGCTGATGGGTCCCTACCGCCGCCTCCAGCAGTTCCTGCGCCCGTACTACGGCCGCGTCGTCGGCACGCTGCTGCTCAGCGCCATGGCCAACGCACTCAGCGCCTTCTCGTACGCGCTCTTCGTGCCGTTCCTCAACACGCTTTTCAACAAGGAGCCGTGGGACGCCGGCGCCGGTTCGCAGATGTCGCGCCTGCTCAAGGGCATGGGCTCATGGCTGCTGCAGGGGCGCGAGGACATGGCGGCCCTGCGTGTCGTGATCCTCGTGATCCTGTCGACGATGCTGCTCAAGAATGTATTCGCCTGGCTCGCCGGCCAAATGGGCGCCGGGCTCCAGGAGCGCGTCACGCGCGACTTGCGCAATACGGTCTACACGCACCTCGAGCGCCTGCCGCTGCGCTTCTTCACCAGCCACAAGACCGGCCAGCTGCTGGCGCGCGTCTTCCAGGACACGCAGTCCACGCGGCAGCTCCTCGCCGAGGTGGTGACGCGCTCGCTCAATGCGAGCACGCAGATCGTCATCACGATCCTCCTCCTCTTCTCGCTCTCGACCAAACTGGCCCTGCTGTCGCTCGTGGTGGCGCCGCTCCTCACCGGCGCGTTCCAGCCGCTGCTGCGCAAGCTGCGCAAGGGACACCGCCGCCTCGCCGCGGAGTACGGCGAGATGACAAGTGTCGTGCAGGAGACGGTGAGCGGCATTCGGCTGGTGAAGTCGTTCCGCGCCGAGGGGTACGAGGGCGCCCGCTTCTCCGACGCCTCCAACCGCTACGCGCACGGCATGGTGCGCATGAGCCGGCTGACGCTCATGTCGCAGCCGCTGGCCGAGATCGTCGGCACCGTGGTCGCCGTCGCGCTGCTCTGGTTCGGTGCGCACGAGGTGCTCGAGGCGAAGTCCCTCAGCGGCTCGGGGCTCGTCACCTTCCTCGGTGCACTCATGTCGCTGCTGCCGCCGCTCAAGCAGTTGTCGCAGATGCCCGCCGTGGCCACGCAGTCGCTGGCCGCGGCCGAGCGCCTCTTCGAGATTCTCGACCACCCGACGGAGGAGCAGGCCGACCGAGGTACGCGCACGGCCTCGACGTTCAACTTCGAGATCGTATTCGAGGGCGTGGAGTTCAGCTACGGTGGCGAGCCGGTGCTGCGCGACATCGGCTTCACCGCGAAGCGCGGCGACGTCGTGGCGCTCGTCGGTGCGAGCGGGGCAGGGAAGAGCACGCTCGTGGACCTCATCCCCCGCTTCATCGAGCCCACCGCCGGCCGCGTGCTCCTCGACGGCGTGGACACGCGCGAGTTCACGCTGGCATCGCTGCGCGCGCTCACCGGCATCGTGAGCCAGGACACCGTGCTCTTCAACGACACGGTGCGCGCCAACATCGCCTATGGCGCCCAGGACCGGTACACGGCAGCGGAGGTGGCGGCGGCGGCGCGCGCCGCGAACGCCCACGGCTTCATCAGCGAACTCCCCGAGGGGTACGACACCGTCCTCGGGGAGCGCGGCACGCGCCTCTCGGGGGGCCAGCGGCAGCGCATCGCGATTGCGCGCGCCCTGCTGGTGGATCCGCCGGTGCTCATCCTCGACGAGGCGACGTCGGCGCTCGACACCGAGAGCGAGCGGTCCGTGCAGGAGGCGATCGACCGCCTGCTGGCCGGGCGCACCGTCTTCGTGATCGCGCACCGGCTCTCCACCGTGCAGCACGCGACGCAGATCCTCGTGCTCGACCGCGGACGCATCGTGGAGCGGGGGACGCACGCCGAGCTGCTGGCGCTGGGCGGCGCCTACGCGCGGCTCCACGCGCTGCAGTTCAAACACGCCCCGGCCGGCGGCTAGGCGTGCGGGCCTGCTTCGTGGCGCACGGCGCGGCGTGGTCGGGCTCGACACGCGCGTTCGCCGACGCCGCGTCGCTGCTCGCGGCGCGCGGCTACGAGACCTGCGTCGTGGCACCGGCCGGCAGCGACGCCGAGCGGTGCCTTGCCGCCGCGGGCCATGACGTGATCGGCGTGGCGAGCGGCGGGGGCTGGATGCGCGCGGGATGGCGGCTGCGCCGCGTGATCTCGGCGCACCTGACCGAGGTGCTGTTCGTCCACGACGACCGGGAGCACCTCGCGGCCGCCGCCGCCGTTCGGCTGGCAGGCCGCGGCGCCGTGGTGCGCCGTACCGCAGCGGGCGAGCGGCTCGTGCTCGGGCGGGAGGGGCAGCTTGCCATGCGGCTCGCCGCCACGGGCTTCGTGTTCGCGCACGCCGACGACATGCGCGGCACCGAACCACCGCGCGGCGCCCTCGCCGCGGTGGTGGCGCCGCCGGGCGTGCCGGCCCCCGCGGCCGCCACGCCGCGGCCTGCGGCCGCAGTCGGCGCCATCCAGCCCGACGTGCAGCGCCTCGTCGTGTTCGCCGGCGCCGACCGGCGGCGCGAGATGCTGGTGGCGCTCCGCGCGCTCGCCCTGTTCGCACCGCGCCGTCCCACCCTGCGTGCCACCGTCTTCTCCCCCGCCGCCGACGCCGATGCCGTTCGCATCGAGGCGGCCGCGCTGGGCATCGCGGAGCGCCTCGAATGGCGCACCGCGGGCTCGCGCCGCGACGACGTGCTCGCCGGCGCCGCGCTCGCCGGCGCCGCGCTCGCGTGGGTGATTGCGTCCGGGGACGACGCCGTCTTCGCCATCCTCGACGCATTGCGCGCCGGCGTGCCCGTGCTCGGCGAGCGGTCGCCGCTCTGCGCGCGCTACGTCGAGGATGGCGTGACGGGCGTCCTTCGCGCTCGCGCCGAGGACGCGGAGTGGGCGTCGGTCGTTGCGGCCACGCTCGCCCACACGGAGCGGACTGACGCCATGCATGCCGCCGCGCGTCTCAGCGCCGCGCGTTGGCCGCTGGAGGCCGGGACGGACGGCTGGCTGCAGGTGACTGAGGCGGTGCGCAACCGCACGCGGTGGACCGTCTGATGCGCCACCTGTTCATCACGCAGGACTACAC
>PNKL01000010.1 GCA_013822425.1 Gemmatimonas sp.
CTGAGCTTCTTCACCACGGAGCCGCAGAAACCACGCCTACTGAACGGGCGGAAGCGATCCGGATCGCCAGCCGATGGAGCCGCGACGTCCAGGGTTCCAACGCGGAAAGGTCCCAAGGATGCGCAGCTTGCGGGCCGCAGCGGTCATCTCCTTGAGAACGACATCCACCACCGGCTCTCCGTAGGCGTGGTCGAATTCGAGGAAGAAGAGATACGACCACGGCTCCCCGGTGGGACGCGACTCGAGCCGGCGGATATCCATGCCGTGCCGGGCCAGCGGTTCCATGACGCGCAGGAGCGCCCCGGGACGATCTTCGTGCGTGATGATCACACACGTGCGCACAGGAGTCCCGATCGGCCACGTCTGGGGGGTGCGAGAGATGACGAGGAACCGCGTCTGGTTGTCCGCGCGATCCTCGATATCGGGCATGAGCACCGAGAGCTTGTATCGCTGCCCCGCGTTTCGGCTGGCGACGGCGGCAATCTCGGGATCACCGACATTCGAGACATCGAGGGCCGCGCCGCCGGTATCGTAGACCGAGTGCACTTCAAGGCGTGGGTGCTTGGCGAAGAAATTGCCGCACTGCGCCAGTGCAACCGGATGGCTCAGCACCATCTTCACGCCCTCGAACGTTGCCCCCGGCGGACCGAGCAGGCAGTGGTGCACGTTCACCACGGCCTCGGCGACGACGTGGATATCGAGTGCGGCCATGATGGCGTCATGCGCGGCGGGAATGCCGCCCACGATGGTGTTTTCGATGGGGATTACGCCCCGGTCGGCCGCCCCGGTCTGCACGGCACGGATGACGTCGCTGAAATCGCGGTGCGGCAACGGCTCAGCGCCGTCCACCCAGACCTGCTGAATGGCTTCTTCCGAGAAGGCGCCCAGTTCACCCTGGAAGGCGACGCGAAGCAAAGGAGCGTCCATGTCAGCGTGCGACCTGCTGTGCGTCGAGCATGGTGATGGTGCCGAGCTTCAGGGCTTCAATGCCCTCGCGGATCCTGGCAACATCACCCACGATGACAAGCGTGGCGGTGCTGGCCGGCAGGTACTGTCGTGCCACACGCTGGATATCAGCCGCCGTGACCTGGTTGACCTTCGCCACGAAATCACCGATAGATGCCAGCGGAAGGCCGAAGGTGCCGAGGTCCACAAGCTGCGCGGCCACCTGCGCATTGGTCTCAAGGCGCTGTGGCACCCCGAGCGCGACATACGCCTTCGCGCGTTCAAGTTCAGTGCCATCGACCGGCACGTCACGCAGCATGTTCACTTCCTTGAAGATCTCGACGAGGGCGCTGTCGGTGACGTTGGTGCGGACGCCACTCGAGATGGCAAAAGGCCCAGCCAGGGGCGCCCAGGTGAAGCGCGACGTGATGCCGTACGTATAGCCCTTGCTCTCGCGCAGGTTGGACATCAACCGCGACGAGAACGACCCGCCGAGGATGGTGTTCATCACCGTCAAGGCCGGATAGTCGGCGCTCAGGCGTTCGGCACCCGGGGCGCCGAGGTAGATCACCGACTGCGCCGCGTTAGGCTTGTCGACGAGGTAGACCTTGACGGCCATGTTGGTAACCGGCTTGGCGGTCACGGCGGCCATCGTACGGGCCGGCGCCCCGCGCGTCCACGCGTCGAACCGCTTGGCGAGCAACCCGCGCATCTCGGGAACGGTCACGTCGCCGACGACGATGAACCTGGCGCGCTCAGGCACGAAGGTCTGCTCGTAGAAGGCGCGCACCATGGCCGAGTCGAGCATTGCCGTGGTCGCGGAGTCTCCGTCGGCCGGCTGATGGTACGGGTGGCCCTGGGGGAAGACGAGCTGGTTGAAGGCGAGTCCGGCGAGGACGTTGGCGTTGTCGCGGCGCTGGAGAATGCTGGCCAGCCGAAGGTCGCGCTGGCGGCGCACGTCCGCGGAGCGGAAGGTCGGGCGGAGCACGACATCGCCGAGCAGGTCGAGCGCTTCACCCAGGGTGCGCTTGGGAACGTTCAGCGAAATCGTGAAGGCATCAGTCCCCGCGCTCGCAAAGAGCTGAGCTCCGAGGAAGGCCAGTTCGCCCTGCAGGGCGTTGGCGTCGCGGGTGCCGGCGCCCTCGGTGAGCATGCGCGTCACGAACGACGCAAGGCCCGGTTGACTGGCGTCAAGCTTGGTGCCGCCGGCGATGACGAGGGTGACCTGGACGAGGGGGAGTTCGTGCTGCTGGACGAGCTGCAGCGTCACGCCGTTGGGAAGCGACCCACGCTCAAGCGCGGGGAGCTTGAGCACCGGTGGCTTGTCGAGCGCCGGTACTTGCGTGCGATCGAATTGCTGGGAGCGCGCTCCCGTCGGCGCGAACACCGCCGTCGGCGCGCACAGCAGGAGAAGGAGCGTAGAGCGTTTCACTGGATCACCGCCTTCTTGGCCGCGAGGTCGAGCTTGCCTTGCGGGACGACGGAAACCATCACGCGGCTGGTGCGGAGGTACTGTCTGACAACTCGCTGGACGTCCGCGGCCGATACCGCCTTGTAGCGGTCGAGGTCGGCCTGGAAGGAGTCGGGATTCCCGGTCTGGTAGTAGTACGCGTTGAGGCGATCGGCCTTGCCGCCCACCTGCTGGATGCCGCGCAGGAATGAGGCTTCGATGGAATTCCTGGCTTCATCGAGTTCACGAGCCGTTGGCCCTTCTTTCGCCAGGCGCGCGAGCTCGGCGTCCACGACGGTGCGCAGGGTGTCGAGTCCGCGACCCGGGCGCGCGGTGGTCACGATGGAGAAGTCGCCGTCGAGCCGCTTGCCGTCCTGGTAGGCCTGCACGGAAGTGGCGATCTCCCCGGCGTAGACGAGTGCCTGCGTCAACCGGCTGGTGCGCGACCCGGCGAGAACGTACGACGCGATCTCGAGTGCCGCGTCGTCGGCATGCCAGCCCTTGACCGTGTGCCAGTTGAGATACAGCCGCGGCAGCTGCACGCGATCCTCGAGCACGACGGCCGTGTCCTTGACCGTGAATGACGCGGGGGCCGGACGGTCAATCGCCGGGCCACGCGGGATATCGGAGAAGTACTTGCGGACGAGCGCGCGCACGTCGTCGGGCTTCACATCGCCGGCGACCACGAGGGTGGCGTTGTTGGGGGCGTAGTAGCGGCGAAAGAAGTCCTTCACGTCTTCGAGCGACGCCGCGGAGAGGTCAGCCATCGAACCGATCACCGGCCACGAGTAGGGATGCCCCGGCGGATAGAGGAGCTTCGGAAGGTGGTCGCTGACCAGGCCATACGGCTGGTTCTCGTAGTTCTGCCGGCGCTCGTTCTTCACGACGTCGCGCTGGAGATCGACCTTGGGCCTGTCCATCGGCGGCAGCAGCCACCCCATGCGGTCAGCCTCGAGCCAGAGCATCAAGGGCAGGGCGGAGACAGGCCCGTCTTCGTAGTAGTTGGTGCGATCCTCGGTGGTGGAGCCGTTGTTGTTGGCGCCAGCCGCCTCGAGAAGGCGGTCAAACTGCGGGTAGGGTGCGTTCTGCGAGCCCATGAACATCAGGTGCTCGAAGAGGTGGGCGAAGCCGGTCCGGCCCGGCTTCTCGTCGCCGGAGCCGACGTGGAACCAGACGTTGGCGGTGACAATCGGGACGGAGTGATCCTCGTGTATGATCAGGGTCAGTCCGTTCGGGAGCGTGTCGACGGTGACGGGAACGCGCAGCGGCGCGTTTTGCGCGGCGCCAAACGCCGGCGTTGCGGCGAGGGCGCACATGAGGAGAAAGTGTCGCATCCCTTGATAATACGGCTTGGCGGGGATGGGGGCAGGGTGCGGTGCGAAGAAAGGGAGCGACACCGCCACTCCCCCTTGGCCCAAGGGCTTGGGGCGACTAAAATTACGGACTGCGGCCAGGTAGCTCAGTTGGTAGAGCAGCAGACTGAAAATCTGCGTGTCGGCAGTTCGATTCTGCCCCTGGCCATGGGCGACAGAGAACGACAGAACGACAGAACGACAGAACACGACAGAATGAGGCAGGGCGCCCGGACCGGGGATGGTTCGGGCGTTCTGTCTTCTGGACAGGCGCGTGTACGGGATGCGGGCTGGGGGTCAGGAGGTACCGCTCCAGGAGAGACGCGAAGCAACGCCTGCTGGTCCATGGGTGTCAGATACAGACTGGCGGTGGCGGAAGGTCCTGTCCTTCCGTAGCCACAGAGTCCAGCTAATCAGCTCACCAGTTTCGGGCTTGGCGCGATGGCGGTGAAGAGCGTGGGACTACACTGGTCGACCGGAGGCCGACTCTCGGCAAAGCGGTCTGACTACTACAACACGGATGCCGATGTAACGATCAGCGGCGGTATTGAGTGGGACTACTACCCGTACCAGGAGTTCACGCGGCGCAAGCTCACGGTGCTGTACTCGGTCGGCATGCAGCACTATCGATACCGCGAAACGACGATGTACGACAAGGACAGCGAGGCGCGTCCGCTGCACTCGGTCAGCGTCGGCATCGCCCGTCGCCAACCGTGGGGATCGGCGAATGTCTCGATCAATGGGTCGCAGTACCTCGACGAACTGAAGTACTACAACGCCGGTGTTTACGGCGGCGTGGATGTGCGCGTTGGCAAGGGATTCAGCGTGAACCTCTCAGGCAGCGTGTCGCGCGTGCGCGAGCAGATCTACCTGCCACGAGGCGAAGCGACGGACGAGGAAGTCATCGCGCGCCAACAGGCGCTGTCCACGAACTACCGCGAGTTTCTGAACCGAAGAGAAACAACAGAGAGACAACAGAGAGACAACAGAGAGACAACAGAAAAACAACAGAAAAACAACAGAAAAACAACAGAGGGGCCACGCTTTTGCGGCCTCTTTGCCTTGTGGCTACCGCCGCAGGCGGAATTGCAGCGGGAACTCGACCAACTGGCGCACCTTTCCCTCGCCGATACGAGCGGGGGAGAAGCGCATCTGTGGAAGGACGGCCTGCACGGCGAGGGCGAACGCGGGGTGGGTGGATTCAACCACCTGCACGGTGCCTTTCTCGACGCGGCCGAGGGTGTCGACCACGAAGCGCAGGAGGGTGGCGCCCTCCACGCCGGCGTCTCTCAGGAACTGCGGATAGTGCGGCATGGGCGAACGCGCGTCGAGGGTCACCTGCACCTCGACCTGGCTGTCGAGAAAAGCGGTGCCGGGATCATTCGCCGCAACGGGAGCCACCGTTCCCGCGTGCGACGGAACACCCACGCGGAACACGAACGGCTTGTCCGTATCTATGATGGGGCGCATGGGGTCCGCCGGCGGAATGATGTCGGGGACGGTCAAGGGGACATTGATGACACTGGGTGCGGTGGGGAACGGCGCGGTGCTGAGCGGCGTCTGGCTGGCAGGGCGCGACCGCACCTCAGGCGCCGTCACATACGTCAGTTGCACTGCGGTTCGACCTGATGGCTGCATCGGCGCGTGCGACGTGAGGAGCACGGCGCCAGACACGACAATGCCGTGCACGGTGATGCTGGCGGCGAAGCCGGCGGGAGAGCGGCGCCGGAGGGCGCGCGAGGCGATCAACTGCGCGAACATGACGTCCTCCACGGTGGTGTCTGAGGAGATCGTACCCGCGGCGGATTGAGGGGCGCTGACGGGTGCATTACGGAACGGTGAAGGTAGGGTGAGCAGTCGATGGCGCTGGCAGAGTGTGCGCTACGCAACGACCGGGGTTGCCTCGACGCGTTCTTCTCGGCACGTTCCGCGCAAGAGGGTTTCCACCATGACACCGACTGCTCTGCCACACGACCCGGCGCTTGAAGCGCTGTGGATGCCGTTCACCGCCAACAAGGCGTTCAAGGTCAAGCCGCGCCTGCTGGTGAGCGCCAAGGACATGCACTACCAGTCGGACGATGGCCGCCAGATCCTGGACGGCACCGCCGGGCTCTGGTGCGTGAATGCCGGCCACTGCCGCGCGCCGATTGTCGAGGCGATCAGCCGTGCCGCAGCCACGCTCGATTTCGCCCCCGGATTCCAGATGGGGCACCCGGCGAGCTTCCAGCTCGCCACCAAGCTCAAGGGCATCCTGCCGAACGGTATCGATCACGTCTTCTTCTCGAATTCGGGATCAGAGGCGGTCGACAGCGCGCTGAAGATCGCGATGGCATATCACATCGCATGCGGCGAACCGCAACGCACGCGCTTCGTGGGCCGCCTGCGCGGCTACCACGGCGTCGGTTTCGGGGGCATCTCCGTCGGGGGCATCGAACCCAACAAGAAGCCGTTCGCCGCGCAGTTGCTGCCGCAGGTGGATCACCTGCCGCATACGCACGACCTGTCGCACAACGCCTTCGCGAAGGGACAGCCCGCTTGGGGAGCGCATCTGGCCGATGCGCTCGAGCAGATCGTTGCCGACCGGGGCGCTGGCACGATCGCGGCCGTGATCGTGGAGCCGATGGCCGGGTCCACCGGCGTGCTGATTCCCCCCGTGGGTTACCTCGAGCGACTGCGCGCGCTGTGCGACCAGCACGGCATCCTGCTGATCTTCGACGAGGTGATCACGGGGTTCGGGCGCCTCGGCACCCCGTTCGCCGCGCAGTACTTCCACGTGACACCCGACATGATCACGGTGGCGAAGGGCGTGACGAATGCCGCGGTGCCGATGGGCGCCACCTGCGTGCGGGGGAAGATCTACGACACGGTGATCAACGCCACCGGGCAGGGGATCGAGTTCTTCCACGGCTACACCTACAGCGGCCACCCGCTGGCCGCCGCCGCCGGCCTGGCGACGCTGGATCTTTACGCCGCCGAGGGAACCTTTGCGCGCGCCGCGGCGATGGCGCCGGTCTGGGAACAGGCGGTCCACTCGCTGCGCGGCGCTCCGCATGTGATCGACGTACGCAACCTGGGCCTCGTGGCGGGCATCGAGCTCGAGTCGCGCGTCGGCCGGCCGGGGACGCGGGCGTACGACGCCTTCGTGGACTGTTTCTTCAACCAGAACCTGCTGGTGCGCACGACGGGCGACATCATCGCGCTGTCGCCACCGCTGATCATCAGCGAAGTGCAGATCGAGGAGCTGGTGACGAAGGTGCGGCGTTCGCTGGAAACGACAGATTAGTGTCAATCTGATACTAAATGCGCAATTTGGGCTTTTTCACCACGGAGCACACGGAGAACTGCTGGAGGGCCACAGAGTACTACAATACCTGGGGTTAACGACATCGCGCCACGCTGAGATCAGCGTGGCGCGCGCTGTTCCCCCAAGTCGTTGTCCTACTCCGTGGCCCTCAGGCAGTTCTCCGTGTGCTCTGTGGTGAAAAAAGGGCCGGCGTTATCGCAACAGAGGCATCGTGAACGACGCGGTGTCGGTGCTGGCCGGCCAGCGCGACGTGACGGTCTTGAGTGGCGTGAAGAACCGCACGCCGTCCATGCCGTGCTGGTTATGGTCGCCGAACGCGGATTCCTTCCAGCCGCCGAACGAATAGAACGCGAGCGGCACATCCGCGACGTGCCGACCGGACGCCGGATCATAGACCGGGGCCGTGCGCCGTGTGCGTGCGTCCATGCGCGCGCCGCCGGCGAAATGCGCCAGCCGAGTGGGTGTCATTTGTGGAACCCGCCCATGACATCGAGACGAGGGTTGACGATCGCACTGTCGATGGACATGACGTCTCAGGCCCTCTGCCGAAGTCCCAGGCGCAGGATGCGTTCGAGGAGGTCGGGATACGCCACGCCCGCGTGACGCGCCGAGGACGCGAACTCCTCGCGCTCGGCGATTTCCGGGTTCGGATTGGCCTCGAGGAAATACAGGTCGCCGTGCGCATCGAGCCGGAAGTCGAGCCGGGCGTATCCGCCGAGTTCCAGGATACGGTAGATGCGCTTGCTGACGTGCGCCGCCTCGGCGACCAGGTCGGGCGGGAGATCAGCCGGCCGGATGTCGATGCCGTGCCGCTCCTGGTATTCGAGGTCGTGCTTGGCGCGCGCGGTGGCAATGAGCGGTTCGTCCGCCGGCTGTTTTTCCGCCACGAGTTCGAACGCCGGGAACGCCACCAGGCGCTCGTTTCCCATGACGCTCACGTACAGTTCACGCCCGTCGATGAACTGCTCGGCGATGGCATCGGTGCCGATGCGCTCGTGCACGAAACGGACGCGCTCGGCGAGCTTCTCGTCGGAATCCACCACGGACGCCTTGGCGATACCAACGGAGGAGTGCTCGATGAGTGACTTCACGATGAGCGGATAGGCGAGGTGCGTGGAGCGACGCACCTTGCGGCCCATCGGGAAGACGCCGAACTCCGGCACGCGAATGCGATGGTAGGCGCAGAGCTTCTTGGAGAGCGCCTTGCCGCGCGAGAGGATCATGCCGCGCGGATTGCATCCCGTGTACGGAATCTTGAGCAGCTCCAGGTAGCTGACGACGTTGTGGTCGAAGACCACCTCGCCGTGGAACTCCTCGAGCAGGTTGAAAACCACGTGGGGCTGGAACTGCTCTGCGGCCTCGCGCACCGGCGCCAATTCGTACTGGACGCCCAGCGGGCGCACCTCGTGGCCGCAGCCGCGCAGATGGCTGACGACGTCGAACTCGGTCTTCCATCTGTTGATGTCCTTGTCGCTCTGTCCCTCGAGCGAATCAGGCGGCACTAGCTGCGGGTGCATCAAGGCAAGCACGCGGAGCTTCTTCATACGGCGATCCAGTCGCGCCGGCCGTGCTTGGAGAGGAATTCCATGGTCCGGGCCGTGAGCAGGACCATGAAATCCATGAGGAGCTGCCGCTCGCGACCGACGACACGCAGCTTGAGTTCGCGGCAGCGGCCAATCATGTCGTGCAGGACCTGGTCGAGGGTGAACTGGTACTCACCCGTCCAGCGGGACACGACTCGGCGAATCTCCTTGCGATGCCGGCGCAGGAAGCTGCCGGCCGCTTCATGGTCGCGGTTGCGCGGAGCGTCGGAAAAGAGGCGCAGCAGATCCTCATCGTACGTCGTGGGATGTTCCACCGAGTAGAGCGCACGCCGGTAAGTGTAATGCTCAAAGAGCGTTCGGGTGAGCGTGCGCGCCGGGTCGATGACGATGCGCGTGGTGACACGCGGCTTGTCAGCGGCGAGCTCACCCATGAGGCGGTCCACATACTGCAGCTTCTGCAGCGCGGGCCAGCCGGCGTACCGGCGGCGCCAGTCGGAGCGCGGGGCGAGCCAGACCGCGAACGTCTCCGCGAAATCCTCGTCCGGGTGACTCTGCGCATACCACCGGCGCAGGTGCTGCACGTATTTCTTGCTGGCCGGATTGGGCCGGTACGATTCCGGGTACTTCGTGGAGGACTTGCCGAAGAGACGTTGCCACTCGCGGCGGCGGTGGACCTGGTACGCATGCTGCACTGCGTGCCCACACTCATGCCGCAGGATCTGCATGCACTCGGTGTACGTGCCGCCCTCGACCTCGAGCAGCTGCGACCGCTCGAGCTTCATCAGGCGTGGATGCGCGAGGTAGAACGGAATGGCGATGCCGGGCACGTTGCCCGGGGAGAACCATTCGTCGCTGATCCAGACGTGCGGGCGGACCCGCAGCTTGCGTGCGTCGAGCTCCGCATAGAGGTCATTGACGCAGCCCTCCAGCCAGGTGCCCTCGATACTGACCCCGAGGTCCTTGAGGCGCAGCTGGAGCAGTTCCTTGGTGGGCCATGTGGCCCACGGGAAGCGACGGGAGCGGGAAGGCATGCGGGGCAGAGCGTACGACGCCAAACCTCAGAGTGCAAGGGAAGGGAGTGTTGCAGGCCGGTCTCCTGAGTGCACGCCGGGCTTTTTCACCACGGGACTCACTCTGGACTTCTTCACCACGGAGCACACGGAACGGCTGAGGGCCACGGAGGACCCATCAGCCCGGCCGTACAGTACTGCAAAACCTGGGGTTAAAGACATCATGCCATGCTGAATCCTTCGTGTCGCTCGCTGTTCCCCCAAGAAGTTGCAGTCCTCCGTGGCCCTCCGTTTCCTTCGTGAGCTCCGTGGTGAAAGAGGCCAGCTGTGTGGTGAAAAAGGCCAGCAGGGTGTGATGCAGGGGGATGAGGGGAGCGGCTATTCTTCTTCCATGCCAGCCATCCCCACCGGCCCGTATGCGGCGCTGCAGCACCCGAACTTCCGCCGCTATATCGTGGGGCTGTTTGCCTTCACGCTGGCGGTGCAGATCCAGGGAACGGTGGTCGGCTGGCAGATCTACGAACTGACCCGCGACAAGCTGGCGCTGGGGCTCATCGGGCTGGCGGAAGCGCTGCCCTTCATCGGCTTCGCGCTGTACGCCGGCCATGTGGCGGATCGCCATGACCGCCAGCGAATTGCAGTCACGGCGTTGGTCGTGCTTGTGTTCTGCTCGGTGGCACTGTTGGTCCTGCCGCTGGTGCTGCCGCACGCTCCGCGCCGGGTGACGACGCTGATCTACGTCACGATCGTGGTGAGCGGCGTGGCGCGCAGTTTCCTGCAGCCGGCGCGCCAGGCGCTTGGCCAGGAGCTCGTACCGCGCGCCCTGTTTCACAACGCGGTGACGTGGCGCAGCGGCGCGTGGCAACTGGCGGCCGTCATCGGCCCCGCTCTCGGCGGGGCGCTCTACGCCCTCGGCGGCACCTTGTACGCGTACGCCGGCGATGCACTGCTGGTGGTCATCGGACTCCTAGCCATCGCATCCATCGACCATCGCAGCACGAACACCAGCGACCACACCGAGGACATCGGCGAGAGCCTGGCCGGGGGCCTCCGCTTTGTCTTCAAGCAGCCGATCCTGCTCAGCGCCTTGTCACTCGACCTGTTTTCGGTGTTCTTCGGTGGCGCCACCGCGCTGTTGCCGATCTTCGCGGCCGAGATCCTGCATGTCGGGCCACAAGGACTTGGCCTGTTGCGCGCGGCGCCGGCCGTCGGCGCCGTGGTGACCTCGCTGATCATCGTGCACCGTCCCCCGTTTGCCCGCGCCGGTCGCACCCTGGCGTTCGCGGTCTGCGGCTTCGGGTTGTTCACGATCGCATTCGGGCTGTCCACGTCGTTCTGGCTGTCCGTGGCGATGCTCGCACTCGCGGGTGCTTCCGACATGGTGAGCGTCTCGATTCGCTCGAACCTGCTGCAGACGGTGACGCCGACGCACCTGTTCGGACGAGTGTCATCCGTGAACAGCGTCTTCGTCGGATCCTCGAACGAGATTGGAATGTTCGAGTCGGGCGTCACGGCGCAACTGCTTGGAACGGTCACGTCGGTGGTGCTGGGTGGCGTAGCGACGCTGGGCGTGGTCGCCGTCATCTTCCGCCGCAATCGCGCCCTTTGGCGTCTCGGGCGCATTCAGGACCTGAGCGAGTTGCCAGCCGAACGCCCTGCAGCATGACGCTTCCGCTGTGACGTTGAGGCGAGTCTAGCCGACCAGCCCTTTGACGGCCTCGCAAATGCGCTCCGCCGTGATGCCGTATTCGGCGTAGAGCCTGGGGGCGGGCGCGGAGGCACCGAACATCTCGATGCCGATGACCGTACCGCGGTCTCCGACCCAGCGGTACCAACTCATGGGATGACCGGCTTCAATGGCGACGCGCGGAATTCCCGACGGGAGCACGGCATCGCGCCATTTCCTGTCCTGCCGTGCAAAGAGCTCAAGCGATGGGGCGCTCACGACGCGGGTGGCAACGCCGTCGTCGGCGAGCAGCTGCTGCGCTGCCAGGGCGATGGACACCTCGGACCCCGTCGCGAGAATGATGGCCTTCGGGGTCGTGCCGTCGAGCGTATTGCCGAGCACGTACGCGCCGCGGGCGAGATGCACGGCGGCGCTTCGCGACGTCCGATCGATGAATGGCAGCTTCTGGCGCGAAAGAACGAGGGCCACGGGGCCCGTCTTGTGCTCGAGTGCGACGCGCCAGGCCTCCACGACCTCGCTGGCATCGGCGGGACGGAGCACGAGCACGTTCGGAATGACGCGCAACGCCGAGATGTGCTCGATGGGCTGGTGCGTGGGCCCGTCCTCGCCAAGCCCGATCGAGTCGTGGGTAAAAACGTAGATCACATGCTGCTTCATGAGCGCCGCCAACCGGATGGCAGGACGCATGTAGTCGGCGAAGACCAGGAACGTACCGCCGTACGGAATGAAGCCGCCGTGCAGCGCCATGCCGTTCAGGATGGCGCCCATCGCATGCTCGCGAATGCCGAAGAAGATGTTGCGTCCTTCGGGATGTTCGGCGGAACAGGCGGCAGCTCCCTTCACCATCGTCAGGTTGGACCCAGCGAGGTCGGCCGATCCGCCGATGAGTTCCGGGATGTGCGGAGCCAGGGCGTTGATGACCACACCGCTGGCAGCGCGACTTGCCACGCTGCCGTTGGTGGCGTCGAAGGTGGGAAGATGACTGCCCCAGTTGGCAGGCAGGTCCCCATGCCAACGCCGCCCGAGTTCCTTGGCGGCGTCAGGGTTGGCCTTGGTGAATGCCATGAATCGCTGCATCCACTCCTTCTGCGCGGCCTCGCCGTTGGCCGCTACCTGCGCACGCCAGTGCGCCACGGCGTCGTCAGGTACGACGAACGGCTCCATGTTCGCCCAACCGAGAGCCTTCTTGGTGAGTGCGATCTCGTCCTTCCCGAGCGGCTCGCCGTGCGCCTTGGACGAACCCGCCCGATTGGGAGACCCGTAGCCAATGACACTCGTCGTGATGACGAGCGTGGGACGCTGCGTGTCGGCCTTGGCTTCGGCAACGGCGCGATCAATGGCCGCCAGATCGTTGACGTCGGCGACATGGAGCACCTGCCACCCGTACGACTCAAAACGTCTTGCCGCGTCGTCGCTGCAGGTCAGATCCGTACGGCCATCAATGGAGATTCCGTTGTTGTCGAAGAAGCCAATGAGCTTGCCGAGCTTCTGGTGGCCGGCAAATGACGCGGCCTCGTGTGAAATCCCTTCCATCAGGCACCCGTCGCCGGCGATGAACCACGTGTAGTGATCGATGATCTTGTGGTCCGGCATGTTGAACGCGGCAGCAAGGGTCCGTTCAGCGAGTGCGAGCCCGACGGCGTTGGCGATGCCCTGGCCCAGAGGACCGGTGGTCGTCTCCACTCCCGGGGTGTGACCGACTTCAGGGTGCCCGGGCGTCTTGCTGTTCCACTGACGGAACTGCTTGAGGTCGTGGAGCGTGAGTTCGTAGCCCGACATGAACAGGGTGCCGTAGAGGAGCATGGACGCGTGCCCGGCGGACAGCACAAACCGGTCGCGGTCCTGCCACCGCGGGTTGGACGGCGCGTGGCGCACGTGCCGCGTGAACAACGCGTAGGTGAGCGGGGCGAGCGCCATGGGCGTGCCCGGATGCCCGGACTCGGCGGCCTGGACCGCGTCCATGGCGAGGGTGCGGACCGTGTTAATGGCGAGGAGGTCGAGGGCGTCGGAAGCGGCCACGGGCCGAAACTCCGGCTATCTGGGGTGAGGGCGCGCGACCGGGCGTGACGCGCCGAATAAAACTAGTCCGGCGCCACGCGCGGTGCGATGCGGGACCGACTGCAATGGCTGAACGCGCACGGCACGTGAAGCGGCGGGGCGAGTCCTTACATGCCCTCTGGCGGGGGGCCATGTTCCGAATGGAATGAACCGCCTCACGACGGTTGGCGAAGCTGCGGTGTCCGCGGCCGCGTCCGCCGCGACGTCGGCGGATGCGCGGCCTCCCGCCACGGCGCCAGCGGTGCCAGATTCTCCATCAGCACCCGCCCCATGAAAACCCCTGCAAGACCCTCGCCACGCTTCAGGTCGCTGAAGCATCCCGGCGCGCTGACCGCGCTGATGGAGAACCTGCGCGAGGCGTTCTACATCACGAGCGCCCGCGGGGTGGTGGTTGACGCCAATCCGGCATTCCTGTCGATACTCGGCGTGCGCACCATGCACGATCTGCGGTCGTATTCGCTGTCGGACATGATCGCCGACCCGAAACGGCGGATGGAAGAGCTGGATATCCTCGACAAGAAGGGCACGGTGCGCGATTTCGAGATTGAGATCGTGCGTCCGGACGGGGCCGTGCGCACGGTGCTCGACAGCTGCTACGTCTGTGTCGACGACGCAACGGGGGAGACGTTCTACCACGGTGTCCTGGTGGACATCACCGACCGCAAGCGCCAGGAAGACGCGCTGCGCGAGCAGAGTGTCCGGGATCCGCTCACCGGCTGCTACAACCGCCGCTATCTCGAACAGATCGAGCCCGAGCTGGAGAGCGCCGAGTCGCCCTTCGGCTGCATCTTCATCGACATCGACCACGCGATTTCAAGCAGTACAACGACACGCATGGCCATGGGTGACACGACGCTCGTGCGGATGAGTCGCTTCCTGATGCGGCAGGTGCGCGCGGAAGAGCCGGTGATCCGCCTGGGCGGCGACGAGTTCCTGCTGGTGCTGAACCCGGCAGACGAGGACGCCGTGGAGATGGTAGCGCGCCGCCTTCAGCTGGCGGCCATGCGCACGGCTCCGGTGCCGTTCTCGCTGGGGTGGAGTACGCGGCGACCCGGCGAATCGGTGCAGGACACAGTCAACCGGGCAGACCAGCGGCTGCTCTCCGTACGGGTGATGGAACGCGCCGGCACCCGGAATCCGGGTGCCTCGGAATAGAGCTGAGCTCAGCGGCAGGAGCTGGCCTTTTTCACCACGAAGCACAGGAAAGCAGGGGAGGTGTGCAAGAAAGACGGCGGCGGCCGTCTCCCCGGGAACCAACATATGGAGGAGATCGTGCGTCGCCTCGTGTCTTCCATGGCCTTCTGCCTGCCGCTGACGGCGACCGCCACGCCACAGACCGATCGCATTGACCGTTCGGTCCCCTGCGTCGACTGTCCAACCTGCGAAACACGGCTGCCCTGCGTCCGTGCCGCACAGGTCGTTCGTACGTCGAGCCGCGCCGTGCTGACCATTGACGGTCGCGTGGTGCGCTACGAGATCACCGAGCGCTTCGTGAATCGCGGCGCCGTGGTGGGAGAGACCGACTACCTGCTGCCGTTGCCGGCGCGCGCGGCCTTCGAGGACCTTGCACTCTCGATTGACGGCGAGATGGTGACCGGGGAGACCCTGCGAGCCGACCGTGCGCGGTCGATCTACGAGGAAATCGTGCGCCGTCAGCGCGATCCGGCGCTCGTGGAATGGATGGGACAGGGCCTGCTGCGCACACGCATCTTCCCCATCGCGCCCGGGGAAGAGAAAACGGTGATCGTGCGTTTCCGGGCCATCGTCGAGCGGGAGGGCGACGCGCTTCGCCTGGATTACCGGCCGCCCATGCGCACCGGCGACGACGGCGCACGCAGCACCCTTGAGGTGCGCTACCCCGCGCGCGGCGAGTTCGGGCGCGCCTTCTCCCCGACGCACGACCTCGACATTGGCGAACAGGGAAGCCTGCGCCATGCACGGGCCGAGCGTGTTCGCGGTGTTGCCACCATCCTGGTACCGGTGCGCGCCGAACGTTCGGCGTCGGTGCACATGCTGACCCACGCCAGAAGCGGAGAGGACGGCTTCGTGATGATCACCATTGCGCCTCCCGCGGTCAGCCGAACGGTGACCCCGCGGGACGTGACGTTCGTGCTGGACGTATCGGGATCAATGGCCGGCGCGAAGATCGAGCAGGCGCGGCAGGCCGGACGAGCGCTGCTGGCCGGGCTGAACCCGATCGACCGATTCCGCGTGATCGCGTTCAGCAGCGAGGTGAGCGGGTTTCGCGACGGTTGGCAGGCGACGACAGGGCCCAACGTGCGCGCCGCCCATCGGTATCTCGACGGGCTGAAGGCTGAGGGATCAACCAACATCTCCGGGGCGCTCGAAGCGGCGCTGGAGGAGGCACACGGCACCGGTCGCCTCGCCGTGATCCTGTTCCTGACCGATGGTGCACCGACCGTAGGCGAGCGCAATCCGGATCGCATCGCGGCGCTGGCCCGGCGCCTGCGCGGACGCCAGCGACTCTTCACGTTTGGCGTGGGTGTCGACGTGAACGCAGCGCTCCTCGAACAGCTGGCGTTGAGCGGACGCGGCACGGCGCAGTTCGTGCGCCCGGAAGAGGATGTGGAGCGCGCGGTGAGCGTGGTTGCCCAGCGGCTGACGGATCCTGTGGCCACCGACCTGCGGGTTCGCGTGAACGGCGTGCGCCTTGAGCGCATGCAGCCCACGGATGCGGTTGACCTCTTTGCCGGGCAGGAAGTCACGCTCCTTGCGCGCTATCGCGGAAGCGCCGGCGCCGCGACGCTGACGGTCGAAGGATCGAGCGTTGATGGTCCCGTGCGCTGGACGACCACGGGCGAGTTTGCGGCGCGGGCACCGGGCAACGCCTTCATTGCGCGGCTCTGGGCGGTGCAGCGGGTCGGCTGGTTGAGCGCCGAGCGACGACGCAACGGAGCCACAGCCGAGCTCGACGAGGAACTGCGGACCCTTGGCATGCAATACGGGATTCCCACCGAGCTGACCTCGTATCTCGTGGTCGAACCAGGCATGCAGACGGGACGGCCGACGAACATGCCGCGCCGGGACCGCGGGACGCCCGCCGGGTCGGTCATTGGAGGCGCGGGTGCGGCCGCTCCGGCGCCCGTGCAGATGTTCGAGGCGGCAAAGGCCGCCGCAGACCAGCGCGCGGTGCAGAACATGTCGCAGCTGGATGCCGCGCAGGCAGGGCTCGCGGGTCGTCAGCAGTTCGCGATGGGGCGGATGTTCACGCAGGTGGACGGCGAGTGGCAGGATGCGATGCCAGCGGGACAGGCGACACGCGTCGTCCGCGTTGCAGCCTACTCTGCGGCGTACTTTGCGCTGCTCGACCGGCTGCCGGCGCTCAAGGAAGCCTTTGCAATAGGCGAGCGCGTGGCGGTGCAGGGACGCGCTGTCCGCCTCGTGCTCGACCCGAAGGGCGACAGCACGCTGGCGGTGGGTGCACTCGACGCGATCGTGCGAGATTGGTAACGACATGTCCGACACCGAACGTCTCTTCACGACCTACCATGCCGCGCTTGTGCGCTACCTCACGCGCCGCCTGGGAGACCGTGACTGGGCAGAAGACATCGCCCAGGAGACGTTCGTGCGGGCGCTGCGACAGGAGCACCTGGTGAACGAACGGTCATGGCTGTTTGCCGTTGCGAGCAACCTGGTGCGGGACGCGGGGCGCAAGGCGATCCGCCACCGCCGGCACCTGGAACTGCTCGCCGCGGAGCAGCGAGAGGCACACGTCGAGGCGCCGGACACGGCACTCGAACGCGCGCAGGATGCGGCTGATGCGCGGCACGCGCTCGACACACTGGCCGAGCGTGACCGGCAGGCGCTCCTGCTGCGCGAGGAAGGGCTCGACTACCCGGAACTCGCGGAGATTCTCGGCATCGCCGTCGGGTCCGTGGGAACGACACTATCGCGCGCGCGCCGGCGCCTGGCGGAATCGCATGAAGCGCAGACAGCGGCGCGGGCACAGCGAGGGCACCATGCCGCGTCCTGATGATGGATTGATTCACGCCTGGATTGATGGGCAGCTGCCGCCTGATGAAGCCGCGCGCATCGAGGCACTCGCAGCGGCTGATCCCGAGTGGGCCGCAGCGGTGGCCGAGGCGCGCGGGCTCGTGGCCGCGTCCTCGCGCATTCTCTCGGCGCTCGATCATGTGCCGGCAGGCGTGGTGCCGACAGGCACTACCGCGCGCACGGGGCAGCGCCTGCCGTGGTGGACGAAGGCTGCCGCCGCCGTGGTGGTGGTCGGCGGAAGCGTCTTGGTGATGCAGAACGCTCCCGACGGGCGTATGTCTGCGCCGTCCACCGAACAGAGCTCAGCGCAGCCGGCGCCGGACGCGCCGAAGCCGGTAGCCCAGGCGCCCGGCACCTCGTCGCCAGTGCTGGCGACACCGGTTCCAGCGCCGGCGGCGGTTGCGACTGTACGCGAGACTGTCGCCGCTCCTGTCGCCGCTCCTGTCGCCGCTCCTGTCGCCGCTCCTGTCGCCGCTCCTGTCGCCGCTCCCGTCGCCGGCGCGCAGGCCGATGCTGCGGCAGGGAGAAGCGATGCTCCTGAGTTGCGGAGAGAGGCGCTCGCGATGCAGCCTATCACGTCCCCTGCAGTGCGCGCACGGTCGGCCAACACAATTGTTGCCGAGGAACGGAAGGCCGTGCAGGACGCGGATCGCGTGGTTGCCGAAGTGTCTGGGGCGAAGTCGCTGGTAGCAAAGGCCGCGCCGAGTACTGTACCGAGTACTGTACCGAGTGCACGCCGAGTGCTGTGCCGAGTGCTGTGCCGAGTGCTGTGCCGCAGGCACAGCAAGCATCCACCCAGGGTTTCGCACAGACGCAAACCGCCGTGCCAGCGCAGCGTGTGGTGGCAGGGGTCTCCGCGGCAAGGAACGCAAAGGCACCGCAGGAGAGTCTATGCTATCGGCTCGTGCCCGACAGTTCGCGTGTCGGTGTTGCCATCATAATGCGCACCATGCGCGCCGACGGAGATACGCTGCGCCTCGTTCCGGTGGAGCCCAACGTGTCGCAGCGCGCCTGGCTCGTGTTGGGTGACGGAATGAAGGGGGTCATGACGACGAACGGTGATCTGCGGAGTGCGGTGCGGGTCGTCGCGGCACCGACAGCGTGTCCCGAACCGTAGACCGGACTCGCGGTCAGCCGGACTCGTCGGGAAAGTGCGTGGGCACGGTGCGGGCACAGGCGATGAGGGCCTTCGCCGCGCCGGCGTGGAGCATCAGTGTGCCCAGCGAGCCGTGCAGCCGGACCTGACGCAGGGCGACGGCCATCACCGGATCCAACGCGCCGCGCACGATGCGCTTCCAGGCGGCGTATTGTGCGCGTAGCACGAACGGCGCCGTCGCAGCGGAAGGGTCGAGCACCCTGGCCGCCGTGCACGTGCCCCTGTCGAGGTCGAATTCGACGGCGGTGTCCACGGGATACCCGAGTGCCGGCGCCGCTTCGAGCACCAACGCAACCGGCCAGGTCCACGTCCTGGCGGCTACGCGATACGCCTGGTCGGCGTTGATCGCATCACGAAGGGCGTCCGCCCACGGCTGAGAGAAGGGGCGCAGATGGGTCACGAAGAGTCGATGCGGTTGCGTTGACGATGCGAGGGCAGCGCTGCGCGGTGGCTGCGACAATCTACCTGGCACGCGCGAGTTCGAGCAGCGGGATCCGGCGCGTGCCGGGATATGGCACGACACTCCCCTTGATCGTGCGCCAGAGGATGTGGTTGAACAACTCCTCCTCGGCGACGTCCTCGAAGCGCAGGTCGAGCCGTGCTGATTCCCGTGCTTCGCGCGTGCTGGCCGGGTTCACCTCGTCGAGGTTCACCGCTGGCAGCAGTGCCACGTACGGCCGCAGGTCGGGGTTCTTCCGCCAGATCTCGCGCAAGGGCTGGCCGAAGTAGTCGAACTGCGAGAGCGACGCGAGGCCGAGAATCTCCTCGATGGTCAGGAGGACGTCGGTCGTGTTGGCAAAACGGTGCACCACCCCGCCCGCCGAGTATGGCGAGATGACGAACAACGGCGACCGATGGGAATCCACATGATCAGGTCCGTTCTGCGCATCGTCCTCGAGCACGAAGACCGCAGTGCTCCGCCAGAACGGCGACCTGGAGAGCGCCTCGATCATGCGACCCAGCGCGAGGTCGTTGTCTGCCATATGTGCCCGCGGGGTAGGGGCGCCGGCGCGAGCGCCGGACGTATGGTCGTTGGGGAGCCGCACGATCTGCAGACGCGGCATGCTGCCGCGTCGCACCCATTCGTTGAACTCCCCGAGCCATGCATCCACCCGCACCTGGTCGCGGATCTTGAGGTCGTACGACGGAAACGCCGCGCTCGTATGGGCGCGCAGGAACGGCTTGTTGCCCTTGTAGCCGGCGGGCATCGGGTCGTTGCGATCAACCTCGGCGGGAATCACGAATTCGCCGAAGTTCCGGAACGAAATCCCCGCCCGCTGGGCAAGATTCCAGAGGTACCCGTTGGCCGGCTCGGAGACGTCGTCGTCATCCACCGGCTCGCGGCCGCGATTGGTGCCTTCGTAGTCGTAGGTGCGGCCACGATTCGAGTAGTTGGACGGCACCGTCTTCTGCAGGTAGTCCGTGGTGTAGGCGGCCATCGACCAGTTATGACCGTCCGGGCTCACGTCGGCGTTCACGAAGAAGCGATCGAAGAGACCGAAGCGCTCGGCGAGGGCGTGGTGGTTTGGCGAGACAGGGCGGGGGAAGAAGAGCAGTGAGGTGTCGCCGTCGCCCTGCGGCAGGTCGCCGAGGATCTGGTCGTAGGTGCGGTTCTCCTTGATGATGTAGATGACGTGCTCGATGGGCGGGTAGGAGAACTTCTCGCGGGTCTCGCCCCATCGGTTGGCGCGGGCGACCCGCGAGGAGAACGGGACGAGCGTCGCGGCGCTGGCACGGGCCGCGAGCGTGGTGATGATCGAGCCGGTGGTCTGGCCGAGCGTGTACTGATACGGGTCGAACCCCTCGTCAGCCCGGCCCCGTCCCGGCGTCGGGCCATTGATGTTGGGTCCGGTGCCGCGGCCCTTGCCCGTCAGCGTGATGAGCGTGTCACCGCGTGCAATCACGGACGTTGGATACCACTCCACCGGAATGCGGCCCGTCACGACGTCGGTGCCGGCAGCTCCTGGCACGCCGGAGGTCTCCGCCGCAAGGTCCACGATGGCGACGGCGTTGTTGTCTGCTTCGGCGACGAAGAGCCGGCGGCCGTCCTCGGATAGTGCAAGCGCGTTCGGCGTGGAGCCCTCACCAGGACCTCCGGGCGGCGTCACGACGATGCTGGTGATGACACGCCGCTGCCGTGGGTCAAGCACCGTGATGCGATCGGTGGATCCCGAGGTGACGAAGAGGCGCGACCCGTCATGATTCAGCAGCAGGGCCGACGGATGCCGTCCGCCCGCCATGCGGCCGGCCGGCGCAAGACGGCCGCCGGTGGGCGTGAACACCGCCACGGTAGATCCCCCCCACGACGACACGTAAACCGCGCCCTGTCCGTCAACCACCACGCCGTAGGGATACCGGTCCACCCCGAACCGCTGCACCACCTGGGCCGTCGCCACGTCCACCACGGCGAGCGAATCGGTCAGGTTCTCCGCGACGTACAATCGTGCACCGTCGGGTGAGAGTGCGAGGCCCGCGGGATAGCGCTTGCCGTTCTTGCCTCTGCCTTGGTCTCGATGACGATGGAGTCGGTACGCGTTGCACGCCCGTTTGTCCACGCATAGCGATAGACCACATCCTGATTTCCACCACTCACGTAGAGTGTGCGGCCATCAGGGGAGAACGCGATCCCAAGAAAGGCGGCCGCCTGCGGCAGCGTCTGGAGAATGCGTCCCGATTCCCGATCAACCACCTGCACGCCTTGTTCACGCCAGCCGTTGAGAAGAACCACGACCTCCCGCTGCTCGGCGAGAGCGTCATGGCGAGCGGCATGGATCCGACGGGCCACACTGTCCCGGCCGGATCAAGCGTGCGTCCGGTCGGCAGGCGCCGGGGTCCCGCGTCGAGTGAGGCGGCGGCTGGTTTCGAGACCGGCGACTGACTGCACGCGGCGGCGAAGGACAGCAGGGCGATCAGGCTGGAGTGGCGCATCAGAACCAGACGGGAGACGGGAGATGGGAGATGGGAGAGGCGAGGGGGTTGACGACACCGGCTGGCTTGCAGACGGCGTCCTACTTGGTACGCCCGAGTGCTATGAAGACAACCTTGCCATCGTTGAACAGTGGCACGGCCAGGCGCTGACGCTTGGTGTCGTAGCCGATATCTGCCGGACTGGGTAGACCCTTCACCAGGGTGGACGACGTGCCGTTGGCGAACACGCTCAGCGACGAATCAGCCCAGCTCGTGTAGACCGCCCGACCGTCGGCAAGAATCTCGAAACCATCACCGCCACCGGCGCCAACGCCGATGGAGTCTGCGGTTGCCATGCCGGGCTTCCAGGCAAAGACGTTCGTGCTGGCGAACGCGTTGACGAGAAATCGCTGTCCGCTTGCGTCGTATGCAATGCCGTTTGGCCCCGGCTGACCGGCAAAGGTGACCACCCGCTTGTACTGGCGGCCGATCACCTGCACGATGCAGTCAGGTCCTGGGTGCGTCATCTGACCCTTGTCGTCAAAGCGCACGCCGGTATCGGTGATGTAGACGGAACCATCCGGCCCTGCCACGACGTCATTGAGGAACGCCGATCCCTTGATCTCCAGGGATGCGATAGGCGCTCCGGTCCGTGCATTGAATGCGCGCACTGCGTCGATATCGGCCACCCACAGTGTATCGCCGACGAGGGCCATGCCCTTCGGGGCGTTGAGCGTCACCGCGTTCCTTCCGCCTTCGATGAACGGCGTGGAGTCCATGGCGGCACCCTCTGCGGTGAGGCGGACGATGAATCCGTTGCCGTCCTTCTGTGACGGGTTGCCATTGATGTTCGACACGAACCAGAGATCCTGCGCCGCGTCGTAGCGTGCGGACTCCGGGGTCTTCAATCCGGATGCCTCGCCGACCTGTTGCGGTTCAGCGGGAGCGGCGGCCTCATCCGCTGGCTGCTGTTCGGGCTTTCCACACGCGACAGCGACAACGGCGATGGCAATGGCGAGGTAGCGCGAAGGGGTGGTCATGGGACGATGGAGTTGATGGGTGGCGGGGGACTCTCGCCGATCGTGGCGCGAGCGACCAACTTTCCTGAATGTACGATGACTCGCCGAGGTGCGCTGTCAGGCGCATGACTCGGACCAGCAGGACCGACCCTCGAGAGGTATCCATGTCGTCGCTCTCCCGCCGGATGATCACCGCGTTCGCCCTGTTCCTGCTGCCGACACTGTCGGCCGCACAGTCGTTTGACACCTCCGCATTCGCCGCGCTGCGATGGCGTGAAATCGGGCCGTACCGCGGCGGTCGCTCTGTCGCGGTCGCCGGGTCGAACAAGCGCCCGTACGAGTACTGGATGGGGACGACCGGTGGAGGCGTCTTCAAGACGGTTGACGGCGGCATGAGCTGGCAGCCGGCGACCGACAAGTACTTCGGCGGCACTATCGGCGCGCTGGCGGTCGCCGAGTCGAATCCGGATATCGTGTGGGCGGCGGGCGGCGAGACTCCCATCCGCGGCAACACCGCTCCCGGAGACGGCGTCTGGGTGTCGCGCGACGCGGGAAAGACCTGGACGCGCATCGCGTTCTTTGACCCAAGGAACCACTCGCCGCGCATCCGCATCCATCCCACGAACCCCGACATCGTATGGATCGGCGTGCTTGGGCATGTCTTTGGCCGGAATGAGCAGCGCGGGGTCTTCAAGACGACAGATGGCGGCCAGACGTGGCGCAAGGTGTTGTACCGCGACGCTTCAACCGGCATCTCCGACCTTGCCATTGATCCCGGCAACCCGAATGTGCTGTACGCCGCCTTCTGGCATGCGTACCGGACGCCGTGGTCGCTGAACTCCGGTGGTCCCGGCGGCGGCATCTTCAAGAGCACCGACGGCGGCGAGACGTGGACGGAACTGACCAGCAATCCCGGGCTTCCGAAGGGCGTGCTTGGCAAGATCGGCCTGACCGTATCCGGCGCCAAGTCGAGCCGCGTATGGGCGCTCATCGAAGCCGAGGATGGCGGTGTGTACCGCTCCGACGACGACGGCGCGACGTGGGCCCGGCTGAATGACGAACGCAAGCTGCGCCAGCGCGCGTGGTACTACTCGCGCATCGTGGCCGATCCCAGGGATTCCAACGTCGTCTACGCGCTGAATGTGCAGTGGTTCCGTTCCCGCGACGGCGGCAGGACCTTCCCGCAGAACATTCCGGTTCCGCACGGCGACAATCACGACCTCTGGATCGCGTCGAACGATCCGGAACGAATGGTCCAGGGCAATGACGGCGGCGCCAATGTGTCGTTCAACGGCGGCCGTTCGTGGACCAACCAGGCGTACGCCACGGCGCAGATGTACCACGTGACGACGACCAATCATTTTCCCTACCAGGTGTGTGGTGCGCAGCAGGACAACTCGACGCTGTGCGGCCCGTCGCGCAAGGAAGGCGGCATGACGATGGCCGACTTCCGCGAGACAGCAGGCGGCGAATCCGGGTATCTCGCGTCGAATCCGGCCAAACCCGATATCATTTTTGGCGGCAGCTACGGCGGCCTGCTGACGCGCAAGGACATGGCGACCGACCTCGAACGCAACGTCAGCCCGTGGCCGGACAACCCCATGGGCTACTCGTCGGAGGACATTCAGTACCGTTTCCAGTGGACCTTTCCGATCGTCTTCTCGCCACACAACCCCGGCGTGCTGTACGCCGCCGGGAGCCAGCTGTTCAAGACGACCACGGAAGGCGAAAGCTGGACGATCATCTCGCCTCCGCTCGCGCGCCGCGATCCCAAGACCATGGGCGCCTCGGGCGGGCCGATCACGAAGGACCAGACGGGCGTCGAGACGTATGGCGTGATCTTTGCGCTCAGCGAGTCGCCCATCACCCCGGGACTGATCTGGGCGGGCACCGACGACGGTCTCGTCTGGGTGACGCGCAATGGTGGCGTCACCTGGACGAACGTGACGCCGCCGGACATCGGCGATTTCACGCGCGTGTCGATGATCGATGCCGGCCATTTCAATGCCGGCACGGCGTACGTGGCGGCGAACCGCTTCCAGCAGGACGACTTCTCGCCGATTCTCTACAAGACCGCCGACTACGGCAAGACGTGGACGAAGATCATGACGGGCATTCCCGCGGAGGAGTTCACGCGCGCCATCCGGGAGGACCCGAAAAAGGCGGGGCTGCTGTACGCCGCAACGGAAAGAGGGGTCTGGGTATCGTTCGACGATGGCAGCCGTTGGCAGTCGCTGCGCCGCAACATGCCATCGGTGCCGGTGCACGATCTGGTCGTGAAGGACAACGACATCGTGCTGGGCACGCACGGCCGGTCGTTCTGGATCATGGACGACATCGCGCCGCTGCGGCAGCTCACGGCGTCCGTGACCACCAAGTCGGCGCACTTGTACAAGCCGTCGGACGCCTATCGCATCGACTGGGGCGGCGGCTTCCAGATTCCGGGCGCCGGCTATGGCGGCGCCACGCCCGTGGGGCAGAACCCACCGTCAGGCTCCGTGGTCTACTATCACCTCAAGGATGCGGACACCCGCGTGACGCTCGAGTTCCTCGATGCCAAGGGGAATCTCATCAAGTCGTATACCAGTGATTCCGTTGCCTCGCCAGCCCCGGCTGCCGGAGGCGAGAGCGGACGCGGCGTGCCGCGCGTTGTCCGCGCGCCGAACAGGGCCGGGTTGAACCAGTTCAACTGGAACCTGCGCTATCCAGACGCCACGCGGTTTGACGGCATGATCCTCTGGGCCGCCGGCGTCACAGGGCCGCTCGCGCTGCCCGGAACGTACACGGTGAAACTGACGGCGAACGGTGAGTCGCAAAGCCAGACCTTCACGGTGAAGGCCGATCCGCGGTGGAAGGTGCCGATGGCCGATCTCGTGGCGCAGTTCGACTTCCTCATCCAGGTGCGCGACCGCGTGAGCGAAGCCAACGAAGCCGTGATTGCCGCACGCGACGTGAAAGCGCAGGTTGAGGACCGTCTCAAGCAGGCGCCGCAGCTCGGCGACCAAGGGAAGGCGCTCAATGGCAAGGTGACGAGCGTCGAGGGGGAGATCTACCAGATCAAGAACGAGAGCTCGCAAGACCCGCTGAACTACCCCATCAAGCTGAACAACAAGATCGCCGCACTGCTTGGCATGGCTGGATCGTCACCAGGCCGGCCGCCGGCACAGGCCGTGCAGGTGTTCAAGGAGTTGAGTGGCAAGCTCGAGGTGCAGACCAAGCGCATGGGCAAGGTCTACGCCGAGGACCTCAAGGCGTTCAATGAACAGCTCAAGAAACTGGGGTTGCCCGAGGTGACGCCGAAGAAGAAGGCGCCGAAGGTCGCGGCGGACTAGCATCGCCGCAATACGGGGGCGGATACACGAAGGGAGCAGCCTCGGTCGCTCCCTTCGCTGCTGCTGTCCGACTACCTGGCGCCCTTCTTTGCGGGCTGGTCCGGCTTGAGGTAATCCTCGAGAATCACCCACTTGGTGATGTCCGTGCGGGCGCGCCACGTCGCGGCATACCGACCACGCTCGAGCACCGAGTCCTTGGGTGACCGCCGCAGGGTCATGACATATGTGCCGCTGTCCAGCAACGTCGAGTCATCGAGAATCCGCGTGCCCAGCGAAAGCCGCTGGAAATCGGCCAGCGACTTCGACCGTGCGAGCGAGAGGAGCTGGCGCACGACTGCCGGCATTCCGGTGACCGTGGAGTCCGGGACTCGCAGCACGGCATGTGGGGCGTAAATCTGGCCGAGCACTCGGGCATCGTTCATGAGCATGGTTGCCGTCACCAGACTGTAGCCCGCGCTCACCGGGGTCATGCGCTGTACGAGATCCTCCGGAATGATCGCGGCCTTCGGGGCCTCCGAGGCAGCGAGCGCAGTGGCCTGTGCCGGCGACGGCATGCGGATGACTCCGGGCTCCAGTGCGGGCGCCTTCGGGTCTTGCGGGGCAGCGTCCTGGCTGGCTGGTGTGCCGCAGGCGGCGATTCCAACGAGAACAGCGAGAGGCAAGTACAAACGTCGCATGGGCTTCGATTTATGTTCGTGACGTGAGGTCTGGGAAGTTCGGGGGCATCGCCACCGCCATGCCCATGGCGTTGTACCCCTTGTCGACGTATGTGGTCGAGCCGGTGATACCGCTGCTCAACGGGGAGCAGAGGAACGCAGCCGCGAGGGCGACCTCGGTGGCGGTCAGCGCCTCGGGAAGGGGCGAGTTGAGCTTGTAGTAATCGACGAGCGTCTCCACGATGCCGATGGCGCTGGCGGCACGCGAGGCGAGTGGCCCGGCGGAGATGGTGTTTACGCGAATGCCAAACCGTCGGCCGGCCTCGAATGCCAAGGTGCGGGTGTCGCTCTCGAGTGCACCCTTGGCCGTTGACATGCCGCCGCCGTAGCCCGGGATGACCCGCTGGCCTGCGAGGTACGAGAGCGAAATGACCGCACCTTCCCGGCGCATCATCGGTCCGAGCCTGGCCAGCATGGAAACCAACGAATACGAGGAGACGCTCAGTGCCGCGAGGTAGCCCGCGCGACTCGTGTCGAGCAACTGCCGCTTCACCTCGGGGCCGTTGGCCAGCGAGTGCACCAGAACGTCGAGCGACTGATCGCCGAAATCGGCGCGCCACGCGGCAGCGAGGCCGCCGATGGAGAAGTCGCCGCAGTCCTTGTACCGCTTGCTGGTCCGCAGTTCTTCCGACGCCTCATCCATCGTGTCGAACTCCGCATCGAGCGCGTAGATGCGTTCGAACGTCAGCAGCGAGCCATCGCTCAGCTGGCGCGCCTCATCGAGTTTGCCGCGTTCGAGCAGGTTCTTGAAGATGTTCAGCGCCGGCGGCCACGTGGCCACGCTGACCGTGGCTCCCGCTTCCGCGAGCGCCTTGGCAATGGCGAAGCCAAACCCGTGGTCGTCGGAAACGCCGGCCACGAGTGCCCGCTTCCCGCGAAGGTCAATGTTCAGCATACAGGGAACAGTAGGGGGCTCTGCTGGTCCCTACAAGAGTTCTGTTACCTTCCTGACCAGTTCGAAGGCATCCGCCACGTACAGGACGTCTGCCTTGCCCTGCGCCCAGCCGCAGTTCGTGTCGAGGTTGATGGCGCGCCGTTCCCCGATGAACCGCCAGCCTACCACGTGCGGTTCCTCGCCGTGGCAACAGGTCGAAAGCCCCTTGGGGTGACGCGGCGTTGAGCCAGTCTGGCCGACCTGGTTCAGGTGGCTCATGAAGGAGAAGACGTTGTGTCCCTCGCTGGACTGGTCCACCAGCGACTTGCTGCTGCCCAGCGAGGCGCCGGCCTTGTCGACGAAACCCATGATGGTCTTGGCGGCGTCATCGAGGTGCACCTGGCCGTCTGACTGCTTCTTGGTCCAGCCCACCCCGGCCACGAAGAGCAACTTGGCGTCGGGGCGAATCGTCTGTGCGTTGGCCTGTGGTGCCTGGTATCCCACCACTCGGGTCCGATGCAGTTCATCACCGACGGCTACGCCGAGCGACTCGAACTGCATGGCTGCGGCAGCACCTTCCCACGTACTGAAGACCCCGCCATCCAGCGTCAGGAACCAGGGACGTGCGGCACGCGTGAGCGTGGCGATCATCCGCTGGCGATAGTACCCGCGCTGGATCCGGAGCTCTGCGCCGGTCACGCTGAATCCGCCCACGTGCGTGTCGATGCGTCCACCGAGGCGCTGGGCGACTCCCGGCATGACTCGGTTGAAGCGAGAGGTAGCGGGCGCAACCACGACGGTCGCGCCGGAGGCACGGCAGATTGCCTCGAGCGCCGCTGCATCGGATGCATACCGGGAGACAGCGAAGTCAGGGCCTGAAATGGCGTACGACTTGTCCGCTCCGCACCCGGACACTGCGGTCGCCGCCGCGGCGACATCCCCGCCGATCAGGCCGACGGTGAATGTGGCGCCGGCGAGCTGCCGATGCAGTTCCTTCGCTCCCGTCAACGCTTCAAGCGCCGAACGGCCCAGCGAACCGTCGTCTTCGGCATGCGCGAGATACAGAATGGTTTCGATGGTCATTGTCCCTAACCCTTGATCCAGTCGGCGATTTCCCGGGCCATCTCATCCAGGGGAACGTCTCTTACGATCCGCGTGCGGCGTTCCTGTTTCGGGAGCTCGACGCTTTGGAACACGGTTCCCTGCGAAGCGAACTGGATGGCCGGCGCCTTCTGCAGCGCCGGCATGATGGTACGCATGTTCATCATGCCGACCTGCGGATTGTTGGGCGGCTCCGGCAGGTTGCCGGTGGCCCATGCGATGGCACACGGCGGACCCGCCACCTCCGACACGAGATACCGTCCGCCTTCCACCCGTTCGAGCACCGTCAGAACCCCCTCTGCGCTGACGGTCAATTCATCGGCAGCGAGGAATTGGTCGGTGATGCCGAGCCGCTCGCCGACCAGTTGCACCGTCACCCCGGCATCGCGGGACGCTGATGCGCAGCCGCCAAACAGGAGCAGGCGCGACCGATCGAGCGATGGGATCTTCTCAATGGCCCCAGCCAGCGCCTCCGCCACGTCCACCGGATCGGTGAAACCGCTCGCCGATCCATCCACCGCGACCAACTCGAACGGCACCTTCTGCGCGATGCTCATCATGAGCTGCTGCAGCTTGGCCTTGGGGCCGAGACTTACGAGCCAGACCTTGCTGCCCGGCGTGGCGGCGGCAACGTGTGCCGCCTCGAAGAGTGCGTGCGCCGCCCACGGGTCGAGCACCGCCGGCAGCATCAGCTCGTTCTTGAGGGCAGGGCCCGACGGTCCCTGCACCGGCTCCAGCGTCTGCAGGAGATCGGGCACGAGACTGCCGAGGACGACGACATGGAAACCCGTGGACATCGCTTCGCGCTCCCGGTGCGGCGTGGTCTAGTTGATGGGGGAATGCAGGCCGCCTGAACCGGCGGCAAATCCGACATTGGTGCGTTCAGGATCGGTCGCGTGCGGCTTGGAGCAGTTCCACAGACAGACGCCGCAGTGAATGCACTTCTCCCGGTCGAACTGGGGAATGCCATCCGGTCCGGGCATGATGGCCTGTCCGGAGCATCCGTCAATGCAGACCTGTTCGCCGCATCCCGCGCACGTGCCGGTATCGAGGAACGTGACGTGATCGGCGAATCCAGCGGCAGCCTTCACCTTGCCGCCCATCAGCAGGGCGTCCTGGTGTGAGACGAGCAACGCGCCGTCGAAGTCGATCTTCGGCCAGCCAGAGCGGTCCATGAGCGCGTCGTGCAGCGGCGTACCGGCGGCCTGACATTGACGGCGAATCTCGCGGATCTCCGCAAGCGGAATGCGATCGCCGAAGTACTGCTCGATGGACGGAAAGCGCTCGTGCGCGCGCCGGACGCGTCCGGGCATGTTGACGAGCCCGCGCGTCATTCCCGTGACGCCCATGCCGATCAAGCCGCGCAGGAAACTCTCGTTGAATCCATCGCGCGCCTTCGCCGCGACCTTCGACTCCTGCTCCCCCCAGCTGGCGCGACGACGCGTAACGTACGTCGCGTTGAGGTTCGCCTTCGTGAACGGCTTGCCGGCCTTGGCGAGTTCGATCACCGCGTCAGCAAGCTGCACGCCCGTGGCCCACGCTTCGTCCACGCCCGAGCCGGTGAGCACATTCGTGCTGCCCGAGCCTTCGCCGATGCGCGCATAGCCGTCGCCCACGAGATGCGGCTCGCCCCGCCGACCACTCTCCTGGAGCGTTCTGGCGCCCCACGAGCGCATCGTGCTCCCCTTGAGATGCTTCCAGAGGCGGGGATGCGTCATCCAGTGCTGCAAATAGCGGTAGGCCGTGCGCGCTGGGTTGTCGAACCACGACGGGATGAAGATTCCCGCGGACGCCATCCGGTCGGGATGCACGTAGAGGAAGCCGAAGATCTCCGGCTCGGGATAGCCGAAGGTGTGCAGCACCGCGCCCGGCTCGAGTCCGCAATCCGGGGCCAGCTCCACGACGGCCTTCATGCCGATGGCCCACTCCTGCTGGTGGTGCCCCTCGGGGAGCCCGAACCGCTGGTTCAGCTTCTGACCCACCGGCCCAACAGGGCCGTCGCCGACGACGGTCAACGCGGCGTGCACATCCATGCCTGGCATGTAGGTGCCACCTGGGGCGCCATGCCTGTCCACGCCCTGGTCAACCAGCCGCACGCCGATCACGGCATCGCCGTCGAATAACGGTTCGCTCACCGGCATGCCGGACCAGACCTGCACGAGTCCGGTGCCCATGAGCTGCTGGCCGACCCACTGATTCAGCTGGCCGATGGAGAAGACCATGCCGTCGTACTTCTGCAGGAACGGCGGGATCCACGGGAGCTGCACTGCGTGGTCGCTCCACGGAAGCGCTGCCTTGAGCGCGTCAACGACGGCGTCGAGTGCACGCACGCCGGTGGACCGGCGGCTCGCGCCGATGGGATCCTGCAGGTACAGGACCTCCTCGTGCGTCACCGGCGTTGCCATCGGCACGCCTGCCAGTTGTTCTGCGGAGAACGAGGCCCGAATACTGCGGGCTTTCGTCACTACGCCCGAGATACCGAACGAGATGTCGTCAGCCCGTTCATAGCACAGCACCTGCAGCGGCATCCCCGGCATCACGCGGCTCTCGAGCACCGTGTTGCCCTCGGCGTCCACGAGCGCGCGCGACAGCGTGGTCAGGAATCCGCCCATGGCGGGGCCAAACCCCACACAGACGATGTCGGCATCCATCGTGCTGCGCAGGTCGCTCATTGCAGCACTCCGTCGCTCATACCGGATAGTCCAGCACTTCCGGAATCATGACGTGCGACAGCGACTCCGCCGCGCGATCCTTGGCGAGCTTCGATCCGGCGAGCGAGGCGTCCACCTTCGTGCGCAGGGCGTTGAACGGCGCCACATCCTTGAACACGTCGACGGTGCTCGCCAGCACCTCAAGTGCCGGATCGGACTCGGCGCGGTACCCGAACACGAGCTCGGCGCAGATCCTCGTGGCCTCGCCGGCCGCCGTCGCCGCGTGGATGTGCGTGAGGTCCGTGTAGAAGCTGACCAGCCCCTCGATGCCTTCGGCGAGCGCCGGGTTCTCCGGCCCCTTCCGCTTGAGCTCGAGCACGTCGAGCACCAGATGGTACGTCGCGACGAGCCAGGCCAGCGCGTCCGCGAGCGGATACGTCACGCCGTGCCGCTGATTCGAGTACAGGTCGCGACCGTACGCGTCCTTGGCCGTCGAGAGGTATTCGCGCGACCAGAACCAGAGTTCCATGGCCGATGCGAGGGTACCGGCCCCCATCGCCGGGTGTTCCCTGGAGATGGCGTTCAGGTGCGCAATCCACGCCTGGAATTGCCGCAGGAAGATCGGCCGTGACATCGTCACGGAGAGCTGCCGACGCTGGACGACCTCCGGTCCTTCGTAGGTGGCCTCGAGCTGTCCGTCGATCCACTTGAGCCCGAGGAAGCCCGGGCAATCCTCGGTGATCCCGTAGCCGCCCATCATGCTGACGGCTTCGCGCATCATGTTCACGCCGTGGCCGGTGTTCCAGAGCTTGGCCGCGGGGATGAGCACGCTCGACAGCGACTCCGTCACGATGAACTTGACGACGGGGTCCGCATCAAGCATTGCCAGTCGCGCCGATTCCTCGGGACTTGGTGTGCGCCTGGCGGCCAGCGCGACATACTCCGTCGCATCCTTCTCGCGGGCGCGCAGCGCCTTGAGTTCCGCCCGGCCACCGGCAATGCCCTGCTGCGCGAGCACCGCGGCCTTGGCCTTCTCGATGGCGTCGTAGGTATCGAGGAGCCGCGCCGTCTCGAAGCCGAGGGACGCCCCCGCCTCACCCGCGGCCCAAACGTCAAGCAGGCGGTGCAGGGCGTCCTCCTTCTGCTGCAACCCCATGTCGAAGCGCGGCGTACCCTCATTGATGCCCGCCGCGCCGCGGAACCGACGTCGGTGATACCGAATGACCGGCTCGACGGCCGACAGCAGCTTCGCCGATGTCATGATGGCCGGTGTGGCGCGCGTGCGCGTGAAGACCGCCTCGATGACATCGGCGTGGCTGTAGTTGGGGATGATGACGCCGTCTTTCACGGTGTAGCCGCCGATGATGCGGCTGGCGGGAACCTGCAGGCTGAAGATGGGATCGCGCGTGGACGAGAGCTGGTGGGCCAGTTTCCTGGTGGGGATGCCGCGATCGAAGGTGCCGGGATCCGTCTCCTCGAGGATCACCATGCAGCTGCCCTTGATGCGCGGATCACCCGAATCCACCGCCGCCGTGACGAAGTTGGCCGATCCCATGTTGGTGATGAACCGGCCACGCTTGTCCACGTGGAGCAGCGGTTCCTCGCTGTCGTTCCACTCAGCCACCCGCACCCGGCCACTGAGCACGCCCGTATCCACGCCCACGTACGGAATGGACTCGGTCAGTGCGAACGCGCCGCGCCATATCTTGCGACTGTCGCCGGGCAGCGGCGGGACGGAGCGCGACATGTATGTCTGCTTCTGCTCGGGCGTCCCGCGCTCATGGATGGGGGCGAGGGCCAGCGTGTTGGCCATGCTGGAGGTGCCGGCGCCCGCGTCCACCCATGCCAACTCATACGCGAGCAGGCCGAGGACGAAATTCTTTGGTCCCTCGATGTATCCACCATACTCGGGATCGACGGCCGCCGACGTGATGCCCGCGGCATCGAACTCGTGGAGCAGGGCCGCCTTGTCCTCGGTCCATTCATGGGAGTTCCTGGCGCCCTTCGCCACGGCGCGCGCCACCGGACCTCGCGCCACCGCCCGCGCTGACTGGACGACCATCTGGTAGTCGAAACGGTCGGCAAAGCGCCACATGATCTGCCGAACGTCATCTCCGGGCAGCGTTCTCAGTCGTGCCGGAAGTTGTTTCGACGAGTCGTCCTTCACCATAAATGCCGTTCCCCGTGTGGAATTCGTTGGTCCAGACGCAGACAGCTTCCGCTGGACACGACGACGGAAAGCGGCGTCGTGACAGGACTGGACGGCTTGGCGGGGGGCGGCGATGCACTGCGAGCGATGCGGCAGGAAAGATGCCGTCGGGGCACGCTCCGAGCCAGCGGGTCCTGTTGTATGCCTCCTGTTGTATGCGGCTTACTTGCGGCCTGCCTGACGCACAGCTTCCATGAGCATGCCGATACCCCCTGAATCTCCCGGCTACTCCCAACTGCCAAGTCCACCCGGACCATCTGCGGCCGTGAGCTTCGCCCGCGGGCTTTGGCGGGTTGCCGCGGCCGACGTGTCGGCCGGCAACCGTCCCCTCCTCCTGCGCGACGGAGCGGCGGCCTTTGACGCGATGATCGCGGTTATCGACGGAGCTCACCACACGCTGGACTTCGAGTGCTACATCTTCCGAGGCCACGACGAGGTGGGGCAGCGGTTCGTTCGCGGGCTGCTCGACGCGGCACATCGGGGCGTCCGGGTGCGACTGCTGGTCGACTGGGTTGGGGGTCGCGATACCCCCGGCCGCGTGTGGAAAGCGCTTCGCGCCGGTGGCGTAGACGTTCGCATCTTCAGTCCGCCGGGCTTCCGCGCGTGGCTGGGCCTGCTACCCCGCGATCATCGCAAGTTGCTGGTGGCCGACGGCAAGGTGGGCCTCACCGGCGGCATCGGTATCGGCGAGGAGTGGCGTCTGGGGACACTCGGCCCCAAGCGCACCCCGTGGCGCGACACCGCCGTGCAGATTCATGGGCCCGCCGCAGAGGCCATGGAGCGGGCGTTCGACGCCATGTGGCTGCGCGCCGCCGGACAGGGGCCTACGCGCCGGGAACAACGCCGCATGGTGCGAGCGGCACGCAATTCATGGATTGATTTTTCCGACGCGCCGCCGGCGTTGGTCGGCATCGTGGAGGGGGAGCCGGCCCGTTTCCGCATTTCGCGTGCGCTCGAAGTGCAGGCCGCCGCCGCCCGCGAGCGGCTCTGGATTGCCACCGCGTACTTCATCCCGGCATTCGGCGTGGTCGAGTCGCTCAAGGGAGCGGCGCGCGATGGCGTGGATGTGCGCGTCCTGGTCCCGGGGCGCAACGATCACCCGTGGGTCAACCGCTACGCGGCGAGCTTCTATCCCGCGTTGCTGCGCAACGGTGTGCGCATCTGGGAGTGGCAGGGCGAGATGATGCACGCCAAGTCCACCGTGATGGACGGCGTGATCACGCGCATCGGGTCCACGGACTTCAATCCGCTCGGCGCCGCCATCAATTATGAGCTTGACGCGATTATCGGTGATCGCACGTTTGGCGCGCAGGCCGAGGAGATGTTCCTCGCCGACCTGGAGCAGTCGCGTGAAGTGACCCGCAAGTCATCGCGCGCTATTCGCGCTCCGGTGGGTGCGCCGCACGACGCAACCGATCGTTGACGCCCGCCCACTCCGGAGCATCCGGCGGCAACTCGACGCAGGCGACATCACATCCCGCATCGTCCACGGCGTGCATGGCCGCATACAGTCCGTGGGCATAGCCCGCGGCGTCGGCGGGAAGCCGCTGCAGTGCCACCGCACCCGAGGCACGTGCGCCGATGATGATGGCCCCGACGCGCAATCCAGTGGCGGTTTCGCGAGTGACGACGGCGGCGACGTCGGACGCTGGCGCCAGCACGACGCGGGCGCGTGGCGCGTAGTGGCGATCCGTCATTCCCGGAGCCGGGCGCGCTTCGGTGGCATGCGCGGCCGGCACCGGATCACCCAACGACGTGCCCAGCACGCGCTCAAGGGCAGTGCGGGAAAGCGTGCCGGGACGCAACAGCACCGGGGACGCGCCCGAGAGATCCACGACCGTGCTTTCGATGCCCACTGGCGTGGGACCGCCGTCCAGGATCATGTCCACGCGCGCGCCAAGTCCCCGTTCGACATGATCGGCAGTGGTCGGACTGAGTTCGGTGAATCGATTGGCGCTCGGTGCGGCGATCGGGCGGTCCGCTGCCCTGATCAGCGCGAGGGCGACGGGGTGCACCGGCATGCGCACCGCCACGGTATCGCGTCCGGCGGTGAGCGCCAGGGGGACATGCGGCGCCTTCGGCAGAACCAAGGTGAGTGGCCCGGGCCAAAACGTCGCCGCAAGTTGTCCGGCAGAATCCGGCCAGTGCGTCACGAGTGTCCGTGCATGATCCACGCTCGCCACGTGCGCGATGATCGGGTTGTACGACGGTCGTCCCTTGGCGGCGAAGATGCCGAGCACGGCGGCCTCGCTGAGCGCATCGGCGCCGAGCCCATAGACGGTTTCCGTGGGGAAGGCGACGAGCCGGCCGCGCCGGATCACCTCGGCGGCGGCGGCGATGACTTGCGGCGACGGGTGCTCAGGATCAACGCAATGCCGAATCACGTTTTGCTCGCCACTCTGGCACACTCGGCGAGCACTGCGGCGCCAATGAACAGGGCTTCCTCCGCTGGTTGGAAACGGGGCGAGTGTGCGGCTATCACGTCGCCTCCCGGTTCACGGGCACCGATTCGCAAGAAGCAACCGGGAAGACGCTCGAGATAGAACGCGAAATCTTCACCACCCATGTTAGTGGTCCCCAACGGGACCACCGCGTCGGCACCCAGCACGTGCGTTGCCGCGGTGACGGCCCACTGTGCACCGTCGGGTGAGTTGACGACGGGCGGCGTGCGGTCGCCCCACTCGACGACGGCCTCGAGGCGATAGGCGGCCGCGACGCTGAAGGCGAGGCGATCCACCTCGCCGACGATGAGGTCGCGGGCGGCACCGGTGGTGGCGCGCACCGTGCCGCGGAGCGAGGCGAATTCCGGGATGATGTTGGGTGCGGTGCCGCCGTGCACCATGCCGACGGTGACAACGCCGGGCTGTGCCGGGTCGAGGCGCCGTGAGACGATGGTCTGGAGAGCGGTGACGAGCGCAGCGAGTCCCACCACGGGATCAGCCGCCTCGTGCGGGCGCGCCCCATGCGCGCCGGCGCCGGTGAGCGTGATGGTGAAGGAATCCGTGGATGCGGCAAGCGGGCCCGGCTGGGCGACGACTTGCCCTACCTCGAATCGGCGGTCAACATGCGCGCCGAAGATGGCCCGTGCGTCGTCGAGCGCGCCGCTGTCGAGCACCCGCGAGGCGCCCTGTCCGACTTCCTCGGCGGGTTGAAGCACGACGAGCACGTCGCCTCGCGCGGGCGTTCGATGAAGGAGCAGTGCCGCACCAACCGCCCAGCTTGCATGCACGTCGTGCCCGCAGGCGTGCATTACGCCGTCGTGATGCGACGCATACGGCAGTCCCGTGGCCTCGTGCATCGCTAAGGCATCAATGTCACCGCGCAGCACGATGACCGGGGCGCCGGGCTCGGTGCCCGGGATGCGCGCGACGAGGCCGGTCTCGGCAACCCGGCGGATATCCGTGATGCCGGCGCCGCGGAGCACGTCCTCGAGTCGTGTCTGGGTGCGCACTTCCTTCCACGCGAGCTCGGGGTGGGCGTGCAAGTCGCGGCGCAACTCCACGAGCAACGCCGCCTCGGCGTCGGTGAACAACGCGCGCACGACGACTGGCACCGCGGCCGGGCTCACGAAGGAAGCCTCATGACGGCACGGCGCACGGTGAGCGCATCAACGCGCGCCGTGTCGACGTCCACGCCGATCCCGGGGCGGTCGAGCGGCACGGCCATCGTGCCGTCGGGTGCCATGGTCCATTCGGGCGTCACGATGTCCTGCTCCCAGTACCGGCGGCTCGGCGAGAGATCGCCGGGGAGGGTGAAGTTTGGGAGCGAGGCAAGCGCCACGTTGTACGCGCGGCCAATGCCGCTTTCGAGCATGCCACCGCACCAGACCGGGATTCCCTGCTGCTGGCAGTAATCGTGGATGGCCAGCGAGGGAGTGAACCCGCCCACGCGCCCCGGCTTGATGTTGATGATGCGCCCAGCGCCGAGCGTCACCATGTCCTGCGCCCGCTCGAGCGAGGTGATGGACTCGTCGAGGCAGAGCGCGGTACGCAGCGACCGCTGCAACTGGGCATGGCGCACCAGGTCGTCGTGGGCGAGCGGTTGCTCGATCATCATGAGGTTGAGCTCGTCGAGCTCGGCCAGCACCGCGGCGTCGGCGAGCGTGTACGCGTTGTTGGCGTCCGCCATCAGTTCCGCGCTCGGCAGCGCCTCGCGCGCCGCGCGCACGAAATCAATGTCGTGCCCCGGCCCGATCTTGATCTTGACCTTGTGGTATCCCTCGGCGAACGCGGCGCTCGCCCGGTCAACCAGCGCCTGCGGCGATGGCTGGATGCCGAGCGAAATGCCGACGGCGATGCGGTCGCGCACGCCGCCGATGAGCTGGGCGAGCGGCACGCCCTCCTGCGCGGCGGCGACCCCCCAGATTCCCATCTCCACCGCGGCCTTGGCCATCTGGTGACCGCGGAAGTCCCGCTCGAGCACGGCGTGCACCGCGCCAGGGGCGTCAAAGCGGACGCCGAGCACGCGTGGTGCCACGTAGGCCTCGATGGCGAGCCAGGCGGTGTCGATGGTCTCGGACGAGTAGTTGGGCCATTCGCCGGCGACGCACTCGCTCCAGGCGACGGCGCCGCTGGCGTCGTGCAGCTCAAGCAGGCAGATGCGGCGCTGGGAGACCGTGCCGGACGAAATGCGGAATGGTTCACGCAGCGGGAGATGGATCTCGCGCAGGGTGATCTGGTCGAGGCGGATCATGGCAGGGGCCTCGTGAGCACGTAGGATCCGTCGCCGTCGGGCGCCGGGTGGAAGGAACTGATTTGGTAGCCAAGTGCGAAATAATGCGTGAACGCCGCGTGCGAGTGGCGGCGGTACGCGGCTGCGGCCGCCGGATTGTCGTCGAGCAGCGTGGGGAAGTCGCGCGGGATGTCGACGCGGACTGCGGGCGCATCCGGCCAGGTCGCTGGTGGCCGCACCGCGGGGCCACCGGCGACGAGCGGCAGCGCCTGCAGCTGCGGGGCATCGGCGGCGCGTGCGGAAAGGCGCCGGGCAATGATGACGTCGTCGAGCTCCCACGCCGCCACGAACCGGTCGGTGGGAAGCGCGCCCATCAGCGTGCTGTCGGTGACGCCGTACATGTTCTCCACGAACTCGTCGACGCGCGCGCCCAGCTTGTTGAGGTTCAGGTGCGAATTGCGCGAGACGAGCGGATCCCAGGTCCAGTACATGACGCGGACGCCCATTGCCTCGCATCGCGCGCGCTGCCAGGCCTTCAGCCGTCCGCCCAGCCCGCTGCCGCGCAGTTCCGGAACGACGGCCAGCATATCGCTCCAGTGGGCGAGCACGCCGTGGCGGATGCCTGTCAGCCCGAAGACAAAGCCGACAAGACGTCCGGACGCATCGAAGGCGCCGGCCGTGATCCCGCCAATCTTGGGACCGACCTGGAGGATGGCCGACGGGACGAGCTCGGTGAATCCCGCTCCCCAGGTCGCCTCCTGGAGGGCCACGCATTGCCAGCGATCCTCGTGGCTGACGAGGTCGCGAATGGGCAGGTCGGCAGTGGGCGCGATCGCGGCGGGGTCCATATCCTTAATCTGATGCCAGACCTCCGTCATTACCAACGCGGTGTGCTTCTTGCCGCGAGCCTCCTCGTGGCCCTTGCCCTGCCCGCGCAGGACAAGGAGCCTCCGGTACGCGCGCCGTTCCCAGTCTCGTGGAAGGATGCCGAGCGGCTTGGCGTGTTCACGCTGGCCGCGGTGGCGGCGATGCCTCTCGACCGCGACGGTCAACGGTTGATGCAGCGACGGTGGGTGCAGGACTCGCCCGTCTTTTCGTCCACTGCGGACGTGTTTAATGCCTACGGAAGTCCCGGAGTTCTGGCAGGTTCGGCGGCCCTGTACGCGGCCGGATGGGCCACGGGCCGTCCCGACCTGGCGCGACTCGGCATGCGTGCGGGGGAGGCAATTGCCGTGAGCGGCATGCTGACCGGGAGCATCAAGGGAGTCGCGGGGCGTGCACGGCCGTATGCCAGCCCGGGGGAGTCGGGTGATTTCCGGTTGATGTCGGGGGTAAATGACGGCGCCCGGCAGTCATTCCCCTCGGGGCACGCGACCGCGGCGTTTGCGTTCGCGGCTGCTATGGACCGTGAACTGCGCCGGTCGCATCCCAAGGTGGCGCGCTGGGCAGGCCCGTCGCTGTATGCGGCGGCCGCGCTCACCAGCCTCGCGCGCATGCACTCAGATAATCACTGGGCGAGTGATGTCGTCATGGGGGCCGGCATCGGGACCGTGTCGGGGCTGATGGTGGCGCGCTTTCATGCCAATCGTCCGCTGCACTGGATTGACCGGCGGTTCCTGCCGCGCGCGCGCCGATGAGCACGAACGGGATCTTCATCACCGCCGAGCTCACGGGGCCCGTGTGCGTGCAGGTACGCGACCTCCAGCGCCGGTTCGATCCCAAGCTGGCCAATGAACTGCCGCCGCACATCACGCTGCTGGGCTCGTCAGGCGCCGGTCCCATTGCGCCGGACACCCCCATGGCAACCCTACGTACCGCACTTGAGACGGTAGGGGCCACGACGACGCCGCTGCTCCTCACGTTTCAGCCGCCGATGCGGTTCATCGGGCGCGAACTCGTGGTCCTGCCGATCGATCCGCATGGGCCGGTGCGCACGCTGCACGAGCGATTGAAAACGGCTGGGCTGTCCTATGCAATCGCTCGCTACCCGTTCACGCCCCACTGTACGCTCAGCTTCTATCCGCAACTGACGGCGGAAGCGCTGCGGGTGCTGCTTGCGGTACGCATCGAGGAGCCGTTCCTGATTGACCGGCTGCGCGTGTACCACACGCGAGCACCGCAGGCGCCGATGCACCTGTTCGACCTTCCGCTGACCGGGATGGACTGAGGCGACTGCACCACGTGTTGGCACGCTGGTGCGGCGTGATGCGCGTGAAACCCTAGCGTGCTGGCGGCGGCGACTCGGCGACCGGCAAGTCAGAGCGCAGGCGCTCGACGAAACCACGGGCGCGTCCCCAGAAATGCGCACTGTCCCGCAGGAAGGCGTTCATGTGTCCGCCCTTGAGTTCCACCCACTCCTTGGGCGCGCGCGCGGCCTCATAGAGCCGCTGTCCATGGGCGAACGGGACGATCGAATCGTCGCTGGCGTGCATGATCAGCTTGGGCATCGCCACCCGGCCGATCTTCTCGATGCTCTCGAAGCGCTGCCGCGCGATCACGCGCACGGGAACCCACGGGTAGATCTCCGCGCCGAGGTCGGGGACGGACGTGAACGCCCCCTCGACGATCAGCCCTGCGGCCTGCACGCGCAGGGCAAGCTCGGTGGCGATGCCGGCGCCCAGCGAATGGCCGTAGAGAATGATGCGCTCCGCCGGCACGCCTCTCGTCGCACGGAGCCACTCGTATGCAGCGCGCGCGTCCGCGTACGTGCCCTTCTCGTCCGGCGCGCGTGACTCGCTTTCGCCGAAGCCGCGGTAATCGATGGCCAGGATGTTCAGGCCGAGGGCATGCCACCGGGCATAGAATGGCGGCAGCACCGATGACGTGACGTTGCCGGCGTTGCCGTGCAGGTAGAGCAGCCATTGCGCCGCCGTGTCGGCAGCCGGGATGACAATCCCGGTGATCCTGGCGCCGTCACCGCTGGTGAGCGACACGCGATTCGCGACGAGTCCGAGCGAGTCAGGAAACGGCACGACGACCCGCCCGCCGAACTGGTCCGGCTGGAAGATCATGCGCTTCTCGTTCGTCATCAGGTACACGACCGGGGTGAGATAGCCCACCCCGACGAGCACGGCCACCGCAATCAGTCCACGGCGCACGGCCTTTGCCATCACATCGCCTTCTTGATGGCGGCGTCGATGTTTTGCTGGCTGCCCAGTCCGGTGTAGACCACGGTGCCTGCCTTGTTCACGATCACGACGAATCCCGTCGCCGGCACCTCATAGGCATCCACCGCCTTGCCGCGCCGGTCGAAAAAGTGCGTCATCCTGGGCGAGTGCTTCTCGCTGTACGCCTGCACGGCGCGGGGGCTCTGGTTCACGCTCACGGCAACGCCCACGAAGGACACCTTGCCGGCGTACTTCTGCTGCGCGGCCTGCATGGCAGGCTCGAGCGCCTTGCAGGTGGGACACCACGTCGCCCAAAACTGGATGACGACTGGACCCTTGCCGAAGACCGACGACAACTCGGCAGGGTTGCCGTCGAGCGTCTCAACGGCAGCACCCAGCGCCTTTGAGCCCACCTCAATGCCACTGTCCTGTGCCTGTGCCCCCAGCGCGGCGAATGCGATCACCGCTGTCAATGCATACGACCCAAGCCGCGTCCCGCAGTTCAAAACCATCCCTGACCTGCCTTGATGAGGTAGTACTCGGCCACGCCGACCATCGCGAGGGCGAAGAAGCGCTTGACCCAGAGCATCCAGGCGCCGGCGCGCGGCAGGCGGCTCACGGAGCCGCTGAAGAGTCCGACGACGACGAGCAGGGTGCACATGCCGAGCGAGAACACGAACAGGTAGGTAAACCCCAATGCCGCCGACTTCGTTCGCAAGACCCAGGTGAGCACTGCGGCCATGACCGGGGCGGAGCAGGGGGCCGCCACCAGTCCCGAGGCGGCGCCCATCAGGAAGGCGCCCCCGGCCCGGCCGCCTTCACCGACACTTGCGGACCTTGCGGCGACGGAAGCCGGCAAGCGCACCGGAATGACGTCGAGCATGGCAAGGGCGGCCACAAGGAGCAGGTTGGCCATGCCGAAGGCGAGCCACGGGTTGGCGCTGACCGTGCCGAAGAGCGTGCCCGACAGCCCGGCGAGCAAGCCGAGCAGGGAGTAGACCAGCGCGAGCCCGATGACGTAGGAGAAGGTCAGCAGGACCGTTCTTCCCCGCCGCGGTGGCGCCCCCGTGGCCGATCCCCCGACGATGGCTGCCGTGATGGGGATCATCGGGTAGATGCACGGCGTCAGGCTCGTGAGCACGCCGGCGGCAAAGAGCACCGGAATGGCGGTTACGGGGCTCTGGGAGAGGCGATCGGCGATGCCTGAAAAATCCATGAGGGATGAGTGCGGGGTGCGGGGGGTGCTTGTACGGTAAGGCCCAACGAGGCAATTACGCGAGCGCGAAAGGGTTATTTTTCATGATTGCCCCTGTACCCCCCATACGCTGAGCATACGCCCGTGGCTCCACAGTTCATCTATGTCATGAAAGGACTGCGCAAGGTGGTTCCCCCTTCGCGCATCATCCTCGACGATATCTGGCTCTCGTTTTATCCCGGAGCGAAGATCGGCGTCATCGGCCCCAACGGTTCCGGCAAGTCGTCACTGCTCAAGATCATGGCCGGCCTCGACCAGGAGTTCCAGGGCGAGGCGTGGCCGCACAAGGGGACAAAGATCGGCTTCCTGCCGCAGGAGCCGCAACTCGATGAGACGCTCGACGTGCGCGGCAATGTGGAACTGGCGCTCAAGGAACAGCGCGCCAAACTCAATCGGTTCAACGCGATCGCCATGGAGTTCGCCGAACCCATGGACGACGCCAAGATGAACGCGCTGCTCGATGAGCAGGGGAAGCTGCAGGAGTACATCGACCACCACGATCTCTGGAACCTCGACAACAAGATCGAGGTGGCCATGGACGCGCTGCGCCTGCCGCCGCCGGATGCCGATGTGAAGGTGCTTTCAGGCGGCGAGAAGCGCCGCGTGGCGCTCTGCCGCATCCTGCTGGAAGAACCCGACATGCTCCTGCTCGACGAACCCACCAACCACCTCGACGCCGAGTCGGTGGCGTGGCTCGAGCATCACCTGGAGCGGTACACCGGAACGGTGGTGGCCATTACGCACGACCGGTACTTCCTGGACAACGTGGCCAAGTGGATTCTTGAGCTCGACCGCGGCAAGGGCGTGCCGTACGAGGGGAACTACAGCGGCTGGCTGGAGCAGAAGCGGGCCCGCCTGGCGATCGAGGAAAAGCAGGCCAGTTCGCGGCAGAAGACGCTCGACAAGGAACTCGAGTGGGTGCGCATGTCGCCCAAGGCGCGGCAGGCCAAGAACAAGGCGCGCCTGCAGAACTACGAGGAGATGTTGAGCGAGGCGCAGCAGGAGAAGATCACGCAGAACGAGATCGTCATCCCGCCGGCGCCGCGACTCGGCAACGACGTGGTGATCGCCAAGAAGCTCAAGAAGGGATACGGTGACAAGCTGCTGTTCGAGGACATGTCGTTCGACCTGCCGCGCGCAGGCATCGTGGGCATCATCGGCCCCAACGGTGCGGGCAAGACGACGCTGTTCCGGATGATCAATGGCCGCGAGACTGCTGACGCTGGGTCGCTGAAACTCGGCGAAACGGTGAGCATCTCCTATCAGGACCAGGACCGCACGCTCGAGGGCAAGCGCACGGTCTGGGACGAGATGACCAGCGGACGCGAAATGCTCCAGGTGGGCAAGAAGGAGATCAACTCGCGCGGCTACTGCTCGGCGTTCGGCTTCAAGGGAGCGGATCAGCAGAAGCTCGTGGCCAACCTGTCCGGCGGCGAACGCAACCGCCTGCACCTCGCCAAGACGCTGATGCAGGGCGGCAACCTGCTGCTCCTGGACGAACCGACGAACGACCTCGACGTGGATACGCTGCGCGCGCTGGAAGAGGCGGTGCTCGACTTCAGTGGGTGTGCGGTGATCATCTCGCACGACCGCTGGTTCCTGGACCGCGTGGCGACGCACATCCTGGCGTTCGAGAGCGACTCCGAAGTGGTCTGGTTCGAGGGGAATTTCGGGGCGTACATCGAAGACCTCAAGAAGCGGAAGGGTCCCGATGCCGACCAGCCGCACCGGATCAAGTACAAGAAGCTGGTGCGCTGACATCCACCGATGGCGGCCCCTCGGCTGACGTACCGGCTGGCAGGGCGCGGCGATCAGACGCCGGGGCGCCGCGCCGCGCTGTTTGATCCGGGCTAGAGAATCCGCTTCCCCAGCGCGCTCGCGACCAACCCGATGGCCAACTCGGCTGTCCGGTTCGAGACATCGAGAATCGGGTTCACCTCGACGAGGTCGAGTCCGACGAGCCGGCCGGAATCGGCGACCATCTCCATTACGAGATGTCCCTCGCGCCACGAGAAGCCCCCTGCCACCGGTGTGCCGACGCCCGGCGCATGCACCGGGTCCTGCACGTCCACATCGTACGACACCCAGACCCCCGCCGTGCCGACGCTGGCGAAGACGAGCGCCTCTTCCATCACGTCCGACAACCCGCGGCGGTCAACGTCGTGCATGGTGAACGCGTGCACGCCGTAGGCGCGAAGGTGCGCCCGTTCACCGGGATCAAGGTCGCGGAGCCCCACGAGCACGGTATGCTCGGCACGCACCGCTGCCCTATCGGTGAAACGGAGCCGCGGGTCACCGTACCCAAGCAGGTGCGCGACCGGCATGCCGTGCACGTTTCCCGACGGACTCGTTTCCGGCGTATTGATGTCGCCGTGTGCGTCCACCCACACGAGGCCCAGCTGTTCGCCGCGCGCGTGAAGGGCGCGTGCGGCGCCGGCCACCGAGCCGGCGGCGAGGGAATGATCCCCGCCCAGGACGACCGGGAAACGGCGCGCGCGCACGGATTCCTCGGTACGCGCGGCCAGTTCGATGCACACCCCGGCGATGGTCGGCAGGAAATCACCGCCGCGCGCGTCCGGCGGGAACGTGCCGCGGTCTGGCACCGTGAGATTGCCATGGTCGAGCACGTCGTGGCCGAGGGCGACCAGCGCACTCCGCAGGCCCGCCGCTCGCACGGCATACGGTCCCATGTCAACGCCACGGCGGCTCGCGCCGAGGTCGAGGGGAACGCCGATGATATCAACTTGAGTCATGAGGGCGGGGTACAGGGATAGATGAATTGAGGCTCCGGGCCCACCGAATGACAAGCGGCAAGCGCTGCGTGTAGATGCGCACTCGCTGCATGATGATGCGCGCGCCACGGCAGCGCGCGCATCGGGCGCTATGCAGTCCTACTCGCCGGTACCGAACTGCCGCGTGAACTTGAACGTCAGTGAGCGCGCCATGGGACGCTGCCAGTTGAAGAAGCCGTCCGCCTGTTCGCCGTCGTTGAGCACGATGAACAGGCCCGTTGCGGCCGTGTTTAGCCAGCCGAATCGCACGTTGGCCGTCCAGACCTGCGCCTGCTGGTTGAACTGCGCGAGCGACTGTATGAAGACCCGGGGCGTGAACGAGTAGCCGAGGCGGGCACCGACAATGGACCGAATGAAGTTCCCCTGGTCCAGGCGCACGTCGTTGTAATCCACCAGGAGCGATGACGTAATGGACGCACCCCGGCGATAGGTCACGGTGACGGTGCCGCCGCGCCGCGTGCCGTTGTAGAACGAGCCGACGTCACCGCGCACCAGCATGGACAGCGGAGCACTCGGGTTCGTCTGCCAATCGAGGCCCCAGGTCGGAAAGTCATATGAGCCCACCGGAAGCACCACGTTCTTCGCGATCTGGAACGGACGCTGCAGTCCTTCGTGATAGACGTTGAGCTCCGGCCCGAACCGGCCGCCGGAGTTGAACGTCACTTCGGTGAAGTCGAGGTGCAGCTGGCCGGATTGGTAGAATCCGTCCAGTCCGTAGTACTGGCGCCACGTGAAATGGGGGTTCCACTCGCGGACGCGCGTCCAGTTGGGATTGCGGACTACCCGCATGAACTGAAGTTCGTGATGTCGGTACCCGGGCGTGCGGGCGAGGAAGCCGACCTCTGGATTGAAGGCCTCGCCGATACGCATCAGGCGCACGCTGTTGCTCCAGTCGTGCGTCAGGAACGATCCGCGCAGGCTGGCGGCCGCGTTGTCGCCGGCGCGGCCCGGGGTCTCGGTCAGTGCGCTCCACCAGTCGAAGGTCTACTTCTCGCCGAAGCCGAGGCGGCCGTCCACGCCGAGGGTGCGGTTGACGTCATCGGGGCGGGAGCCGCCGCACAGCGTGGGCGAGGCGCACGCGTCCAAGGCACGTTCGCCGATGCCCCTCTCATTCTCGCCCGTGAAGATCTGCAGCATGCCGATAGTCGTGCCGCCCACGCGACCGGTCAGGCGTCCGCCGCCGCGGATCTCCACCGGCTGGCCCATGGTGTCGATGCCGATGCGGCGGGTGAAGAAGAGGTCCGCCGCCTGCGGCGTGCCGGCAGCAAAGACGCCGGCGTTCTCGAGGAAGAACGGACGCTTCTCGGGGAAGAAGAGCGGAAAGCGCGTGAGGTTGGTGCGCTGCTCATCCACCTCCACCTGCGCGAAGTCGGTGTTGTATGTGAGGTCGAGCGTCAGACTCGGCGTCAGGCCGTACTTGGCGTCAATGCCGAACTCCCTGGGATACGTGGCGTCGGTGCCGGCGGCAAAGTTGCGCGTGGCGGATCCCAGCACATATGGCGTCACCGTGGCCACGCGCCGCGCCGGGACCTGCAGGCCGGTCAACTCTCCGGCCATCGAGAACCGATAGAGGTTGAACTGGCGGGAGATCGGCGACCAGAAGGACTCCTCGGCGGGCGTGGTGGCAAAGAGGAATCCGTTCTGCCGGTCGCGATAGGTGTCGAGCAGGATGCCACGGTAGCCGCTCCGGTGCGACCGGCACGCGCCTGGGCCTGCAGGCCAAAGGGGGCACAGGCCATCGCCGGCGTGAGCATCTTCATCGTGAACCGGGGTGGGGATGATGCGTCGCGGGCCCGACAATCGGCCAAGCCCGCGGGGGCATCTATCAGGGCACCGGAACGCTCGACGACAGCAGGCGCGTGAGCTGGTACAGGAACTCCTGCGCCTTGAAGTACCACTCGATGCGCACCCGCTCATCGCGGCCGTGGGCGCGCGCGTCCACGGTCGGGTCGCTGAACAACCCCGACACGCCGAAGGCCGGAATGCCCAGCGCGCGGAAGTAGCGCGAGTCGGTGGCGCCGGTGGACATGGTCGGCACGACGGGGATGTCGCCGAACATCTCGCGCGTGAGCTTCTCCACGGCGCCGATCACTTCGGGACGCATCTCCGAGGGCGGGGAGGCGCGGTCTTCGGTGGTCGTGTCGAAGACGGCGATGGCGGAGTCGTTCAGGACGTTCACGAGCGTGGCCTGCACGGAGGTCTTTGCCGCCGTAGGCACCATGCGGCAGTTCACGTTGGCTTCGGCCAGTTGCGGCAGGGCGTTCGGCGCATGGCCGCCCTTGAGCAGCGTGGCCACGCAGGTCGTGCGCATCATCGAGTTGTAGCGCGGATCCCTGGCGATCACCTCGGCGGCACCCACGTCAGCAGGGTTCCTGACCAGGGCCGTCATGGCCGCTGCCATCTCCGGCTTCTCCCCCCTGGCGGTCTGCTCGAAGAAGGCGCGCGAGACGGGATTGAGCTCCACGGGGAACTGGAACTTCGAGAGTTTCACCAGGCCCTCGGCCAGCTGGTAGATGGCATTGTCGGCGCGCGGCACGGACGAGTGACCGCCGGCATTGGTGACGCGGAGCGTGAAATCGGCGTAGACCTTTTCCGCCGCCTGCACCGACTGCAGCAACGGCTTGCCGTCGCGCAGCGCACCGCCGCCCCCTTCGTTGATCACCCATGCCGCGTCCACGAGGGTGCGGTGGTTCTTGAGCAGCCAGTCAACGCCGTTGTAGTCGCCGCCCTCCTCATCGGCAGTCAATGCGATGATGATGTCGCGCTGCGGTACGTAGCCTTCCTGCTTCAGTCGAATGGCGGCCGCCACGAAGAGCGACGCCATTGCCTTGTCGTCGGCCGTGCCGCGGCCGTAGTAGAAGCCGTCCCGTTCGGTGAACTTGAACGGGTCGAGGTCGTCGGACCAGTCGGTCTTCAGCGCCTCGACGACATCGAGGTGCGCGAGCAGCAGCACCGGCTTGGGCGCACCGGGCCCGCCCCTGCCGCGATAGCGCAGTACGACGTTGTGCTTCTTCTCCGTCGGCCCACCGACGAAGATGTCCCGCGCGGGAAACCCGGCGTCGCGAAACCGTCTGGCCATGGCGTTCGCGGCGGGCGTGATGTTCCCCGTCCGCACCGACGTGTTGATCTCGACGAGTTCCTTGTAGATGTCGCGGGCGAGCAACTGATGGGGCGTCAGCGGTTTCTGCTGGGCGCCCAGCGCGGCGGCGACCACGAGGGACGAGGCAACGATCCGAACGGCCTGACGAAGCGGGGTGGTCATGCGCAGCGCTCTCCTGAAGGACCGAACACGCGCCTGCGGGCAAAGGGGTTGCCCGAAGCGCGTGTCGTACGATTCATTACGATAAACGAGCGTCGCTCGTTGACTAGGTGCGGGGCAGGGCCGCTGCGGTGTCATTCCGCTCTGCGGTGATGTCCCCATCACGACAACGCGCGCAGAAGACCCGGGCGCCGGCGAGCATTGCGCTCACCGACGCCCGGGCTCTCATCGTAGCCTACCGCAACCTCATGCCATCACGGCAGGCGATCGGTGCATCCCTTGAAGTTCGGGTTGTTCCGTTCGTCGGTCACCACCGGCAGGTTCACGTCCTTGCCGTAGCTGCCGCCCTTGTAGTGCACCCCCTGCGGGAACGTGTTCGCCTCGGTGCGACCGTACTGCTTGATCAACCGCCGCATGTCGCCGAGCCGCTGACCACGGCTGAATGTCCAGAACGCCTTCTCACGGAAGTGCAGGGAGACCCGTCCCTCGGTCGTTCCTGGATCGACGAGTGCCGGCATCGCGGTCGGCTGGATTTCGCCCAACTTGGGCGGCGCGGCGCGCAGTGCGTTGTGAATCGCCAGCCACTGCGTCACGTTGCCGGCCTTGAGCGCGACCTCAGCCTCGATCATCCGTGCGTCGATGCCGTTCACCACGTCCACTGGCGTGAACTGCTGCCACATGCCGGTGGTGCGGGTGTAGGTCAGGCCATCCTGCCCGTTGATCGAGCCGCTGGTCGGGATGGTAACTGGTAGCCGCGGATCCCTCGCCGACGAGAACGGAATGGCGTTGGCCACGCGGATGTCCCGACGGTTCCCCTCGACGCTGTCGCCCACGCTGAAACGGCGCGCGCTGAGCCCCTGCGTCCACAGCGTGTTGTTGCTGGTGGTTGCCGAGAAAGTATGCATGTAGGCAAAGGCCGTGGGCAGACCGGCAACGAGTGTTCCCGCCGTGCCGTAGTCGTTCAGCGACAGCGCCACACGAGCCCGCACCACCTTGGCCGAGCGATTCATCAGGACACTCTGCGCATCGGTGCCGTTGGCATACTGGATCGCCGTGTCGAGCGAGGCCGCCGCCAGGGCGAAGACCTGCTGCGTCGACAGTGGCGGCCCAGGCTCGGGCGGGAACACGTTGCCGTTGCTGATGGGAATGCCGTTGCAGAAGTCAGATGCCAATTGCATTTCCGCAAAGCCACGGGCCAGGTACATCTCGGCGATCAACGAGCGCAGGCTCGGCTGAAACTGGACCAGTGCCGCAATAGACTCATTGGCCCGCGTGCGCGTGCGGTAGAGATTGCGCAGCTCGGTGGTGATGGTTCCGTTGTCCTCCTTGATCACCCGCTGGTCGGTTTCGTCGTTCTGGATGAACGTCGAACTGGTGCTCCATTCGTCCGCCAACAGGCCACCGAAGAGCCACGTGCTCTCTCCGCCTCCCGTGATGGAGCGGAAGGTCGCGATCGTGCCGTTGGCGATCGCCACCGCGGACGGCGCGCCAGCCGCCGGTGTCACAAGGTTCTGCGGGTCGATGATATCCGGATCAGTAACCGCCAGCAGCCGGTCGTTTGCGGACTGGCACGAGGCCGCAAGGAGGGTGGCCGCACAGGCGAGGGTCGTGCCGATACGCCACGGCGTGAAGAAGCGACCCGAAGTATTCGTTGTCGTCATGGATCGAGTCTCCTAGAAGCCGATGTTGAAGCGGAACACAAACGCCGTGGGCGGCCCGATCGTCTGGAACTCGTTGGGCGCGTCGGTACCCTCGGTGGTATTGAAACCAGATTCCGGATCGGTACCGCGGTATTTCGTCCAGAGCTTGAGATTGCGCCCCGTGACGACGACCGAAAGGGACTGTGCGCGAACCAACTTGGCCGCCAGCGCGCTGGAGAAGGTGTACTGCACGGAGGCCTCGCGGAGCTTGACGAACGCGCCGGGCTGGAAGTAGCCGTCGAGCGTACGCGCCGAGTGTTCGTTGGCCGCGATGTTCGTCGCCTGGTCGACGAAATTCGCCTTCAGGTTCATGCGGCCGGAGCAGTTGGGACGCGTGCAGCGAATGCGCTCGGTGTTGTTGTACCAGCGGTTGCCGCCGCGATAGTCCAGCATCGTGCTGACGCGCAGCTTGCGGTCGAGGAACTCGAAGCCGTTGACCAGTGAGAGCTGATACGGCGGCGTGGAGTACCCGCGGAAGATCACCGAGTCGCCGACGAACACCTCGTTCTTGGCAGTGTCGGCCCAGTACGTCAGCAGGCCATCGCCATTCTTGTCCTTCCAGCCGGTGATGGGACGGGCCCAGAGGCCGGAAATCGGATAGCCGGCCTTGATGCGCGTGGTCGTGCCGATCTGGTCGGGCGTGCCACCGAGCGAGACAACCTTGTTGTCATTCGCCGAGCCGGCGAGCGTCACGTCCCAGCTGACAAACCGGTTCTGGACCGGCTGCGCCGTGATGGAGGCTTCCACTCCAGCGTTCTTGACGGCACCGAGGTTGCGCAACTGAGTGGCCACCGAACCGTACGACGGCGGCATAATGGCGCTGATCAGCGCGTCTTTCGTGATCTTGCTGTAGTACGTGAAGTCCACGCTCAGGCGCTGGTCGAACATCTGCATCTCGAACCCCGTCTCGTGTTCGGCGGACCGCTCCGGCTTGAGGTCCGGATAGCCGAGCGCGGCCAGCGTCACCGTCGGCTGGTCAGCACCGGCAACGCTCGTGGTGTTCGAGGTGTAATACCGAAGCGCATCATTGGGGCCGGGCTGGACGCCCGACTGCCCGTACGCGTAGCGCAGCCGGACGGAATTCACGAAGGCAGGAGCCTTCCACCAGTCTTCCTGTGAAATCAGGTACGACGCCGAGGCCTTGGGATAGACGATGCTCTGGAAGTTCGTGCCGAAGGCGGAGTTCTGGTCGCTGCGTACCGCCGCAGTGAGAAACAGTCGGTCGCGCCAGGCGACGGACTGCTCGACGAAGACACCGAACGTCTTCTGCCGCGTCGTGGTCTCGGAGACGGTCGGCTGGGTACCCGAAGCCACCGAGCTGGAGCCGGGGGCGAGAATGATAGATCCCGTTCCGGCGCCCATCAAGCGAAAGCCGACATACTGCGCGCCGAGCGTCGTCTTGAGATTGAAGTCGTTGTACGTGTACTGGGCCGTGGAGGCAGCGTCAACGGTTATGTTGTTGATGCTGACGCTGTTGATGCCGCGCGAGCCTAGGCGGGTATTCGCGCCCAGCGGCGGTCCGTCCCCGCGATAAAGCAGGTTCTCGTCCACCCGCCCAGTCCAGTCGTTCCCGATCGTCATGCGGTTGGCCAGCCAGCCGAGCGGCCGCCAGTCGGCCTGCATCGACCAGATGAAGCGGTTGACCGCCTGCGCACTCTTCTCCGCGAAGGAGTAGTAGGGCGTCCAGGCGCGATAGCCCATGAGCGGCGTGCCGACAGTGCTGACCGTGCCATTGTCGGTCGTGCCGGGACCGCCAAACACCTGCGAGCCCAGCCCAGCGGTCGAGTTGGACTCGAGGGCGTAGCGTGCCGCGACGTTGGTGATGCTCGTGTTCATCGCGACGTCGAGCTTCGGATTGACCGTCGCGTTGAGGTTCATGCGCAGCGTCTTGCGGTCCACCGCATTCGGTCGGCTCATCCACGGGCGCAGCGGAAGGTTGAGCGAGTCAACGCGCTCGCGTTCGAATTTGGGAAGGGAGAGCACGCCCAGTTCCTTTTCGTTCGACGCGACGAGGAGGTAGCGCAGCACATCCGTGCCGCCTGAAACTTGGGCGGTTAGCTTCTGCCGGTTGCCCGTGCCGAGCGGGGTGAGGTCCTTCCGCTTGAAGATATTCAGAGTGCTGGCCGAGTCGGCCGTGCACTCGCTGGTGCCGACGCGCTGCAGATTGCAGAAGCCGCGCGTGGAGACCGTTTCGCCCGGACGCTTGCCCCAGGTAGTGTACGCCGCCGGGTAGTAGTTCCGGTCTTCCAGGATGCCGCTCTCGCCGGAAACGGTCCAACGCGCCGCGCCGGCCCGTCCCCGCTTGGTGGTGACCAGGATGACCCCGTTGGCCGCATCCGTGCCGTAGAGCGTGGCCGCCGACGGCCCCTTCACGACCTCGATGTTCTCGATATCATCCGGGTTGAGGTCGCCAATGCGGCTGGCGTTGTTACCGCCCGTATTGCCGCCCGCGCCGTTGCCGGTCACCGTGGAGAAGGACGAGTTGTTGCTCGTCATGCGGATGCCGTCGATGATCCAGATGGGCTCGTTCGACAGGCTGACCGAGTTCATGCCGCGGACGCGGATGCGGGCGCCGGTCCCCGTTTGCGATCCGCTCGTGACGGTGACGCCGGGAGCGCGCGCGTTCAGCACGTCTTGGAAGCTGGCAATGGGCGCCGTCTGCAGGACCTTGGTTGCCTGGATGTCCGCGGTGGCGTTGCCGATCTCGATGCGTCGCTGCTCGCCGGTGGCGGTGGTGACGACGGCCGCCAGGTTCACCGCGGCCGCGTCGAGGGCAATGTCAATGGTTCCCGGTCGGCCGGCAGTGATGCTCACGGGCTTGGTCTGCTCGCGATAGCCGATGCGCAGGACGCGCAGCGTGTAGTTGCCCGCGGGGACCGCACGAATCGTCAACCGCCCGTCAGGGGCGGTAGACCCACCGTAGTTGGTCCCGACGAAGAACACCCGGGCTGCTTCGACGGGGCGTTTGGTCGCGGCATCGGTAACGGTCACCGTGAGCCCGCCCGAAGTCGCTTGCGCGCGAGCATCGCTCGCTGGCCACGCGAACGCCAGCATGGCCAGTAATGCGCCAGCCAATGGCACGCTGGAGCGCATGAAGTGGATCATGAACCTGCCTCCTCGATCTGTGAATGGCATGAAACCGAGCGACCGAACGTCGAGATCGGGCCACTCGGGGCTACAGGTAGGAATACTCGCCGCGACCTGCGATCGTCACCTTGATTCCGGCGCATGGAGCGACGCCTCGCGAATGGAGAGGGAACCACCAGCCAATCATCGGCACGGGGTCCCACGGTGTGGCGCGAGCTCCAGCCGCCACGATCAAGCTCGCATGCGTTGGCATGCGCGGCAACTGCTTGGCAATGGCTCGGCGAAAGGTATGGACCCTCTCGGTGGCTGGCGCGTCACCGTTGTCAGGCGACGCGCGTGGAGGTCCTGCGGTCCAGGTCGCCACACGTCTGTTGTCTCTCTGTTGTTTCTCTGTTGTCTCTCTGCTTCAGACTCGCAGGTCGGGACTAAACCGACGGCCGCTCGCAGTGGACGTGGCTAGATTTCCGGCGTGACCAATCCCGCACCGACACCGACACCCGCACCGATACGTTCGCGCCTTCGCCGCTGGCTCACGCCCTGGAACATCGCCACCATCCTGGTGGTGCTCTGGCTGGGGCCGCGGTTCCTGCCACACATCGGTGCCGTCATTGGCGTCGAAAGCGGCGACCGCCAGCAGCCGGCGTTCGCCGTGACGACGCTCGACGGCCGCCCGATGAGCGACAGCACGCTGCGCGGCCGTGTGGTGCTGGTGAACTTCTGGGCCACGTGGTGCCTTCCGTGCCGCGCGGAAATGCCGCTCCTTCAGGCCATGGCGTACCGGCACGACTCAGCCGGGCTCGTCGTCCTTGGCCTGTCGGTGGACCGCACCGGCCCGGAAACCGTGCGCCAGTTCCTGACGGAGCGCAGCATCACCTATCCGGTGGCGATGGTCGGCCGTGAGATCGAGACGGCCTTCGGCGGCGTGCAGGGCTACCCGACCTCGGTGCTGCTCGATCGCACCGGACGAGTGCGCTACAAAGTGCTCGGCCCGCTCGCGATGGCGTCACTCGAGCCGGCGGTACGCCGTTTGCTCAACGAAACGTCCGCCGCACCGCGCTGATTGGCGGGCGGCAGTGCCGGTTGCCTATTTCTTGAACGTCATCCGGAACGGGCTTGTCTCGGCGATGAGCTCCATCATCATCTGGTCCACCCGCAGCGTGGATGCCGTGCCCACGGGATACGGGCTCTTCGTGACGATCGACCAGGTGTAGACCTCGCCCTCACGCTCGGCGAACACCTTTGCGACCTTGCCCTGGGAGTCACGCACCTTTTCCCACGCCGGCTTCTTGAACGCGCGAATCACCATCAGGAGACGCGGCGGCACGCCGGATGCGGTGTCGGCGGTGTAGTGGAACTCGATGGCCCGATGGCCGCCAAAGGTGGTGTCGGGCCGGTCAATCAGGCGATAGCCGTACTTCCACACGCCGGGGAGCGTGACCTCCGCCTTCATGGACGCGAGCTCCTGCTGAAACGGCGGGAGCACTGCCACCGGCGCGGCTGTCATCCCCACTTCTGCCTTCTGCTCGGGCGTACCGCAGCCGGCGACGATCAACAGGGCGATGGGCGCGAGCAATCTGGAGCGGCGCGGGGAAGCAGGCATTTAATGTAGTGGCCAAAAGGGAGATGGCGGCCCAGCGACCGCCGTGGCATGAAGATAACTCGCTGCGCAAGCAGCCTTCAACGCATGAGATTCCAGGATACGGCGCGGCTTGGCGCAAAGGCCGAATGTCGTTTGCCGCCGCCTTCCATGATCACTGGACAGGAGAAGGTCAAGCAGACAGATTTTACCTTACATAAAATAGGGTAATTGACGGCTTGGTTCCACGACGGATGCTGGCGAGCATTACTGGCAAGGCGAGGTGTCGCATTGACCACGCAAGACCTTGCATCACTCGAACTACTCGAGGACGGACTTCCTGATGAAGAGACTCTCGTTAGCAACCTATGCCGCCGGAACCGTGCTCCTGCTTGGATTGGGCGGCGCGCGCGCTGAAGCGCAGGGACAACCGATGGGCGGGATGGCGGGGCATCAAGGCATGAGCCATCAGGGCATGACGCAGCAGGGCATGTCGACGGCGATGGTGGCCCAGATGCAGACCATGATGCAACGCACCGATCTGATGGTGCAGCGGACGCAGCAGATGACGCAGTTTGCGCAGACCATGCCGATGAGCATTCCGGGTGTGCATGCGATGCACATGATGACCGAGAATTTCTCGGCGATGTCGGGGCAGATGAAAGGACTGACGTCCCAGATGCATGACCTGATGATGAACGAGCCGTTGATGGCGAGCGGAACCATGCGCAGTGAAATGGGTACGATGCAGAAGTCGCTCACGGAGATGCTGGGCAACATGGATCGCATGCTGAAATCGATGGAGAAGATGCAGCAGAACGTGCCGACGCCGCCCAAACCGTAGCCTAGAGCGCTCGTGAGACGCCCTCTGCTGGTACTCGGGTTCGCTGGCGGCATCGCGGCGACGGGGTCCGCCCAGGACTCCTTCGCCGTGTTTGGCGGCTCCCAGTTCACCGCCGGTCGTTACGGTGGCGACCGCGCGGTGAGCACGGCGAACTTTGCAGTGGGTGCGATGGCGACCTTCGGGCGGTGGCGCTGGTGGGCAACGGTGCCGTACATCTTTCAGGACGCGGCGACCGTACGCACGGTCGGTGCTGGCATGCTGCCGGTCGGCGGAATTGCGCACTCCGAGCGAAACAGCAGGTCCAGCGGGATGATGGGCAACTTTGGCATAGCCGGGATGAACGACGGAGGCTCCGGCATGACCGGCCACGCCGGGTACGGCGATCCGGTGCTGCGCGTTGATGCCACCGTGTGGGGATCAGCCGCGTCCACGAGGAGCCTCGCACTCTACTCGTCGGTCAAGCTTCCCTTCGCGAGCGCGTCGAATGGCTTCGGGACTGGCAAGTGGGACGAAGCCGTCGGCGCGACACTTGCACGGCGGTCGACGACTTGGGCCGTCCTCGCCGATGTCGCGTACTGGCGCGTGGGACGGTCGTCGGGTGATCCGTATCGCGATGTCATGACCGGCACCATTACGGCTGCACGGCCACTGGGGTGGGTAGGGCAGCAGGTCTATGGCTCGCTGCTCGCCACGACTCCGTTTGTTGCCGGTGCGAAAGGACCGGTGCAACTTGGGGCGGGATGGAGCCGCGTTGGCGCAAGCCGCCGAACGCTTTCCGTGACGGCAGGCGTTGGCATGACGCCGACAGCACCGGCGTTCTCTCTTTCGGCCGGCTGGTCGAGGGGGCTCCGGTGACGCCGCGGCGACTGCTTGTGCCTTTGCGGGCGCTGATTGCGGCCTTGATCGCCTGCGCGCTTTCGGCGATGCCGCTTGGCGCACAGCAGTGTGCGGATCATTCGGCGAAGCCGGCCACGGCATCAGTCCCGGCTTCCGCGACGACTCCGACCCGCAGCACAGACGCGGTTGCGGTGGTCGCCCCCCCGCAGCTCGCGCCGCCGCCGATGCATCATCCTACGATGACCAGCGGTCACCATACGAGTGGGCGTCAGCCGGTCACGGAGCACGTCGCTACGGTCCAGGCGACGGTCAGGAGCGCCGACTGCTGCACTACACCTGACGGGAAGACCCCGTCGTGTCTGTCCTGTTCCTCCGGCATGGGGTGCGCGAGTTCCGCGCCTCCAACCATCGTCGCACCGGTCGTGGCTACGCCGATGCCAGACGTTATCGCGACTTCGCTGCCGCGCAGTGGCTCCGCGCCACCCGCCGAGTGGTCGCGCCCGCTTGACACACCGCCTCCGAGAGACTGAATCTAGTCCATCGACGCACCGCGTCGATACCTGACCGTGTGGTCTGCCCGACGGCGAGTCGTTCGCCGCGGGGCTCCCTCTCCGTCTCTCGAGGACGCTCGTGTTCCAACACACTCCGCCCATGCCGCATACCGGCATGGAGCTCTCGTCAACGCGTGCTCACGCACCGCGGCGTCGTTTCGCGCCTTTCGTGTGGCTTCGGCGCATCTCCGTCTTGGCGGGCCTCGCAGCTCTTGGCACGCCTGGCGCGGCGCAGGTCGCGTCACCCACACCTCGCAGGCTTACCCTTGGCGAACTATACGCCGCTGCGGATCGTGCCAATCCCCGACTGTCGGCGGCGAAGGCGCTGGTGGTCGCCGCGGAGGCGCGGGTGCCCGGCACCCGACGGCCCCCCGATCCGCAGGTGCAGCTCGGCTTCATGAATCGTGCCCTGCCCGGGCTCGGTCCCATGGATCCCCTCAGCATGACGCAACTGCAGGTCATGCAGATGCTGCCGACTGCAGGGAAGCTGGGACTGGCCGGCGCGGCGGCGGACGCGAGGGTTGGAGGTGCCCGCGCACGGGCGGTAGACCTTCGATGGCAAGTGCGGAGCCAGGTCGCGGCGGCCTTCTATGAGGTGTACCGCACGGAACGCAGCATCGATATTGCCATCCGCACACGTCGCCTGATGGAAGACGTGGCTGCGACGTCGGAAGCGATGTATCGCGTCGGCGAAACGGCGCAGGCCGATGTGCTCAAGGCGCAGGTGGAAATTGGCCGCATGACGGAGGAGATCACGGCGATGCGTGCGATGCGCGCAGTGAATCTCGCCCGGCTGGGTGGACTGCTCAACCAGCGAGTGGACTCGGGCCTGGCTGCCGTGTTGCCGTTCTTCCCAGATCGACTGCCGTCGCCAGACAGCCTGATGGAGCAGGCGGCAACGACGCGCCCGATGGTGCAGGGAGGCGAGGCCGACCTGCGCGCGGCGGAAGCGGAGGTCAAACGCGCCATTCGTGAAATCTGGCCGGACCTGCAGGTTGGCGTGCAGTACGGGCAGCGCGGCGGGATGACCGGCGTCGAGCGCATGGGCAGTCTGATGCTCGGCGCCAGCGTCCCGATCTTCGCGAAGAGCCGCCAGTACCGCATGCGCGACGAAACCGAGGCAATGCGGGCAATGGCGGCCGCCGACCTGACGGCCATGCGATCCGAGACACGCGCCAACGTGGGTGTCGCCTACGCGGAGTGGATGCGCGCGCGAAACCTCCGCACGCTCTATCAGACGTCCGTTCTGCCGCAGGCAAGGGCCGCGGTCACGGCCGCGGTAGCCGCCTATCGCGTTGGACGCGTGAACATCATGACGCTGCTGGATAACCAGGCCACGGTGAACCGGTACGAGCAGGAAGTTGCGGCGCTGGACGCCGCCGCGGGAATGGCCCTGGCCGACCTGGAAATGTTGCTTGGCCGCGAACTCTTTGACTCCAACGCCGGCCGAGCGACGCCGGGAGGTAACGAATAATGCGCGACGAACAGCAGAACACTGCGAATAGCCCGAGCGACACCTCGATGTTTGGCGTTCGTGCGAAGAGCGCGAGCGGCCGGTTCCGCGCGGTCATCCTCGGCGTTGCCGTCATTGGCGGGGCCGTTGCGCTGGCCATCTACGCGTCGCGCGACAAGGCGCCCGCTGCCGATGCGGCCGGTCATGCTCACGGCGCGGCGGCCGCCGCCAACGCGGCGCAGCCGGTGATGTTGACGGCTGAACAGGCACGACGCATTGGCGTCACCTACGCAAGCGTGGAACGCAGCGCGTTGAACCCTGAAGTGCGAACGGTCGCCCAGGTCACGTTGGATGAGACGCGCGTGCGTTCGGTGTCGCTGAAGTTCGACGGCTGGATCGACCGGCTCTTCGTCGATTTCACCGGACGCGAGGTCCAAGCCGGGGAACCGCTCGTCTCCATGTATGCTCCGATGTTGTTGACGGCCGCAGAGGAGCTGGTGATCGCTGCCAGGCTCGCGCGAGACGTCGCCGACACGGACACTTCGGCTGCGGCAAACGCGCAGTCGCTCCTGCGCGGCGCGCGCCAACGCCTGCTCTACTGGGACGTCCCCACTGCAGAAGTCGATCGGGTCGAGCGCACGGGTGAGATGCAGAAATCACTGATGATTCGCGCCCCCTACAACGGGGTCGTCGTTGAGAAACTCGTGGTGCTAGGCCAGCGCGTCATGGCAGGCGATGCGCTCTTCCGACTCGCCGATCTGTCGGTCGTGTGGGTGGAAGGGGAAGTATTTGAGCAGAACCTTCCCTTCGTTCACAAGGGTCAGTTGGTGGACGTGGAGCTTGAGGCGATGCCGGGCAACGTGCGGCAGGGACGCATCGTCTTTATTCAACCCACGGTCAGCAACGAGACCCGAACTGTCCGCGTTCGTGTGGAAATGGACAACCAGAATGGCGTGCTGAAGCCGGGGATGTACGCGACGATTCTCATTCGGACGACCGGTCGTGCGCAGGTGCTCCACGTGCCACGGTCTGCCGTGCTTTCAACCGGACGGCGAGACTTGGTGTTCGTGCAGCGTGCCGACGGCATGTTGGAGCCGCGAGACATCGTGCGCGGCATCGCCACGGACGACCGGGTGGAGGTGAAGGCTGGTTTGCGCCTGGGTGAAATCGTCGTGAGGTCCGCCACATTCCTCGTGGACGCGGAGTCAAACCTCGGTTCGATGTTGGGTGGCATGGCTGGAATGCCAGGGATGGACATGTCGGCGCCGGCGCCAAAGGGCGCTACCGCAGCGCCGATGGATCCGGCGATGGACCACTCGAAGATGCCGGGTGTGGCGACGCCGGCAGCTCCCGCCGAGACGAAGAAGGGGCAGAAACCGGCGAAGCCGGACACAATGCCGCCCATGGCCGGCATGAAACACAACAACGACTGAGGAACCCTTCCATGCTCAAGCAAGTCATTGCGTGGTCGGCAAATAACAAGTTCCTCGTCATCCTGTTCACCGTGGCGGCGATGCTGGCGGGCGTCATCGCGGTGCGCAACACGCCGCTGGAAGCGTTGCCGGACCTTTCGGATGTACAGGTCATTGTCCAGACGGAGTACAACGAGCAGGCCCCGCGCATCGTCGAAGATCAGGTCACCTATCCGATTGCGGCGGAGATGCTCAAGGTGCCGGGCGCGCGCACCGTGCGCGGCTATTCGTACTTTGGCATCTCCTTCGTCTACATCATCTTTGACGACGGCACCGACCTGTACTGGGCGCGCAGCCGCGTGCTGGAGTACCTGAACGGACTCAAGGGTCGTCTGCCCGCGAGTGTGTCTCCGACCCTCGGTCCCGACGCGACAGGTCTAGGCTGGGTGTATCAGTACGCGCTCGAAGACACCACCGGCAAGATGAGCCTGGCGGATCTGCGGGCGCTCCAGGACTGGTATCTCCGCTACCAGTTGACGTCCGTGTCCGGGGTCTCCGAAGTCGCCACCATCGGCGGATTCGAGAAGCAGTATCAGATCAACATCGATCCGGCGAAGCTCCTTGCCTATCGCATCCCGGTCACTCGGGTGATGCAGGCGGTACAGAACGCGAATGCCGATATCGGCGCGATGGTGGTGGAGCTGTCCGAGCGGGAGTACATGGTGCGCGGGCTCGGCTACCTGAAGTCCCTCGAGGACATCGAAAACGTGGTGGTCGGGGCAACCGCGGCAGGCACCCCCATCCGGGTGGCAGAACTCGGCCGTGTAAATGTCGGCCCCGCTATCCGACGCGGCGTCGCCGAACTCGACGGACGCGGCGACGCGGTCGGGGCAATTGTCATCATGCGTTTCGGGCAGAACGCGCTGACCACGATCGAGCGCGTGAAGGAGCGCTTGAAGGCCATCGCGCCGGGGCTACCGCCCGGCGTGGTCGTTCGCCCCGTGTACGACCGCAGCGATCTGATCGAGCGGGCCATCGAGACGCTGCGCACCAAGCTGCTTGAAGAGAGTCTCGTCGTGGCGCTGGTCTGCATCGTCTTCCTGCTTCATGCGCGCTCCGCGCTGGTCGCGATCCTCACGCTCCCCATCGGCATCCTCATGGCGTTTGTGGCCATGCGAGGCGTGCGGGTCGGCGCGGATATCATGTCACTGGGTGGCATCGCGATTGCCATCGGGGCCATGATCGACGCTGCGATCGTGATGATCGAGAATCTGCACAAGCATCTGGAGCGTGCGATCACCGAAAAGGAGCGTGCCGCCGGCAAGGACGTCGGATCATCGCGGTGGCTCGAGACGAAGATTCTCTCTTCAGAGGAGCGATGGCGCGTTGTAGTCGAGGCGGCGCAGGAAGTGGGCCCCGCCCTGTTCTTCTCGCTGCTGATCATCACGGTCTCGTTCCTGCCGGTCTTTGCCCTTGAGGGACAGGAAGGGCGGCTCTTCCGTCCGCTTGCGTTCACCAAGACGTTTGCGATGGCGGCCGCGAGCCTCCTCTCGGTCACGCTTGTGCCGGTGACCATGGGTCTGTTCGTGCGCGGCCGGATATTCCGGGAGTCGGCCAATCCCGTCAATCGCGTGCTCATTCGCTGGTACCGGCCGATGATCACGTTCGTGTTGCGGCACCGGTGGCCGGTGATCGCGGCATCGGTGGTTGTCGTCATTCTCACCTGGGTGCCGTGGTCGCGCATCGGCAGCGAGTTCATGCCGCCGCTCGGTGAAGGCACGATTCTGTACATGCCGACCACCCTGCCCGGCGTCAGTGTCGCCAGGGCGCGCGAGATCCTGCGAATGCAGAACCAGATCCTGAAGAAGTTCCCCGAGGTGGAGCATGTCTGGGGGAAGGGTGGGCGCGCGAACACGGCCACGGACCCGGCAGGGCTCGACATGTTCGAGACGACGATCTCGCTGAAACCCCAAGAGACGTGGCGTCGCGGCATGACGTACGATCAGCTGGTTGCCGAGATGGACTCGGCGGTGCGGATGCCGGGGGTCACGAATGCCTGGACGATGCCCATCAAGGGGCGCATCGACATGCTGGCGACGGGCATTCGTACGCCCGTGGGCATCAAGGTCTTTGGGCCGGACTTGGCGGAACTGGAGCGGATCGGCCGCGAAGTTGAACGCGCGGTCAAGATGGTACCGGGGACGCGCAGCGCGTTCGCCGAGCGCGCGGTGAGCGGCTACTACCTCGACATCGACATCGACCGGAAGGCGGCGGCGCGGCACGGACTGAATGTGGGTGACGTACAGGCCGTGATTGCCACTGCCATCGGTGGCATGACCATCACGCAGACGGTCGAAGGGCGACAGCGGTTCGGCGTGCGCATTCGTTATCCGCAGGAACTGCGGGATACGCCGGAACGTCTGGCGTCGGTGCTGGTGCCTGTTTTGCACTCGGCCGCCGGCGGCGCCGGCGCGTCGGCGGGCATGGGCGGAATGGGCGGGGCCAGCTCTGCTCTCAGCGGCAATGCAGCGCAGGTTCCCCTCGGGCAGATTGCGACCATTCGCTCGGTAGCCGGCCCGATGGTGGTCCGCACGGAAGGAGCGATGCCCACCGCGTGGGTGTACGTGGACGTCGCGGGCCGCGACATTGGCGGATATGTCGCCGACGCGCAGCGGGAGGTCGCCGCGCGCGTGAAGATGCCTCCTGGCTACTCGATCGTGTGGAGCGGTCAGTACGAGTACATGCAGCGCGCCAAGGAGACGATGAAGCTCGTCATTCCGGCAACGCTCGCGCTGATCTTCCTGCTGCTCTACTTCAACTTCAAGAGCGTGGGCGAGACGCTGATCGTGATGCTCTCGCTCCCGTTTGCGCTGGTTGGCGGCATCTGGTTCCTCTGGGCCCTCAGCTTCAACTGGTCGGTGGCGGTCGCCATCGGCTTCATTGCCCTCGGCGGCGTGGCGGCAGAAACCGGCGTGGTCATGCTCATTTATCTCGATCACGCCTGGGCGGCGCGAAGTGCCGAGGGACGCCAGCCGACGTTGCGCGATCTCTACGAAGCGGTGATGGAAGGCGCCGTGGAGCGTGTGCGCCCCAAGATGATGACGGTCATCGCCATCATGGCCGGCCTGCTTCCGCTGCTGTGGGGCAGCGGCGCCGGCGCGAGCGTGATGCGCCGCATCGCCGCGCCGATGATTGGCGGCATGGTCTCGAGCACGGTGCTCACACTGCTGGTCATCCCGGCGATCTATTCGCTGTGGAAGGAGCGGACGCTGGCGCTCGCCCCTGCAGCCATGCCCGACACGTCAGCGGATGCACGTGCAGTACCGAACCCATAACCAAGCGCCGGCCACGGCCGGTAGGGAGTACCAATGAGATACTACGATACACGCGATCCGCATCGCAGCGGCGATGTCGCACCACGAGACGGGCATGTCCTTCATGCACCGCTGTCCCGGCGGGACTGGGTGCGCATGGCATCGGGCGGCTCTGCGGTACTCGCGGGGCTTGCCGTGCTCGGCGCCACAGGCTGCAAGGACGCAGCAGCCCGCTCGGTTGAGGTCACGCTCTACGCAGCCAAAGAGTGCGGATGCTGCCACAAGTGGGCCGACCACATGACGACCGCGGGTTTCAAAGTGGAGAAGCGCTTGATGCAGGATGTCAGTCCCCAGAAGGATGCCCTTTTGGTGCCAGTCGAGTTACGCTCGTGCCACACGGCGGTGATCAGCGGCTACGTCTTCGAAGGACACGTGCCGGTGGATCAGATCCGGAAGTTCCTGGCTGAACGCTCGGACTTCCGTGGACTTGCCGCGCCTGGAATGCCCGGCGGCTCTCCGGGCATGGAGGATTCGCCCAAGGTGGCGTACGAGGTGCTGGCCTTTCGTGCCGACGGCACCACGCGCGTATACGCGCGCGTCTAGGGAATCGTAATGTCGTCCGGCCACACCGGCCACACCGGCCACACCGGCCACACCGGCCACACCGGCCACGCCTCACGCAGACCGCGCGTGATAATGCTCGCGGCGCTGATCGCGGCAGTCGCGCTGCTTCACTATGGCGTTCCAACCACATCACATGGTTTGCACCAGCTGCATATCGTGTTGCGGAAGGGGTACTTCCTTCCGCCGGTACTGGCAGCCGTGTGGTTCGGGTTCAGCGGCGCCCTGTGGACGACCGCAGCGATAAGCGTGCTCTTCATTGGACACGCGGTGCTGGACTGGCCCGGCAACTACATGGAGCAGGCCAACCAGATGGGCGAATTGGCCGGCTTCTGGGTCGTCGGTCTGCTCGCCGGCCATTGGTTCGACCGGCAGCGTAGCCTCCTCGAGGGACTCGCAACAGCCCATGAGGAGACGGTGGACGGGTTGGTATCGGCGCTCGACCTGCGCGAGCACAACACAGGTATGCACTCGCAGCGGGTGCGGGAATACACGCTGCTCCTCGCCGACCGACTCGGGGTGGATCAAGAGATGCGGCGCCACATTGCCTACGGCGCGCTCCTGCACGACGTCGGCAAGATTGCCGTGCCCGACCACATCTTGCTGAAGCCAGGTCGCCTGACGGACGAGGAGTGGGTCGAGATCCGGAAGCATCCCGATGTCGGGTATCGGATTGTCCAGCGCGTGCCGTTCCTCCGGCAGGCCGCCGACATCGTGCATTCCCACCACGAGCGTTTTGATGGGCGCGGGTATCCGCGGGGCCTCAGTGGGGGGGACATCCCCTTGGGCGCCCGACTGTTTGCCGTGGCCGATGCGTACGATGCGCTCACCTCCGACCGCCCATATCACGCGGCCATGACCTACGAGCAGGCGGCGACGGAAATCAGAGCCGGTGACGGCACACACTTTGACCCGGCAGTCGTCGCGGCGTTTCTCGTCGTGCCGCGTGCGGACGTTGAGGCGATTGCGAGTCGGTGGAAAGACGTCGTGGTCGCTTCCCGTGCGGCCGCGAAACCATGACCGTCACCACGACACCCTGACACCGTTGGCTGATGCCGACAGGAGAGTATATGAAAGCGAAGATGATGGTTGTGCTGCTGATGCCGTTCGCGGTGAGCGGATGCATGATGGCCGGGATGGCTGCAACGGGCGGTGGCGGTCACATGATCGGCGGTGGTGCACTCCACGGCGGAACTGCCGGTTCAACACGCCAGTCGACCGTCATCAAAGAGGTGATGTCCGGCTCCCTGCGCGTGACGGGAGAGTTCCCGTTCTTCACCTCGGGGGAATCGTTGCGGTACGTCGCCACGATTCAAGATCGCGACGGGCGAGCACGCACCGAGAACGCCATTGTCTTCCTCGAGGTGTCGTCTGCGCCGGGGAACGTCGTCGCGACACCAGTACCGACGCATGCCGGACATCCGTCGATGATCGTGAATGCCCGGTCGGACGTTGTCGAACGCACGAGGCTCACTCCTGTCGAGCGTGCGGGAGGACAGTTCGTCTTTCGGCCCACCATCCCCACGGACGGCGTCTATCGCCTGGCCATCGTAGTGGAGCGGGTGGGAGATACCGTCCTCGATCCACCGGTCGTGGTGGATCACATCACGCAGATTGCACGCGCCCCGAACCCCGCCGGGTGGGGGGGTGGTGTGACGCCCCTCGTACTCCTGGGCGCCGCGTTCATGACCGTCATGATGCTCGTGGCGATCCGATGAACCCAGGGTCGGTTGGTCTCATCGGTGCGGCGAACGGTTCGCAGATGATCTGGTTCGCAGTGCTCACCGGGGTCGTCGTCGGCGTCGCCGTCATACACCCGCTCAGCATGGTGATGTACTGGTTCGAGTTTCATCCAGAGTTCGCCAGGGACTCCACCGCGTGGACGTTCGTAGCCCACCGGCTGCGGGCGGGCGTCTCGCCAGCGATGTGGCTGATGACGGGGATCTTCGCGGCGATCGGGGCTGGGCTCGGCCTGTTGGCGGGCTGGACATTCCGCGCCCTGGTCCGCCGACAATGGCAGGTCGACAAGCAGCGCCGAGAACTCCAGACACTCAGGGGACTGTTGCCGATTTGTTCCTGGTGCAAGAAGGTGCGCGACGACCAGGGCTACTGGCAGCAAGTAGAGGGCTACCTCGCCGACCGTGACATCGCGCAGTTCACGCACGGAATCTGTCCATCCTGCAGGGCGGCGGTGCTTGCGGATGATGCCTTGCGCGAAGCGACGCGTGAGGCGATGGGTGAGGTGATGCGTGACAAGAACAAAATGTGGAACTGATGGCGGGAAAAGAGGGACGGTAGCTCTCGGCACGCGGCGCCACCGCCCTCGATCCCTCAGGAAAGAACTCTTCACTGCTGGAACCGAAGTTCCGGCTCATATCGTGTCGTGAGGATCGTTCATGGACGGTCGCGCGACGCTGGAGGCTCAGATGACGAAGCGGGCGAGAAGGCGGGATGTCCCGGCAGCCGCGGCAACTGTCGGCATGAAGGACACGTCGCCGCGAATCAGCCGGCGACAGTGGCTGGGAATCACGGCTGGTGGGGCCGTGCTCACGCTAAGCGCATCACGGTGGTGGCTGGGACGCATGCCATGGGCCGCCGATCCCAACGCCACCAAGATTGTCGTCTACGCATCTCCGACCTGCGACTGCTGCCGCGCGTGGGTGCGGCACCTCAAGGGCAGCGGGTTCAACGTGACGAAGGAACTGATGAACGACGTGACGCCGAAGAAACAGCAGCTTGGCGTGCCAGAGGACCTCTGGTCCTGCCACACGGCGGTGGTGGGAGGCTATGCGGTCGAAGGCCATGTTCCGGCGGACCTGATTCAGCGGATGCTGCGCGAGCAGCGCGCCATCGCCGGCCTCGCCGCACCAGGTATGCCGAACGGCTCTCCGGGAATGGAAGGACCGACCTCCGATCGCTATGAAGTCATCGCTTTTAGTCGCAGCGGCGCCACGGAAGTGTATGCCATACGGGGACCAATCTAATGTGTCAATGCCATCAACTACCCGATGTGCGCGACCGTAAGCGCACTCCGCAGCATGCGCCCCTGTCCACGCTTCTGCCTCGCGTGAAACGGGGCACGGCAGAACGCAAGCACGAGAAAGCGGGCATGTCGACGTGGAGGCGATGGAAGCACCGTGTCCTCGGCGCGCTGAGCAGCATTCTCATCGGGTGCAGCGGCTCGTCCTCGACGACGACTGACCACGCGCCCAAGATGGCATCCATGGCGATGATGCCGGACGCCGTGCACAGCGCGGCTGCGGTGACCCAGGAGGCGTATCAGTTCGCCGTGGCGAATCCGCAGATCCTGCAGAGCATCCCCTGTTACTGCGGCTGCGGCGGCATGGGCCACACGTCGAACTACTCGTGCTACGTCCAGCGTGTCGGCAACGCGGGCGCGCTCGTCTTCGACACCCATGCGTTGGGCTGCTCGATCTGCGTGGACATCACGCAGGATGCGATGCGACTTTCGAAGCAAGGAAAAAGCCTGCCGGAGATCAAGGCATACGTGCATGACACGTATGCACGCTTCGGCCCCTCGAACATGTAGCGCCCCGCCGCGCGAGAGCGTCGAGGAGCCCGCTTGCCGGACCCCATCTGACGCCTCTCGGAGCGACGCAGGCGGTGAAACCATGAAACGGAGTCGCGTCATCACAACCGCACTGGTCTTCGCGCTCGGCGCAGGCGTCGTCGCCTTCGCCCCGCTGCCGGGCGCGTCTGTGAAGCCCGCGAATCGCCGTTTCCGTGTCGAAGCCAGCAGCTTCAAGTACGCTCCGGCCACGATCAAGGCGAATGTCGGTGACCACGTCACCATCGACCTCGTGTCCACCGACGTCGTCCATGGTCTCTACGTCGATGGCTATGACGTCAGCGTCACGGCTGATCCCGGCCGCACTGCCTCGCTGTCGTTCGTGGCGAATCGTGCCGGCATGTTCCGCCTGCGCTGCTCGGTCACCTGCGGGGCGATGCACCCGTTCATGCTTGGCAAGCTGCACGTCGGCAGGAACGACCTGCTCTGGCGTGCGCTTGCGCTTGCCTTGTTGGCGGGACTGGTGGGGGTGTCACTCGCCCCGATGCGGGGAGTGCGAACATGACCGCGCCTGGCCTCGGCGTTTCAAAGCGGCTCGTCGCGACGACGCCGGCGGGCATGGGGTCACCATCCGGACGGCAGGGACGCGCCGAGCTGCCGCAGTTGCCCTCAGCGCCGAGTACGGAAAGCCGCTTGGATCTCCTGCGCTGGCCGTTGCTGCGCGCGGTGCTTCGCAGCCGGTGGCCGCAATTGCTTGTGCGTGTGGCAGCGCTTGCCGGGTTTCTCGTCGCCGTGCTCGCCGGTCTTCTCGGCACCCCGGTCGGCAATCACAACTTCGGCATCGTGCTCGTCTGGATCGCGTGGTGGACGATCATGATGCTCGTCGCGCTGCCGTTTTTCGGACGGGGCTGGTGCAGCATCTGCCCGATTCCAGTGCCCGGCGAATGGCTGCAGCACGGAGCGCTGCTGAATCCACGCCGGGACGGCATGGGGTTCAGACGGGCATGGCCGGCACGACTCAAGAACATCTGGCTGCAGAACGGTGCGTTCTCCGGGGTGGCCGTTTGCAGTGCGGTCGTGCTGACGCAACCCCGCATCACGGCGGTTGTCCTGCTCGCCTTTCTCTTCGTCGCCATCGGCACCAGCCTGATCTACGAACGCCGCGCCTTCTGCCGGTATCTCTGCCCGGTGGGCGGGTTCATTGGCTTGTACTCGCAGCTCGCTCCCGTGGCGATTCGGGTCAAGAACAAAGCCACCTGCGCCGCGCACACCGACAAGAGCTGCTACCGAGGAAGCGCAGACGGCGCGGGGTGCCCGTGGCTGCTGTACCCGGGGGCACTCACGAAGAACACGTACTGCGGCATGTGCATGGAGTGCGTGCGCACCTGCCCGTACGACAACATCGCGGTGACGCTCCGGCCATTCGGCGCGGATCTCCGTTCACCGGCAGGGCGTCGGCTGGATGAGGCGTTCAAGGGCTTCATCATGCTGGGCGCGGCCATGGTCTACTCGGCGGTCATGCTGGGGCCGTGGGGGGACCTGAAGATGGCCGCCTACGACATCGGGTCGGCGCGGTGGTTCGCATACGCACTTGGGGTGCTCGTCTTCATCAACGGCGTGTTGCCCGGGCTGTTTCTGGGCGCCGTGAGTGCGGGTCGCGCGCTTGTCGCGTCAACGCAGCCGGTCAAGCGGTCGTTCGTGTCATTCGCGTACGCGCTGGTGCCGCTCGGATTGATGGCGTGGATCGCGTTCAGCCTTTCGTTTGTATTCGCCAGCATCTCGTACCTCTGGCCGACGATGAGCGATCCATTCGGCCTTGGCTGGGACCTCTTCGGGACTGCGCACGCAAGCTGGCAGCCGTATCTGACGCGCAGTGTCCCGACGATGCAAGCCATCGTATTGGTCGGCGGTTTCGCGTGGTCCGCCGTGACCGCGCACCGTATCGCCGCCGAGGAGCACGAACAGCGAATGGCGTTGCGACAGGCCGCGCCTGTGATCGCGTATTGCTTCCTCATCACCGTCTGCCTCATGGGATTGTTGATCGCATGAGAGCCGAATGGGGAGCGCGTCTGCTTGTGGTGCTCGGTGCGGTCGGACTGGCCGTGCTGACCGTATTCGCCGTACGGGTGCCAGCCGACGCCGTGGAACTGCGCGGTCGCATGGCGGATGATGGCGGCTGGACGCCGGGCGCCATCATGGCGCGGGTGGGTGAGCCCCTGACGCTGCGCATGACCTCGGACGACGTGGTGCATGGCTTTGCGATCGGGCAGAGCGCACGACCGGCGGTGGACCTCCTGCCCGGCGCGTGGATAACGACGACGGTGACCTTTGATCAGCCTGGCAAGTATACGTACTACTGCACGCGCTGGTGCGGGCCCAATCACTGGCGCATGCGTGGCACGATTGATGTCGCGGGCCCAGGAATGCGCGCGCCGGCGGATTCCGTGCCGCTGTTTCTACGCCTCAAGCTCGACCTCGATCAGGCGCATCCGAGTGACGTTGTGCCAACGGAGACGCCGGCTGCGGCGCGTGCCGATGGTTTGCTGGCCGCCGTGGCTCTCGAGAGTGGAGACCTGCGGACACAGAGTCCGGTACAGGTGTGGCGCACGCTGCGAAAGCGCCCGGCGAACACCGGCCTGACTGATCGGCAGCTTTGGGATGAGGTCGCGGCCGTCTGGCGGGCTGCGACTTCGCCAGAGCGTCTCGCCGAGGGACGCCGACTTTACGGTGACAACTGCGCTGCATGCCACGGAGAGACCGGCCGCGGCGATGGCGTGATGGCGAAGTCGCTGGCGGCCGGCCCCGCGGCCAACTCCATGGTCGGCGAGCACACGGGCATGCCCGGAATGTCGGGGCACGGAACCGTGGCTCCCACCGACTTTACCAACAGGCGAAACATGCTGGGTGCGAGCGCCGCGTTCCTGCAGGGCAAGATCATTCGCGGCGGCATGGGCACCGGCATGCCGTACTGGGGCCCCATCTTCACGGAATCGCAGTTGTGGGCGCTGGTCGACTACCTGTGGACCTTCCAGTTCGACTACGGGTCGAGCGCCGGTTCATCCGCGGCGTCTCGGACGAAACGTGACAGCGCATCAAAGCCGGCGACAAGGCCCCACTGACCACAACCTCTCACGCTCTCGCTCGAAGGAGCAGGCAACATGAATACGGATCAATCGTCTGAGATCACACCGACGACGAAGCGCCCGCGGAGAATCTGGCGAGTACTGAGCGCCGGACTCGCCGTCGTCGCAATTGGCGGCGTGGCGTTTGGCGTCAGTCGGACCCCGATGTCCCTGGTGGCCGCGCGACCGCACGAAGGCGCGCCTCGACTGGTGGTCGACAAGGACGTCGTCAACTTCGGTGCGGTTCCCTATCGCAAGATGATCGAAGCGAAGTTCGCCATCACGAATGGCGGCAAGGAAGTGCTCGAATTCACTGAAGCGCCGTACATCGAGGTTGTGAAAGGGTGCTGTCCCCCGTCGCCGGTGCTCGGCAAGAAGTCCCTCAAGCCGGGAGAAGGGACAACCTTGTCGGTCTCATTCATGATGTACGAGGGGATGGGCGGCCTCCATGACTTCCGCGTGCACCTGCGAACGAACGATCCCAACATGCCCGACAAGACGGTGCAGATTCTGTCCGACTGGAAGTAGTCCTGTGGAGACGACTCGACGAGCGAATGCCGAACCGGCGGATGAACGATGAGCGCACATGTGACGCCGCCGGCTCGAGGATTGGGCCTTGGTTTGCGGCTTGGCTTCCTCACTACCCTCATCGTCACAGGTGTGATGTCCGTACTCACCGGCTCGCAGCTCGCACTGGAGCTGCGCACCGAGTTGCGCGAACGACGGGCACAACTGGGCAAGTCCCTGGCTCCACTCGTCACGGATCTGCAGAGCGCCTTCACACGCGAAGACGTGCGGGCTGCCGTCGAGCGGTTCCACGCGTCCTACGTGAACCAAGGGCACTCCTATCATTACTTGGCAATCGCTGACTCCGCCGGTCGAGTCGTATTTAGCACGCGCACCGAAGGTGAACACGACCAGCAATCGTTGCTGACGGGAGCAGCATGGCTCGTGTCCCCTGCCTTCGGATCTGAGCCCGTCGTCCTGAGCATCACGGAGCATAGCTTTGACTATTCCGTTGCGCGTACCCGGCGGTGGCGAAACTGGGCGGTGCACGTGAGCTTCACGGCGCTGCTGATCGTGGTGTTGCTGCACATCGTGATTCGCCGAGAGGTCACGAGGCCGATCGACCGCCTCCTCGGTGGCGTCCGCAAGATGGAGCTGGGGTACTGGGACGACCTGCCGGACCCGGGTGGCGCCTGGGAGGTTCGTTGGCTGGGGTGGCGTTTCCGCACGCTCGGTCAGGAACTGAGTCGTACGGTCGAGCATCTTGTCGCAGCACAACGACGCGCATATGCCGTGGATCGCGACGCGGTCACGGAGCCCGACGCAAGCGACGTTGAGCTGCCCGCGGATCCTGTTTCCGCGGTCTACCAGGAGCCCGACACGGCGATCCGCCGGCTCGAGGCGCAACTCGAACGCCTCCGCCGCGCCGACCCCGGCGACCCAGCGACCAGATCACTGGCGCAAGTCACGTGGGACCATCACACGATTCAGGCGGAGAGACTCGGCCAGCCCGAGTTGTGCATCAATCTCGGGAACGCGGCCCTGCGCGTGCTCGACCCGGACGGGTTCCTCAACATCTCAGGACGGATCGAGGCGGAACGTGCCAGGCTCGAGACGCTGGCCCGGACACGCGGAGCACAGATTCACGGCGCCTTGGCTGCCCGGGGCGTGTCAGTCGTCGAGATCCGCCACCGGGTCAAGCACCCCGCGGGCATATGGAAGAAGATGCACCAGAAGAATCTGGAGTTTGAGCATGTCCACGACCTTGTCGCGTTGCGCATCGTCGTGCCCACCGAGACGGACTGCTACTACGCGCTCGGCGTGGTTCACGACCTCCATGTACCGGTCGTCGGACGCTTCAAGGACTACATTGTCCGGCCCAAGCCCAACGGCTATCGGGGCCTGCACACAAGCGTGCGCGATCCGGAAGCGTCGGTGTTCGAGGTACAGATACGCTCAATCGCAATGAACCTGCACGCCGAGCAGGGGCCAGCCGCACACGCCGACTACAAGGACGCAACGTGGATACCCGTGAGTTCGAGGCGTGATTCCCCGTGGAAGCGCCTGTTGGCGCTGTTCGGCGCCAGCCAGAATGTCAGCACGCGTGAGAGAGGCGGATTCCGCTGAGTTGCTTGCGCGTCCGGGCGGCCACCTCAGGGCCACGTTATCGCGAGAGTCGCGTAAGGGTGGCTCTCACCCGCACAAACCTAACTTCACATCGATCGCGGCGAGTGACGGCAACACCGGACTGGCGCCAAACTTCATAGCCTTCCTTCGAGACCGCAACTTCATAGGTGCCAGTACGCCCCATAGCCAAAGAGAGCTCCATATCATTGTACTCAGGCGTCGTCGGTACGACAAGACTGTCTCGATACCTACCATCGACGACCAGGATCTTGGCGCCTGCGGCGATGCCCGCGCTTGTCGCCGCGTCCACCACCCGCACGGTGACTCCGCCGGTTAAGAGTGAGGTGCAATCGCCGGTAATGAGCTGGCAGGCGCCAGCCCCAGCCGTGAGAAGCAGCCCAAGCATACCGAAGACACCTCTTGCGCTGATCTGCGCCCGGCGCCTGCCTCTATCCTTCACCCTCCCCTCCTTGATGTCAGAACGGAGTTAG
>PNKL01000011.1 GCA_013822425.1 Gemmatimonas sp.
CCAGCACCTTCTCGCGCAGGATGTACTGCCAGCAGAGGCCGTCGCAGTCCTCTTCCATGACCGTGCCGGTGACCCAGAGCTGCACGCCGTCGAGCAGGCCGAGTTCCTTGGCGATCCGCGCGCCGTAGACCGAAGCCGCGAACCCTCCTTCCATGTCGCCCGCACCGCGACCGTAGATGATCCCGTCCTTCAACTCGCCCGTGTAGGGGTCGCGCGTCCAGGTGGAGGGGTCGCCCACGCCGACGGTGTCGAGGTGCGCGTCGAGCGCGATGACGGTCTTCCCCGTGCCCACGCGCCCGAGGACGTTGCCCATCCCGTCCACCTTGATCTCGTCGAACCCGCAGGCCTCCAGTTCGGCGCGGGCGCGCGCCATCACCTCCCGTTCCTGCGTGCTCTCGGAAGGAATGGCGATCATCGCGCGCAGGAAGCGCACCATGTCCGGGGTGTACTGGTCGGCTTTCTTCGCGATGTCGGCGGTCGGGATCGGGGTCATTGCACCAGACTCTGGTTCACGTAGTTGACTTCGGTCGGCGCCAGCAGCGCGTCGCGCAGCCGGCGCAGGATGAGGACGTTCGCGTCATCGGTGGAGGCTGTGCCGTCCGTCACGCGCACCTCCACCCCGCCGAAGCGGCCGGTGATCGCATCCCGCTCCACGAGGATCGCGTCCCGCGGGGCATCCGCTAGCCACCGCTCGCGACTGACGAAGAACCGTGGCTTCAGCTTGAACGGCCCGCCGTCCTCGGGGCAGAATGTATCGCAGTTCCCGCAGTCGTTGCAGAAGTCGGCGAAGTTGCCGATCTGCCGCGCCTCGGTGACCGGCACCTCGGGCGTCGAGGGCATCGAGAAACTGAAGTTCGCGTCGTTCGGACAGACGGGGATGCACTTGTCGCAGGTCAGGCAGTCGAAGAGCTTGAGCTGCCGGCCGATCTTGCGCGGCACCTTGCGGCGCGTGGCCGCCGCGTAGCGCGGATCGGCGGTGGCACGTTCCACGTAGAGGTCGGTATTCCGGATCTTCGCCGCAGCGAGGTCCAGCGGTCCTCCGGCACCGTACGCGCGCACGATGAACTCGTTGACCGACGATGCGCCCACGACATCCATCCGCTTCTTCAGCTCGTCGAAGTAGCCAAAGGGACGACCGTATCCGCCGGGCTGCAGCAGATCGGTGCAGACCGTGACCGGCACCAGTCCCAGCGCCACGGCATCAGGGAAGTTCGCGCGTTCGATCCCCGCCGAGAAGGAGATGGGGAACCGGTCGCCAAAGGTCTGGCGGACGCGGCGCACCAGGTGCATGGCGAGGACATGGAGCGGCGGGCCCGAGAGATACATCGCCGCTTCGGTCTTCGGAAAGACGTTGCGATGGTTCTCGACGATCAGCGTGTTGGTGAGCTTCACTCCCACGTCGAGGTCCAGCGACCTGGCCGTGCCGTCCAGCCGATCCATGAACGCCGCCGCCTGCTCCCACTGCGTGTCCTTGGCGAAGGCGTCGTCGGGAACGTGCAGATCGGTGTAGCCGAGGGCGTCGTTGAGGAGGGCGTGCACCTCCGTGGCACCGAGGAGCGTGGGGTTCAGCTTCACGACGCAGGCGAGATGCCGCTCCCGCATCAGGAAGTTGACGATCTGCTCGATCTCGTGCGGCGGGCAGCCGTGGAAGGTGCTGAGCGTCAAGGTGTCGGAGAGGCGCGTCACGAAGTCGAGGTCGCGCAGGGGGCCGAGTTCCTTCGGCAGCGCCCTGCGCAGGCGCTCGACCACCGCCGATGCGTCCATCATTCCGGCGATGAAGACCTGCACTCGCTCGCTGCGGATCCCCGCCAGGTCGTAGCCGACGCTCATGTCGAAGACCGTCCGCCCGAAGCCCGGCGCCAGCGCCAGCCTGCCGCTCGCTTCCAGGATGCGGATGAGCATCGCCGCCTTCACGTACTCCTCGAGCGACTCCTCGAGCGTCAGCTCCTGCGACCACTCCACGTTGTAGCCCACCGTCTGCATGTCGATGCAGGGACGCGGGATCGTGAGACGGTCGTTGACCTGCACCGTCTTCATCTCGAGGATGCGTCCGCCCGCGAGCCAGGCGAGGACGATGTTCTGTGCCAGCTGGGTGTTGGGGCCGGCGGCGGGCCCGAACGGCGTGGCGGCGGCGTGGCCGTGGAAGCGTACAGAGCAGTCGTGCGACGCGTCGCCGCGGACGAACTTGCGCGCGGGCAGGTCGAAGATGCCGTCCTTCGCGTCCAGCTCGCGCAGCATTCGCCGCACGAGCGTCGCGATGGGCATCGGCGCGAGGATGGCCATGGGCTAGATCGGGAGCCGGGCGCGGGGCAGGAACCGGCCGGTCCCCGCCTCGCCCGTGAAGGCGCCGCGTTCGACGATGGGGCGGCCGCGGAGCAGCACCATGTCGGGCGCCCCTTTCAGCACCCGCCCTTCGTACGGATTGTGGTCCACACGCATATGATGCGTGGCGGCGCTGATGGTCTGTGCCCGTGCCGGATCCCAGATCACCAGGTCGGCATCTGAACCGGGGGCGATCGTGCCCTTCTTCGGATAGAGCCCGAAGAGCCGGGCCGGTTCCGTTGCCGTCACGGCGACGAAGCGTTCCAGCGGGAGTCGCCGTGCGTCGAAGAGGAGAGCCATCCTGGTCTCGATCGTCGCCGCGCCGCCCGGCACCTCGTTGAACGCGACGTGGCGGTGCTTCTCGGCGAGGGTGAAGGGGCAATGATCGGTCGCCACCGCCTGCAGGTCGCCGGCGAGCAGGCCGCGCCACAGGCGCTCCTGCGCGCGCGCATCACGGAGCGGCGGGCTCATGATGAAGCGCGCACCGTCCTCCTTGTATGCGGCGTCGGTGAGGAAGAGGTACTGCGGACAGGTCTCGCCGAAGACCGGCAGCCCGCGTGCGCGTGCCGCGGAAATTACGTCAACTGTTTCGGCCGCCGAGACGTGGACGATGTACAGCGGCGCACCGGCCATCTCCGCCAGCGCGATCGCGCGATGCGCGGCTTCCGCCTCGGCGAGGGGCGGGCGCGTGAGGGCATGCTGCATCGGCTCCGTGCGCCCGGCCGCCAGCGCGCGCTCCTGGAGGACCTCGATGACGCTGCCGTTCTCGGCGTGCATCATCACCATGCCGCCGTTCTTCGCCGTGGCGAGGAACGCGCGGAAGATCGCCGCATCGTCCAGCATGAGGCGGCCGGGATAGGCCATGAAGAGCTTGAAGGTCGTGATCCCCTCCGCGACCAGCTCGTCCATCTCGCGCAGCACGGCGGGCGTCATGTCGGTGACGATCACGTGGAAACCGAAATCGATGGCGGCCTTGCCGCGCGCCTTTGCCTTCCACGTTTCGACCGCCGCGTGCAGCGTGCCGCCGCGGTCCTGCACGGCGAAGTCCACGATGGTCGTCGTGCCGCCCATCGCGGCGGCCATGGTGCCGGAGGCGAAGTCATCGGCGGAGACGGCGTCGCCGTACGGCATGTCGAGATGGGTGTGGACGTCCACGCCGCCGGGGATCACAAGGCGGTTCGTGGCGTCGACAGTGCGATCGGCCGCCGCAGTGACGCCGGGAGTGACCTGCACGATGGTCTCACCCTCAACGAGCACGTCGGCCGCACGAGTGCCTTCAGCGGTGACCACCAAGCCGTTGCGGATCAGGAGACGCATGGAAAGATGCCAAGCCTCAACCGGAGAAGGGCCACGAGGGATCGAGCGCGAGTTCTTCATGAATCAGCGTGTCGCCGAGTCCAGCCTTTTCCGTCCGAGTCCATTGAAAGTATGGCGCGTATCCCGGCCCCACGCCACGAGCCGGGGCGTGGCGTGGAATCGAGAGTACGGCCATACTTGCACCACACCCACACGACGCCGACGATGGGCTCAGGAGACGGACGATGGCCAAGTCCACGCTGGTGATTGCCATTGGCGGCAACTCGCTCATCAAGGATCGGCAGCACATGAGCGTGCCGGATCAGTATCTCGCGCTGGGCGAGACCAGCGGGCACATTGCCCGCATCATCAAGGATGGCTGGCGCGTCGCCATCGGTCACGGCAACGGACCGCAGGTGGGCTTCATCCTGCGCCGTTCCGAACTGGCCGCCCACGAGCTGCACGAGGTACCGCTTGACGTGTGCGACGCCGACACGCAGGGCGCCATCGGCTACGAGCTGCAGCAGAACCTGGGGAACGACTTCAGGCGGATGCGGATCGACCGCCAGGCGGTCACCGTCGTGACCCAGGTCGAGGTCGATCGCGACGACCCCGCGTTCCACCACCCCAGCAAGCCCATCGGCTCGTTCATGGACGAGGTGCAGGCGCGGCAACGGGTGGAGCAGGATGGCTGGATCGTGCGCGAGGACGCGGGGCGGGGCTGGCGGCGGGTGGTTGCCTCGCCGCGGCCGGTGCGGATCGTCGAGGAGCGCGCGATCACGTCGCTGTTGCGGGATGACTTCGTCGTCATCACCGTGGGCGGCGGCGGTATCCCGGTCGTCGCCGATTCGCACGGCAGCCTGCATGGCGTTGCGGCCGTCATTGACAAGGACTTTGCCTCGGCGCTCCTGGCCACCACCATCCACGCCGACGTCTTCATGATCACGACCTCAGTGGACCGGGTGGCGCTCGACTGGGGACGCGCGACGCAGCGCTGGCTGGACCGCCTGACGCTCGCCGAGGCGAAGGCCTACCTCGCGGAAGGCACCCATTTTGCATCGGGGAGCATGGCGCCGAAGATCGAGGCCTGTATCGAGTTCCTGGAGCGCGGCGGCCGCGAGGCGGTGATCACGAACCCGGAGAACATGGAGGGAGCGCTCGTGGGGCTCGCGGGGACCCGGATTGTCGCTTGAGTCCGGATTCGAGGGATCAGGTCAGCGCGACTGCGACAAGCGCCGCGGTTCCTTCGCGCGCTGGGAGTACCGGTTCATGCCGCGTCCGCTGTTTCGCCAGAACGCCTCGTCTTGGCATATGCACGCTACCGGTCCTTGCTGCAAGGCGTAACGCTGAAGAAGCGTGCGAGTGGGCGTTCATATCTGGGCGTACTCAGGTATCTCGTGGCAGTTCACGCGCTCACTGAGCCGGACACTCGGTTTGCGAGCCCACTACGCTGCAAGAGGTATGCGGATCCGCGTCGAATCAGGAGCACGGGGGCGGGCGAAATGAGTGTCTTGCATCTTCGGTATTTGTTCGGTATTCTAAACATGAACTTCCCTTCGCGGTCCGGCGCGAGAACCAACGTTGCAGCCCCCTGTTCCCTGCTCCCTGCACCAGGATCGTGTCCGTGTACGCCGAGCTCCACTGCCATTCCACGTTCTCGCTGCTCGACGGCGCCTCCGACCCGGAGCGCCTCGTGGAACGCGCGGTGGAACTGGGCCTCCCTGCCCTCGCGCTCACCGACCACGACGACTTGGGCGGCGCGGTGCGGTTTGCCACTGCGGCGAAGGCGGCGGGGCTCGCGGGGATTATTGGCGTTGAGCTGACGGTGAGCGCAGGGGCAGGCATTGCTTTCGGCGATGCGCTCCCACGGACGGTGAGCGCTGGGGCAGGCGTTCCTTCCGGCGATGCGGCCGCAGGACCGCGCAGCGGTCCGAGAGCATCGCCGGAAGGAATGCCTGCCTCGGCGCTCTCCCACCTGGTGCTGCTAGCCGAAAGCCGCGACGGCTACGCCAACCTCTCGTCGCTCATCACCCGCGCGCGCATGGACAACCCGCGCGGCACGCCGCGCGTTTCGCTTGACACGCTCGCACGGCACGCCGATGGGCTGTACGCGCTCACCGGCTGCGCGCGCGGCGCGGTGCCGCAGGCGCTGCTGCGCGGCGGACGCGACGCGGCGTGCGAATCGCTCGCCACCCTGCTCGACATCTTCGGGCGGCGCGTCTCCGTGGAAGTGTGGGATCATGCCATTCCCGAGGAGCGCGAACTCGCGCGCGAGCTCATCGCCGTATCACGCGCCCTCGACGTGCCGTGGGTGGTGACCAACGACGTGCACTACGCGCGCGCCACGCAGCGGCTCGCGCACGACGTGCTCTGCGCGCTGCGCCACGGTGAGACGCTCGAGGCCATGGGCACGCGCCTGCGCCCCAACGGCGAGTGGTACCTCAAGGGACACGCGCAGATGCGCCGCCGCTGGCAGGACGATGACGCGGGCATCAAGCAGACGCTCGCCATCGCCGAGCGGTGCGCGTTCCGCCTGCAGGACCTGAAGCCGCGCCTGCCGCACTTCACCCTGCCGCCCGGCGTGAGCGAGGACGAGTATCTCGCGCGGCTTGTCGAGGGCGGCGCCGCGGAGCGGTGGGGGTGGCGGCGCACGGCGCGACACGACAAGCAGCTGGAGCACGAACTCGCCCTCATCGCCAAGCTCGGGCTTGCCGGTTACTTCCTGATCGTCTGGGACATCGTGCGCTTCGCGCGCCGCGACGGGATCCTCTGCCAGGGGCGCGGTTCGGCGGCCAACAGCGCCGTCTGCTACTGCCTCGGCATCACGGCGGTGGATCCCATCAAGCTCGAGCTGCTGTTCGAGCGCTTCCTCAGCGAGGAGCGCACCGAGGCGCCCGACATTGACATCGACTTCGCGCACCGCGACCGTGAGCGCGTGCTGCAGTACGTGTACGAGCGCTACGGCCGCGAGCACGCGGCGATGGTGTGCGAGCACATCACGTGGCGCGGGCGCAGCGCGGTGCGCGACGCGGCGCGTGTGCTTGGCTTCTCGCCGCAGCAGGCGGAGGAGCTGGCGCTTAGAGCCGACCGGCTGGGGATGCAGTTCATGCCGGGCACGCAGGCCTACCAGCGCATGCGGGAGGAGCGCGAGGCGCATCGGCGCGGGGCGGGTGCGGTGACGGCGAGTGCGGTGGCAGGCGCTGCGACAACGGTGGATGCGGTGGCAGTGGCCGGTGCAGTAGCCGATGCAGTGGCGGACGGCGATGTCCCGTCCCGCGAGGCGGCGGGGGCTGATATCCCGTTGCACGAGGCTCTCGGACCGCTGCGCGGTCCTGCGGCCGCCTCGTGCAACGGGACATCAGCCCCCGCCGCCCCCCACACGTTGGCTGACATCGTAGAACAGCTCGCCGAGGCCCCGCGCCACCGCGGCATCCACGTCGGCGGGTTCGTCCTCACCGAACAGCCACTGTGCACCATCGTCCCCATCGAGCCCGCGGCGATGGCCGGACGCACCGTCATCCAATGGGAAAAAGACGACCTCGACCCCGTGGGGCTCGTCAAGATCGACCTCCTCGGCCTCGGCATGCTTACGCTGCTGCAAGACTGCATCAAGTACGTGCGCGCCACGCGCGGCGTGACCATCGAGCTCTCGCAGCTCGACATGAACGATCAGGCGGTGTACGACGACCTCTGCCACGCCGACACGGTGGGCGTTTTCCAGGTGGAGAGCCGCGCGCAGATGAACACCCTCCCGCGGCTCAACCCGCGTTGCTTCTACGATCTCGTCGTCAAGGTGGCGCTCATTCGTCCGGGACCCATCCAGGGCGAGATGGTGCATCCCTACCTGCGGCGTCGCGCGGGAGAAGAAGAAGTCACGTATCCGCATCCGTCGCTCGAGCCGGTGCTCAAGCGCACGCTCGGCGTGCCGCTCTTCCAGGAGCAGGGAATGCAGGTGGCCATCGTCGCCGCGGGCTTCACGCCGGGCGAGGCCGACGTGCTGCGCAAGGCGATGGGGCACAAGCGCAGCCACGAGCGGATGGCCGCCATCTGCCAGAAGATGATCGCCGGCATGAAGGCCAACGGCATTCCCGAGGACATCGCCCAGCGGATCTACCAGCAGATCAACGCCTTCGCCGACTACGGCTTTCCCGAGAGCCACGCGGCGAGCTTTGCGCTCATCGTCTACGCCAGCGCCTATCTGCGGCACTACTACGCGGCCGAGTATCTGTGCGCGATCCTCAACGCCCAGCCGATGGGCTTCTACAGCGAGGGGACGCTGGTGGAGGACGCCAAGCGGCACGGCGTGAAGGTGATGGGCGCCGACGTGACGAAGAGCGGATGGGACCACCAGATGGTGTGCGCCGACGGGAAGATTGTCCGGCCAAGAGATGGTGTTGTATTCGTCGGCGCAGAGAAACAACAGAGAGACAACAGAGAGACAACAGAGAAACAACAGACGCGCGATCTACCATCTACCATCCACCATCTACCATCTGCCCCTGTCGTGCGCCTCGGCCTGCGCTCCATTCGGGGTCTGGGACCTGACGCCCGCGATCGCATCGGCCGGGCGCGGACGGGGGGCGGGTTCCGGTCCATCGACGATTTCGTGCAGCGCACGCAGCTCGACCGCCGCGCGCTGCGTCTCCTCGCCGAATCGGGCGCGCTGGACGCGTTCGTGCGCGACGAACCCGCGCCGCGGCGTCGGCGCGTGGCGCTGTGGAAGGTGCTCGAGGCACAGCGCGGGAGTGGCGGGCCGCTCGCGCTCTTCCCCGAGGTGGAAGTGCCGAAGACGCTTCCCGCCTACACGGCGCCGGAACTCACCGAGGCGGACTACCGGCTCACCGGCGTGTCACTGCACGGCCATCCGATGCGCCACCTGCGTGCGCTGCTCAAGCTCAACGATGTCGCCACCGCCAAGGCGCTGCTCACGGAAGGGCGGGACGGCGCGCCGGTGGGGATGGCGGGCCTCGTGATCTGCCGCCAGCGCCCGGGGATGGCCAAGGGATTCGTCTTCCTGACGCTCGAGGACGAGACGGGGATGGTGAACGTCGTCGTGACACCGCAGGCGTTCGAACGGCAGGCGCTGCTGATCTCGCGTACGCCGTTGCTGCTCGTGCGCGGCGTCCTGCAGGTGGGGCAGCGCGTCGTCCACATTCGCGCACACGAGTTCTTTCCACTCGAGGGAACCATCGAGGCGCGGTCGCACGATTACCGCTGACACAGGATCGCTTCCAAAACGGTACGCTGGACTCCAAATTACGACGCATACTTCTGCCGGTCCCAAATGACGACGCCCCCCAATGGATTGGCGCAGGCCACGCTGGCCGGCGGTTGCTTCTGGTGTCTGGAAGCGACCTTCGAACGGCTGCGCGGCGTCGACGCCGTGAAGAGCGGCTACGCCGGTGGCGCTCGGCCGAACCCGACCTACGAGCAGGTCTGCACCGGCGTCACGGGCCACGCCGAAGTGGTGCAGGTCACGTATGACCCACGTGAGATTTCGTACCGCGACCTGCTCGAGGTCTTCTTCACGATCCACGATCCGACGCAGCTGAACCGCCAGGGGCCGGATGTCGGCGCGCAGTACCGATCGGCCATCTTCCCGCACACGCCCGAGCAGGAAGCCGAGGCGCGCGCCGTCATCGAAGCGCTCAGCCGTGACAGCGTCTACGACCTGCCCATCGTCACGACCGTCGAGCCGAACGCGACGTTCTGGCCGGCGGAATCGAACCATGACCGCTACTACCGGCGGCATCCGTTCCAGCCGTACTGCTTGGCGGTCATCGCCCCCAAGGTCGCCAAGCTGCGCGCCAGGCACGCGGACAAGTTGCGCGACTGACCCAGTGCCGCGCATGGTCGCCGGTGGCACGCCGCAAGACTAGATTCGCCACAGACACTCTGCAGGGAGAGACGCACCATGTATCGCTCGCTTGACGACTTCGCCGCGGCGTGGAACCAGGAGACGGCCAGCACGCTCAAGGTTTTCCGCAATCTCACCGACGCCTCGCTCGCGCAGCCGGTCGTGGCCGGGGGACGCACCCTCGGCTTCCTCGCGTGGCACATCACCTGCACGCTCGCAGAGATGGGCGGGCACGCCAAACTCAGCGTCGAGGGCCCGACGGAGGAGACGCACCCCGCCATCCCCGCCCACGCGGCGGACATCGCGGCGCAGTACGAGCGCTCGGCGGCATCGCTGCTGGCTGCCGTGCGGGCCGCATGGGCCGATGCCCAGCTTGGCGACACGATCCCGATGTACGGCGAGGAGTGGCCCAAGGGGCGCGTGCTGGCGATCCTGCTCAACCACCAGTGGCATCACCGCGGCCAGATGACGGTGCTGATGCGGCAGGCGGGAGTGCCGGTGCCCGGCGTGTGCGGCCCGTCGCGCGAGGAGTGGGCGGCGATGGGCATGCCCCCGAGGCCGTGATCGCCTGATGTACGAGCACCGCACCGCGCCGCTGCGTGTCCTCGCCGGCGCGGCGTTCCTCATGGCCACGTCGGCCGTGGGTCCGGGCTTCCTCACGCAGACCGCCGTCTTCACGCAGCAACTGGGGGCAAGCTTCGGCTTCGCCATCCTGCTATCGGTGCTGTTCGACCTCGGCGCGCAGTTGAACATCTGGCGCGTGCTGGTCGTCAGCGGGCGGCGCGCCCAGGACGTGGCGAACATCGTCGTGCCGGGCCTCGGCCACCTGCTCGCCTTCCTCGTGGTGATCGGCGGACTCGCCTTCAACGTGGGCAATGTTGCCGGCGCCGGCATGGGCCTCAACGTCATGTTCGGGTTCGACGTGCGCACGGGCGCCGTGCTCAGCGCATTGCTCGCCATCACCATCTTCGTGGTGAAGGAGGCGGGACGTGCCATGGACCGTTTCGCCATGGCGCTTGGTTTCGTGATGATCGCGCTCGCCTCGTACGTGGCCATCGCCGCGGCGCCGCCGCTCGGCGAGGCCGTGCTGCGAACTGTCGTCCCCGACCGCATTGCTCCGCTGAGCATCGTCACCATCGTGGGCGGCACGGTGGGCGGCTACATCACGTTCGCGGGGGCGCACCGCCTGCTCGACGCCGGGCTCTCCGGCCCCGGGGCGCTGGGCGCGGTCACGCGGTCGGCGACCAGCGCCATTCTCCTCGCATCGCTGATGCGGGTGGTGCTCTTTCTTGGCGCGCTCGGGGTGGTCTCGCACGGCATGCAGCTTGATCCGGAGAATCCGCCGGCTTCGGTCTTCCGCCTCGCGGCCGGGGAGGCAGGGTACAGGGTCTTCGGTATGGTGATGTGGTCGGCGGCGATCACCTCCGTGGTCGGTTCGGCGTACACGTCGGTGTCGTTCCTGCGCGGGCTGCTGCCGCGCATGGAAAACCGCTGGACGTGGCTTGTCATCGGATTCATCGCCCTGTCCACGGCGGTCTTCGTGACCGTCGGGCGACCGGTGAAGGTGCTGATCGCGGTGGGCGCGCTGAACGGCCTGATTCTCCCACTCTCGCTCGGCACGATGCTGGTGGCCGCCAGCCGGCGTACGGTCGTGGGCGACTACCGGCATCCCGTGGCACTGACGCTCGGCGGCGCCGCCGTTGCCTTCGCCATGGCGTGGCTGAGCGTGCAGACGCTGGCGCGCGACCTGCCGGCGCTGATGCAATGACCCCCTGACGGAGCTCGACATGACGACACCCTCCATCGCCACTCATCTCCACGCCATCCTGTTGCGCGACCTGCGCGGCCTGCGCCGCGAAGTCGAGGCGTACCCCGATGACGACGCCGTGTGGGCGCAGCCGCCTGGCGTCTCGAACTCCTGCGGCACGCTGGTGCTTCACGTGGCCGGCAACCTGCGCCTCTACGCCGGCCATGTGATTGGCGGCATTACGTACGAGCGCGACCGTCCTCGCGAGTTCGCCGCCCGCGGACTGCCGCGCGCCCAACTGCTGCGCGAACTCGACGCCGCCATGGACGCCGTGGACCGCGCGCTGCCGCAGGCCACCGACGCGGTGCTCGCAAGCGAGTTTCCGCTGCCGATCGGCGCCGTGCGCGTGAACACGCAGGAGTTCCTCATGCACTGTGCGGCGCATCTGGCGTACCATCTCGGCCAAGTGAACTACCATCGTCGCATGACAACCGGGTCCACCGTGACCGTCGACACGATGGCACCCGCGGAACTTTCGAGCGCACGGCCGCAATGATGGCTCGCGCCTCACGCTTCAGGATTCCTCCGCCCAGCGACTGGATCCTGTTCGGCCGTCCGGCGGGGGAATGGGTGTTCCTCGCCGTGATGAGCCTTGTCGGCGTGAACGAACTGTGGAGCCTGTTCGGCCGCGGGACCGTCGCCGCGATCAGGCAGTCGGTCGCCGTCGGCCGGTTCACGATGGGCGTCACGGCGATCGGCGTCGTTGTTTCGACGATCATCGGATGGCGGAACGGCCTGCGTTTCCTCTGGTTGTTCGCAGCGGCCGCCTGCATCACGGCACCGCTCGCCGCACGGGAGTTCGACGACACACCGCCCTCCGACCTGGTGATGGCCGCCCTCGCGGCGCTCGTCATCAGCGTTCCCGTGCTCTGGTACGGCCGGCGTCGGATGCACGCGGCGATCACGCAGCGGCTGTGGTCCGCGATGCTCGCTGAGCATGCCGCGGCGGCGGACGAATTCGCGGCGACCATCGGCGCACTGACCGCAGAGCAATGGACCGCACGCCGCGATCCGGAGGCATGGTCGCCGGCGGAGATCACCGATCATCTCGCCCGGACGTACTCGCAGTATGCGGGCGAGGCGCGTGGCAAGAACTCGCTGCGCATCCGCCTGCGGTTCCCCATGCTCGTCCTGGCGCGTGCCTTCGTGAAACCCCGCCTGCTGCGGGGGGCGCCGTTCCCCAAGGCCAAGGCACCGCGTCCGCTCCGTCCCGGCGCCGGACCCGAGACGCCGGCCGACGGCATCGCGCTGTTCCGCGCCACGGGGACCGCGTGCCTGTGCGACCTCGGCCTTCTCGCCGAGCGGCGGCCTTATCGCCAGCTGGTGCACCCGTATCTTGGCGCGTTGCCGCTCTACGACATGGTGCGGTTCGCCGCCCAGCACGTCCGCCATCATCATCGCCAGGTGCTCGCGGCCATCGCCGCGCCGCCGTCGAAGGAGGCATCCAATGTCATCGCGTCGTGACGCTGTGAAGACGCTGGCCGCGCTCGCGGCCGCTGGCTTGTTTCCGCGGGCGACCCGTGCCGGCGCGATGCCGCCTGACGCCATAGAGCGCATCGGCCTGCAGCTCTACACCGTGCGCAGCCTGATGACCAGGGACATGCCCGGCACGATCGCCGCGGTCGCGGCGGCCGGGTATCGCGAGGTCGAATTCGCCGGCTATTTCGGCCGGACGCCCACGCAGGTGCGCCAACTGCTCGACGCGCACGGGCTGACGGCACCGTCCACGCATGTCGGGCTCGACGCCGTGCGCGAGCAATTCGGCGCGACCGCCGAGTCGGCGCAGACGCTCGGCATCCGGTACCTGACGGTGGCGTCGCTCGATATGCGGGCCATCAAGACCGCCGACGACTGGAAGCGAATGGCGGACGTGTTCAACGACGTCGGGCGTCGCGCGAAGTCGGCTGGCCTGCGCTTCGCCTTCCACAACCACTCGGTCGAGTTCACGCCGGTGGACGGTGCGGTGCCGATGGACCTGCTCATCCGCGGCACGGATCCGTCGCTCGTGGCATTTGAACTCGACCTCTTCTGGGCGATGAAGGCCGGGCAGGATCCGCGCGCGTACTTCGAGCGGCATCCTGGCCGCTTCGAGATGGTGCACGTGAAGGATGCTACTGCGGCGCCGGCCAGCGACATGACGGACGTCGGCGCCGGCGTCATGGACTGGACGCAGATCTTCGCCGCGCGCACGACGGCGGGCATCCGTCACTACTTCGTGGAGCACGACAACCCCGCCGACCCGATGCAGAGCATCCGGCGGTCGGCGGACTATCTCAGGACGCTGCGGTTCTAGTCCGACACTTCCCCTGGGCGCTGCGACTTCAGTCCAGCGCTTCCTCCAGGTGCTCACACAGCGTCTTCAGCACCTTGATACGCGCGTGATACTTGTCGTTCGCCTCAATCATCGTCCACGGCGCCTTCGCGGTTGACGTGCGGCCCACCATGTCGCACACCGCGTCGCTGTACGCGTCCCACTTCTTGCGGTTCCGCCAGTCTTCCTCGGTGATCTTGAACGTCTTGAAGCTCACCTGCTCACGTTCCTTGAAGCGCCGCAGCTGCTCGTCCTTGGAGATCGCCAGCCAGAACTTGGCCATCACCACGCCGTGCGTGGAGACCTCCTCCTCGAAGTCGTTGATCTCGCCGTACGCGCGCTCCCAGTCGTACGGTGTGCAGAAGCCCTCGACGCGCTCCACGAGCACGCGCCCGTACCACGACCGGTCGAAGATCGTGATGTGGCCGTTGCGCGGCAGCTGCCGCCAGAAGCGCCACAGGTACGGGTGCGACTTCTCCTCGTCGGTCGGCGCCGCAATCGGGACGACGCGAACGACGCGGGCATCCACGGCGCCCGTGACGCGGCGAATGGTTCCGCCCTTGCCGGCAGCGTCGTTTCCCTCGAACACCACCACGACGGAACGCTCGCGGAACCGCTTGTGCCGCGTGAGCAGCGCCATCTGACCCTGCCACTTCTCGAGCTCCTTTTCGTACCTGACCTTCGACAGTTTCTTCGTGAGATCGAGTTCGCTGAGCAGCGTGCGGTGCGCATCGATCTCAGGCGCATCGCTCGGGCGCGCCGGGGCCGGCCGCGCGACGTTGGGCGCCGCCAACCGGGCCTTCAACGCGCGCAGCAGTTCCTCGGCCACGAAAAGTTCGCGATACCGGCGGTCCACGCCTTCGACCACGAGCCACGGCGCAAGCGCCGTCGACGTGTGCCGGATCGTCCGTTCCGAGACGTCGCGGAACCGGTCGTACTTCTCGAAGTAGTCCTCGTCGATGCCTGTCACGCGCCAGCGGGTGTGCGGGTCCTTCTTGAGCTCCTTGATCCGCTTGCGCTGCGCGCTCTTGGAGAGATGGAACCAGAACTTCAGGACCAGCGCCCCCTCCTCGGCCAGCATGCGCTCGAAACGCACGATCTCGTCGATGCGCTTGTCCAGCCTGGCCCAGCGCACTTTCCCCTTGGCAAGCGACGCATCCAGGATGGGCTGAGTGTACCAGGAGCCGAAGAAGACGCCGATCTTCCCTTTCGGCGGCAGCGCGCGCCAGAAGCGCCACATGCGCGGCCGCTCGAGTTCCTCGTCGGATGGCTCGCCCATCCCGTTCACCTCGATGTGCCGCGGATCGAGCCACGACGTGAGCGCGTTCACCGTTTCGCCCCGCCCGCCGCCTTCCACGCCGCCCACGAGCAGCAGCACCGGGAACGCTTTCTGGTCCTTGAGCGCGAACTGCGCATCGAGCAGCTCGGAGCGCAGCGTTGGCACGCGCGCCTCGTACGTGGCCTTGTCGATGGCATGACCCAGCTCGGCATCCTCGAACATGGCGCCTCCCGCGTCACCTCCAACATGGTGCGTCCAGGGGAGGCGCTCAACCGGCGCGGCCATCAACCGGCGCGGCCATCAACCGGCGCGGCCGCTGGCGAACGGGCGTGCGAAGCGACATTTTCGCCGGATGCAAACGCAACCGAAGCGCCTCGAATACGATGTCGTCATCGTCGGTTCCGGCGCGGGCGGCGGCATCGCCGCCCACGTGCTCGTGGAGGCCGGCGCCAATGTGCTCATGCTCGAAGCCGGCGGCTGGTGGGACAACACCAGGGATTCCACGATGCTCAAGATGCCGTACGATTCGCCGCGTCGCGGGGCGGGCACGCCCGAGCGGCCGTTCGGCGAGTTCGACGCCTGCATCGGCGGCTGGCAGATCCCCGACGAGCCGTACACCGTTGCCGCGGGACAGAAGTTCGACTGGTGGCGGGCCCGCATGCTCGGCGGCCGCACCAATCACTGGGGGCGTATCTCGCTCCGCTTTGGCCCCGACGACTTCCGCCGCAGGAGCATTGACGGCCTTGGCGACGATTGGCCGATCACGTACAAGGACGTCGCGCCCTACTACGACAAGGTGGATCAGCTCGTCGGGATCTTCGGATCGAAGGAAAATCTTCCGAACCACCCCGACAGCATCTTCCAGCCCGCACCGCGTCCGCGGTGCCACGAACTGCTGATCAAGCAGACCGCGGACCGGCTCGGCATCTGGTGCATCCCGTCGCGCCTTTCGATCATCACCAAGCCGCTGCACAACCGCCTGCCGTGCCACTACTGCGCGAACTGCAATCGCGGCTGCATGACCAACTCGAACTTCACGTCGGGCGACGTGCTCCTCTTCCCGGCGGCCAAGACCGGACGGCTCTCCATCATCACCGACGCGATGGCGCGCGAGGTGACGGTGGACGCCAAGGGCAACGCCACCGGCGTGAGCTACATCGACAAGCCCACCGGCAAGGACATGCACGTGAGGGGACGCATCATCGTCCTCGCCGCCAGTTCGTGTGAAACCTCGCGCATCATGCTCAACAGCAAGTCGCCGCGCTTCCCCAACGGCATCGGCAACCAGAGCGGCGTCGTGGGCAAGTACCTCACCGACAGCACCGGCACCGACGTGGGCGGCTTCATCCCGAAGTTGACCGATCGCGTGCGCCACAACTGCGACGGTGTGGGCGGCGGTCACATCTACATGCCGTGGTGGCTCGACAACAAGAAGCTCGACTTCCCGCGCGGCTACCACATCGAGGTGTGGGGCGGCCTCGGCCAGCCGAGCTACGGCTTCATGGGCGGCATCGAGAACTACCCCCACTTCTCGGGCTACGGCGCCGGCCTCAAGAACGACTATCGCCGTTACTGGGGTTCGACCATCGGCTTTTCCGGCCGCGGCGAGATGGTCCCCAACGCCGACAGCTACTGCGAGATCGATCCCGCGAAGAAGGACAAGTGGGGCATCCCCGTGCTCAAGTTCCATTGGAAGTGGAGCGATCACGAGCACAAGCAGGTCAAGCACATGCAGGAGACGTTCCGCAAGCTCATCGCCGAAATGGGTGGCGAGGTGTGGAGCCCGATGCCCGGTCCCGAGAAGGGCTACGGCATCTCCAACGGCGGGCAGATCATCCATGAACTCGGCACCGTACGCATGGGGAGCAGCGCCGAGAACTCGGCGGTTGATGTGCACCAGCGGGCATGGGGGTGCAGGAATCTCTTCGTCGCCGATGGCGGGCCGTTCGTGAGCCAGGCCGACAAGAACCCGACGTGGACGATCATGGCGCTCGCGTGGCGAACCGCCGACTACATCGTGCAGCAGCGGAAGGCGGGAGTTCTATGAGACAGAAGAAGGCAGGGAATGGCGGAGAACGGCGGAGAACGGCAGTTCCGGCGGCGGGTTCGTCGCGCGCGCTGCCACTCGCTGGGCCGCAGGACGCTGCGCCGCCAGGGATGGATCGCCGAGCCGTGGTGAAGATGCTGGGCGCGGCGTCGCTCGCAGCGATCGGCCTCGCGTCGCCTGATGTGGCGCGGGCCGCCGAGTACGCGAACGCGGCATTGCAGCAGGGGGCGCCTGCGTACAGGCCGGTTTTCTTCACCAAGGCTGAATGGCCGATGGTGCGCACGCTCTCCGACCTCGTGATTCCCGGGGACGCGCGGTCGGGAAGCGCCACGGAGGCGGGCGTGCCTGAGTTCATGGATTTCATCATGAGCGACTTCAAGTCGAACCAGAAGTGGATGCGCGACGGCCTGGTCTGGCTGAACGGCGAATGCACGAAGCGTTTCAGGCACGGCTTCGTGGCCTGCACACCGGAACAGCAGAAGCAGGTGCTCGACGACATCGCCTTCCCCAGGAAGGCGCCGGCGGCGCTCAAGCCGGGGGTCGAGTTCTTCACCAAGTTCCGCGACCTCACGGCGAGCGGCTTCTGGTCCAGCCGCGTCGGCTACAAGGACATCGGGTACATGGGCAACACGATCGTCCCGGTGTGGGAGGGCTGCCCCGAACCGCAGTTGCAAAAGCTGGGCGTCTCGTACAAGATGTCGATGCGCCCCGCCCGTCGCGGATAGCGTCGCACCGCGTTGCCAAGTCATGAGCGGCGGGGCATCTGTGACGGATGCTCCGCCGTTTTCCTTGTGCGGCCGCTGGGCTTTTTCACCACGGAGCACACGGAGAACAGCCTGAGGGCCACGGAGTAGGTGCAAATGCCTGGGGTAACGACATCGCGCTACGCTGATGTTCGCGTGGCGCGCGTAGGTCCCCCAGGAAGTGGTCGTACTCCGTGGTTCTCCAGCAGTTCTCCGTGTGCTCCGTGGTAAAGAAGCCCAGCGTCCCGCACCAGTCGTATAGCGCACCTCCCTCGCCGTGAGCGATAATTCCCCGCACCATACCCTGTTCCCCTCCCCTGCACCCCGCCATGTCTCGACTTGGAGTTGGTTTCATCGGTTCCGGCTTCAATGCCCGCTTTCACATGCAGGGCTGGGTGGGCGTCCGCGGCGCCGACATCCTAGGCGTCTGGAGTCCCGACGACAAGGGCGCCAAGTCGGCCGCCGCGTACTGCCGATCGCTGAACGTCGGCGACTGCAAGCCGTACCGCGGCATCGCACAGATGGTGGCCGACCCGGCGATTGACGCCATCTGGCTGAGCGGCCCCAACCACGCGCGCATCGAGAACGTAGAAGAGATCGTCGACACGATCAAGCGCGGCAAGGGCGAGCTGAAGGGCATCGCCTGCGAGAAGCCGCTCGCGCGCAACGTGACCGAAGCCAAGCGGGTGAAGCAGCTCGTGGATTCCGTGGGGCTCAAGACCGGCTATCTCGAGAACCAGCTCTTCGCCCCGCACGTCGAGGCGGGCAAGAAGCTCATCTGGGCGCGCGGCGCGGCCACCACGGGGCGCCCGTACCTGGCGCGCGCCGCCGAGGAGCACAGCGGCCCGCACAGCCCGTGGTTCTGGATGGGGCAGCTGCAGGGCGGCGGCGTCCTGAACGACATGATGTGCCACTCGGCGCTTGTCGTGCAGCATCTGCTCACCCGCCCCGGCGAACCGCTCAGCACCGTGAAGCCCGTGCGGGTCACCGGCCACATCGCCTCGCTCAAGTGGTCGCGCCCCGCGTACGTGAAGAAGCTCAAGCAGACCATGGGTGCGCAGGTGGACTATGCAAAGGCGCCGTCCGAGGATTTTGCGTCGCTGACGATTGAGTTCGAGACCGCCGAGGGACACACGGTCATCGGCGAGGCGTCCACGTCGTGGAGCTTCGTCGGCGCCGGTCTGCGCCTGTCGGCGGAGCTGCTGGGCCCCGAGTACTCGATGAAGTGGAACTCGCTCGACAGCGGGCTGCAGCTCTTCTTCAGCCGCGAGGTCACGGGACGTGCGGGCGAGGACCTGGTGGAGAAGCAGAACGCCGAACAGGGCGTGATGCCGGTGGTGCCGCAGGAGCATCTCGCGTACGGCTACACTGATGAAGACCGTCACTTCGTGAATGTCTTCCTCGGACGTGAAGAACCGTTGCTCACGTTCGATGACGGTTTGGAGGTCGTCAAGATGCTGATGACCGCCTATCAGAGCGCAGAGAGCGGCAAGACGCTCGCCTTCCCGCCGAAGAACCTCAACACCTTCAAGCCGAAGGTGGCGCAGGGGACCTGGAAGCCATGAGCCTGGGGCGCACGATCCTCCTCAAGATGGCCGACTCGCCGTTCCTCAACCGGCAAGCGACGCAGCGCACGTTCGTGAGGCGCGCCACGCGGCGTTTCATGCCGGGCGAGGCGCCCGAGGACGCGTTGCGCGCGGCCCAGGCGCTCAAGGCCGAGGGACGCGGCACCGTGTTCACCAAGCTCGGCGAGAACATCGTCGTGCCCGCTGACGCGGAGGCCGTGCGCGACCACTACCTGTGGTTCTTCGACCAGTTGGCGGCGTCCGGACTCGACGGCCACGTGAGCGTGAAACCCACGCAGCTCGGACTCGACCTGTCATACGACAAGTGCCTCGAGCACATGACGGTGCTCGCCGCACGCAGTGAGTCCATCGGCAAGGTCTTCTGGATCGACATGGAAGGGTTCGTCTATGTGGACCCCACGCTGAAGCTCTACCGCACGCTCAAGGAGAGGCATCCGCACGTGGGGCTGGCCCTGCAGGCGTACCTGTATCGCACGCAGGCGGACATTGACGCGCTGATGGACCTGAACCCCATCATCCGGCTCGTGAAGGGGGCGTACGCCGAGCCGTCGTCCGTGGCGTATCCCGTGAAGGCCGACACCAACCGCAATTACTTCGACCTGTCCGACCGGATGCTGCAGGCCGCGGCGACCGGCCGGTGCACGCCGATCCTTGGTACGCACGACATTCCGCTGCTCGACCGGCTGGTGGCGCGCGCCAAGGCACACGGCACGCCGGACAAGGGATACGAGATCCACATGCTGTACGGCATCCGCGACGCCGACCAGCGCCGTCTGCGCAGCCAGGGACGCACGGTGAAGACGCTGATCAGCTATGGCAGCGCCTGGTACAAGTGGTACATGCGGCGGCTGGCGGAGCGGCCGGCGAATGTGTGGTTTGTGGTCCGATCGATGCTCGGCTAGGATGCCGAACGACGCCACCAGGCGCCGTTCGGCGTTGCTGGGGGCAGTCTCGACCTACAGCCCCTCCACCGCCCTCAGCATTCCCGCGTATTCACGTCCGTGTACCATCGGCACGCCGGTCGCCTTCACGAGCGCGGCCACGTTCGCCGGCGTCACCTTGCCGCCTGCAATGATCATGATGCGGTCGCCGGCGCGTTCCACCAGGCGCTTCAGGTGCGGCGCGCCCTCCGCTGCCGTCTTCGCCCCGCCGCTCGTCAGGATGCAGTCGAACTGCAGCGAGACCAGCAGCTCCAGCGCCTCATCCTGGTCCTTCACGCTGTCGAACGCGCGATGAAAGCCCACCCGCATGGGACTCGCCACCGCGTGCAGTTCGGCCAGCCGGCCGGCGTCCACTTCGCCGTCGGGCGTGAGGATGCCGATCACCACGCCGTCCGCCCCGAGTTCCTTGGCCACGGCAATGTCGCGCTTCATGATCTCGAACTCGTCGTCCGTGTACACGAAGTCGCCCACCCGCGGGCGCACCAGCACGTGCACCGACACGAGCAGCCGCTCGAGGGACCGCGCGATCAGCCCGGCGCTCGGCGTCGTGCCCCCGTCATGCAACGGCCCGCACAACTCGATGCGGTGGACGCCGGCGTGCTGCGCCGACAATGCCGCCGCAAACGAATCAACCGCCGCTTCCACACGCACCGACATGGCTACTTGCCTCCGGGGGGCGGTAGGGTGGCCGCGAACTTCCACTGCGTGCGGAAGTCGTGCGCCAGCGGTTGCCCGAGCATCAGCACCCGCACCATCTCCACGGGCATGGACCCGTGCGTGAAGATGAAATCATGGAACTGGCGGTTCGTCATCTTGCCGCCGTCCACCACTTCGTGATGGAGCGCGCGGAACTGCAGCCCGCCCATCATGTACGCTACCTGATACAACGGCCCGTACGACCCATTGAACGAACGACGCACCTCCGCCGTTGCGTTGGCCCGCTCGTGCCCCACGCGGTCAATCAGGAATTCAATGCACTGCTGGGGCGTCCAGTTCCCGAGATGGAAGTTGAGCGAGAAGATGACCCGCGCCGAGCGGTGCATGCGCCAGAACAGCGCGCCGATGCGGTCCTCGGGCTTCGAGTGGAAGCCGTTGTCCCACAGGATCGTCTCCCAGTAGAACGCACCGCCCTCGCTCCAGAACGGCGTGCTGAATTCGCGCCGGTACGGATAGTAGCGCGACGTCATGAACCCCTGCATGTGGTGGCCGGGGATCATCTCGTGGAAGGCCGTGGCGTGTGAGAAGTGCGGGTTGTTGCCGCGCATCGCCATCAGCTTGTCGTCATCCGACATGCTGTCGGTGGGATATGCCACCTGGAACACCTCGCCGCCGAGAAAGAACGGCGAGGTCTTCTGGCGTTCCGGCGAGATCATCTCGATGCGCCAGACGTCCTGCGCGAGCGGCGGAATGGTGACCATGTCGTGGTCGCGGAGCCACTGCACCGCCTCGAACTCGAGGTCGCGCACCATGTTCACCTGCTCGCCGGGCGGCACGTAGCTCTGTTTCACCTTCTCCATCGCCGCCTTCCAGTCGTCCCCGAAGCCCATCTCGCGCGCCGCTTTCTTCATCTCGCGCTCGCCCCAGTCGAGCTCCTTCTGCGCAATGGCGATCAGCTCCTCCGGCGAGTACGGCAGCATCTCGTGCGTGATGCTCGTCTCGATCGCCGCGCGGCCGATGGGCAGACCCACGATGGGCTCGTCATCGCCGCGCTTCCAGCCGACGATCTTCTCGCGCAGCACGCGCTGGTAGTTGACGAGCGCCGAATCCGCCGCGCGGTACGGCGCGCCGGTCCACCACGAGAAGAGCGGATCGTAGCCGTTGTAGAACTGGTGCCAGCTGCGCAGCAGTGTGCGCAGCGACGCGGTCACCTCGGCGGCGCGGTACGCCGCCACCTTGGTGATCCTGGCCACCGACGAGTCGCCCTTGGGCGGGTTCTCGATCTTCGTGCGCAGGGCATTCACCGTGGCGCCGATGTACGCGAGCGTGCGCGCCGAGCGTGGACCGTCCACCGCTTCCATCCGGCGGCGCGCGTCCTCGAGCGCAAAGACCGAGTCGCCGAACGGGAGGAGCGCGCCGAGGTCGGCGTACACCTTGGTGTCACGCTGCAGCAGGTCCTGCGCCTCTTCAATGGTGTTGCGGAGGAGGACGTGATCGGCCTTGGCGCTGTGGCTCAGCGCATTGAAGTCGATCGCCTTGAGCTGGTCGAGCCACGCCTGGTAGAACGTGCCGAACACCTCGCGCTGAGACGGCGAGTACTGCTGCGGGTAGCGCCGCTGCAGTACGGCACGGTCAGCGGAATACCTCTCCACGACGCCGCGCAGTTCGCTCCCGCGCTCGGCGATGAGCAGGTTCGCGTCGGGGGCGTAGACCAATGGCCGCCCCTGGACATGCTTGTTCGCCGGGGCAGAAGTCGCTTGCTGTGCCTGTGCCTGTGCCTGTGCCCGCGGTTGAGGTGCCCCTGCCTGCTGTTGTGGCGCCTGTGCCCGTGCCTGTGCCCCTGATGCACCGGCACACAGACCGATGAGCGCCATCGCGACGATGCGGCTGTGCCGGTGCATCAGTAGCTGTACCCCGCACGGTACTTCGGCGTAATCCACTCTTCGTTGATCCCTGTGGTGAGCAGCTCGCCCGTCGTCGGGTTGAGGTCAATGCTGCGCCCCGCGCGGACCGCCAGGTTGCCGAGCACGATCATCTCGGTGAGCGGACCCGCGTGGCCGGCAATGTTCGAACCGGGCTGCGTGCCCGCCTTGATCGCCTCGATGAACTCGCCGTACACGCCCTTGGTGCGCGGGAACTTCTGTGGCAGCGGCGCGGCCTTGACAGCCTTGTCCGCCTCGGCGTCCACGAGACGCGGATTCTCGCCGTACGTGCCGGCCATGATCATCCCTTTCTCGCCAACCCAGAGCTGGAAGCCGTCATCGCTGTATGGCCAGTTCTCGGTGAGCGGCCACCCTTCCGGGCGAGCCGGCAGGATGCCGCCGTCACGCCAGTTGAGCGTCACGATGCCGTTCCTGCCGATGGCGTTCATCGTGCCGGCCACCGGGAACTCGTACGTGATGCGCGACATCTTGGGCGCCGTCTCAGGGAAGAGTTGCGATGTCTCCGGAATCACGCGGCCCGGGAACTTGAGGCCGAGGATCCACACCGCGCAGTCCATGATGTGGCAGGCCATGTCGCCCATGGCGCCGGTGCCGAAATCCCACCAGCCGCGCCAGTTGAACGGCGCGTACGCCGGGTGATACGGACGGAACGGCGCGGGGCCAAGCCAGAGCTCCCAGTCGAGCGTCGGCGGCACGTTGTGCGCTTCGCTCGGCCGGCGGATCCCCTGCGGCCAGATGGGACGGTTTGTGTAGAAGTCGATGCTGACGACCTTGCCGATCAACCCCGCCTCCACCCACTCGCGCATCACGCGGATGCCCTCGGCGGCGTGCCCCTGGTTGCCCATCTGCGTCGCCTGCTTCGGGCGCCGCGCTGCCTCGGCCTTGAGCGAGCGGACTTCGGCGACGGTGCGGGCCAGCGGCTTCTGGCAGTAGAGGTGCTTGCCGGCCTTGAGCGTCAGCATTGACGCCGATGCATGGAGATGGTCGGGCGTGGACACGGTGATGATGTCGATGTTCTTCGCCTCGCGGTCGATCATCTCGCGGTAGTCCTTGTACTTCTTCGCCTGCGGCTGCAGCCGGTAGGTGCGCTCGGCCGCCACGTCATCCACGTCGCAGAGCGCGTGGATGTTGCAGTCGGCCTGCGCGGCGAAGCCCCGGACGTCGCTGTGCCCCATGCCGCCGACGCCGATGCACGCAACGCTCACCTTGTCGCTCGGCGCTACGTGGCGCGGCCCGCCGAGGACGTGCGGCTTGACGATGGTGAAGGCCATGCCGGCCATCGAGGTCTGTTCCACGAACTCGCGGCGCGAGACGGTCGGGCTCTCCGCGGCAGCGTCGGGAGTGGACACGGGATTCTTGGTCGTCATCGTCATGCTCCTCGGTTGGCGGCGCCCGGCACGGCCGGGGTTTCCTTGGGACGGAACAGGATCGCGAACAGCACCATCACCGCCGCGGCGGCAATGGCCGGATGCAACCAGATGGCGGGCCAGTTGTGCGTGGAGGCGGTCGTGGCATCGGCTGTCGTCGTCGTGAAGCGCTGCACGACGGCGCCCGAGACGGACGCGCCGATGAGGTAGCCAACGCCGTTGGTCACGAAGTTCATGAAGCCCTGCGCGGCGCCACGGATCTTCTCGCCGGCGCGCTCGTCGGTGTAGATCTGGCCGGCCACGAAGAAGAAGTCGTAACAGACGCCGTGGAGCAGGATGCCGGCGTAGATCATCCACATCCCGCCCGCCGCGTCGCCGTGAGCGAACGCAAAGTAGCGCAGTGCCCACGCCGCCATGCCGCCGACCATGATCCACTTGATCCCGAACTTCCGCAGGAAGAACGGGAGCAGGAGCATGAAGAAGATCTCGCTCGTCTGCCCCAGGATCTGGATGAACGCCGGCCATGGCGCGCCGATCTCGTTGAGGAAGAGGTTGGCGAACGCGTAGTAGAACTGCAGCGGGACGCAGAGCAGGAACGACCCGATGACAAAGAGCAGGAAGTCCGGCTGCTTGAGCAGCTGCAGCGCGTCGACGCCCAGCGCGTCACGCCAACTGAACGGCGTTCCGGCGGCCTTGGGTGGCGTGTGCGGAAGGATCAGCGAGAAGGCCGCCATCGCCACCGACGCGTACGCGGCGAGCTGCATTGGCAGCGCCTGCGCGTCGGCCTTGAGCACCCAGCCCACGATGATGCCGGCGACGATCCAGCCGATCGTGCCGAGCACCCGAATGGCCGGAAACTCACGCCCCGGATCCTTCACATGGTGGAAGCTGATGCTGTTGGTCAGCGACAACGTCGGCATGTAGCAGAGTGCGTAGCCGATCAGCACCGGGTAGAACGTCGCGAAGGTCGTCTGTGTCGAGGCGATCCACATCAGGGCCGCACCGGCCAGGTGCAGGATGGCCAGCAGTTTCTCCGACGAGAAGAACCGGTCGGCCACCATGCCAACGAAGAACGGCGACAGCAGCGCAGCGATGGCCGTCGCCCCATACGCCTGCCCGATCTGCGTCCCCGAGAACTTGAGCGTGGCACCGAGGTACGTGCCCATCGTCACGAACCAGACCCCCCAGATGAAGTACTGGAGGAACATCATCGTCATCAGCTTGAGGCGCGTCGCGTTCATCGAGGCTCCGGTGGCGGTGGAACGCCGGGGTCAGTCGAGCGGGCGGATGCGGATGTGGCGGAGCGAGAGCGCGCCATTGTGGTCGCCCTGAATGCCAATGGCACCGCGCGCCGCGAGGCCGTACTTGGGGTACTTCGCGAACTTCGACGCAGCGACCTTGGCCTTCCAGTCGGCGCTCCACAGTTCGTACTCGACCACCTTGGTGCCGTTGAGCCAGTGCTCGACGTGGTTCTTCTTCACCACGATGCGCGTCTTCTGCCACTCGCCGGCCGGCTTGAGTGCCCCCTCGGCAGCCGGATACAGCCCGTAGGCCGCACCGGCCGAAGTGAGCCGCGTCCGTCCGTCGGGCGCGTTGGCATCGTCGAGCAGCTGATACTCAGTGCCGCTCCAGTAAATCCGGTCGTACTGCTCGGTGGCCCGGTAGAAGAGACCGGCGTTCCCGCCTTTCTCGAGCTTCCACTCCAGTTCGAGCTCGAAATCGCCGAAGGTCTCGCGCGTCATGATGTCGGCAGCGGTCCCCTTCTTCACCAGCACGCCGTCCTCGATGCCCCATCCCTTCGGCAGTTCCTGGCTGCGGTACCCGCGCCACGCGGACGTAGAGGAACCATCGAACAAGGGCTTCCAGCCGCCCTGCGCGTGCGCGCGAAAGGTCGCACAGGAGGTCAGGAGGAGCACGCTGACCGGGAGGGCGCGCCAAGTATATCGGAACAGACGGGGCATGGACCGTTTCCGGGGTGTAGGTAACCGCGAAAACGTACCGCCCGGAGGGGGGTTCTGAAAGGTTTGGGAGACCGTTTGGACGCCTGGCCGGTGCGGGTCCGGACGCTTCGAAGGAGGGCCGAGTTCTACAGCTTTGCCGCGGATTACGCGGATGCGGGCGGATGGCGCGGATCAACGTCAATTGGGGTACTCCGCCCGAAGACCAAGTCGGCGTGGCGAGCCCCCTCGTGTATGATCCGCGTCCATCCGCCCGTGATCCGTGAAATCCGCGGCAAGGCAGTAAGACCCACCCCGCATCAATAGTCGCCGCATGACCACCGCTTTCGTATCGTTGAGAAGCCCCAACCAGACACCGCGTAGATGAACTTCACCATCGAACTCGCCCGCGACGCTGCCGACCGCGAGGCCTGCGCCCGCATGATGTCGGAGTCCGACCCCTGGATCACACTCGGACGCGACTTTGCCCGCTGCCTGACCGCGGTTTCCGACTCCTCCCGCGAGCTGTATGTCGCCCGTACCGGGGACGGGGTGGCGGGGTTCATCCTGCTCACGATGAAGGGCCAGTTTCCCGGGTACATCACCTCGGTGTGCGTGGCCGCCTCGGCGCGCAGCTCAGGCCTCGGCACGCAACTCGTGGCCTTCGCCGAGCGGCGCATCCATCGCGAGTCGCCCAACGTTTTCCTCTGCGTGTCGTCGTTCAACCCCGGCGCGCGCCGCCTCTACGAGCGGCTCGGCTTCGAGTTCGTCGGCACCCTGAAGGACTTTCTCGTCAAGGGCTACGACGAGTTGTTGTTCCGGAAGACCATTGGCCCGTGGAGCACCTTCAAGCCGCAACCATAGGCAGGCCTCCCCACTCCGCCCTCCTCCCTCCACTCCTCCCTCCTCACCCAACCCCTGCACCCCTCCCCCTCCCGGTCATCTTCTGACCGCCTTGTCTCGACGGCTGTAGCTTTATCGATGCCAACCATCCTCACGCATCAGGTGCCAACCGTGTCCAAGACTCCTCATCTCGCCGACCCCGACAAGAACCCGTCGTTCACCAAGGCGCTTTTCTCGGGCGATATCCGCGAAGACCTCGTTTTCCCCTTCCCCGTTCCGTCGGAAGCCGACCGCGAGGCCGCGGCCGCCATTCTCGATTCATTCCGCGGCTGGGCCAAAGAGACGGTCGACCCGCGAAAGCACGATCATGACGGCAAGTTCACCGACGCGACGCGCGCCGGCATGGCCGAACTAGGGTTGATGGGACTCAACATTCCCGAGGAATACGGCGGCTTCGGCGCCAGTGCGATGGTCGTCAACCGCGTCTTCGGTGAGATCGGTGCCGTGGATGCCGCGTTGGCCGTCTATTTTGGCGCGCACCAGTCCATCGGCTGCAAGGGGATCACGCTCTTCGGCACCGAGCAACAGAAACAGAAATACCTGCCCAGGTGCGCCTCGGGCGAACTGATCGCCGCGTTCTGCCTGACCGAGCCGGGTTCGGGATCCGACGCCCAAGCGATGCGCTCCATCGCCATTCCCAGCGCGGACGGCACGCACTACGTGCTGAACGGCACGAAGATCTGGATCTCCAACGCCGGGTACGCCGGACTCTTGACGGTCTTCGCGAAGGTGCCGATGACGGTGGACGGCAAGCCGAAGCAGCGCGTCACCGCGTTCCTCGTGGACGCGCACGCTCCCGGCGTCTCCGTAGGGCAGCCGGAACAGAAGATGGGCATCAAGGCCTCCGACACGCGCACCTTCACCTTCGAGGACGTGAAGGTGCCGGTGGAAGACCGGCTCGGTGATGTCGGCGCGGGCTTCAAGATCGCCCTTGAGATCCTCAACTCCGGCCGACTGGGCCTCGCGGCGGCATCGTCACGCGGCACGCGCGAGATGATGCGCCATGCGCTCGAGTACGCGAAGCAGCGTGAGCAATTCGGGCGTCCCATCGGCTCGTTCGAGATGATCCAGCGGAAGTTCGCGTCGGCCGCCGCCGACTGCTACGCATCGGACGCGGCGTGGATGGTGACCTCCGCCATGGTGGACCGCGGCGGCGTGGATTTCTCGCTCGAAACCGCCTGCTGCAAGATCTTCGCATCGGAACTCGCCAACCGCACGGCGCACGACACCATGCAGATCGCCGGCGGCATCGGCTACTCCAAGGAATATCCGTACGAGCAGTTCGTGCGCGACGCACGCATCAACATGATCTTCGAGGGAACCAACGAGATCCTGCGCGCCCTCATCGCACTCTCGGCGCTGCAGGAGCCCGGCGAGCGGCTCAAGCAGATCGGCAAGGCGTTCAAGGATCCGCTGCGCTCCATCGGCGCCATCAGCGGCTATATCGCGGGCCGAGCCAAGAAGCAGATGGTGAAGCCCGAGTTCAGCAAGGTGCACGCGGCGCTCAAGGACGAGGCTGACATGGTGGCGGAAGTGGTCCAGGACCTCGCGCTCGGCGTCGAAAGCGTGCTGATGGCCGAGGGGAAGGCGATCATCGAGAAGCAGTTCCACCAGGAGCGTCTCGCCAACGCCGCGATCGACATCTACATGGCGGTCTGCGCGCTCTCCCGTGCAACGGCAGCATTGGAGGCGACCGGCGGCGACGAAGCGAAAGCGGCCCCCGACCTCGACTGTGCGCGGCTCTTCGTCGCGTCCGCCTCCCGCCGAGCGCGCCGCGCGGTGCGCGGCCTCTCGCGCAACCAGGATGCGCGGCAGAAGGCGGTGGCCCAGCGGGCGATGGAGAGCGGGACCCTCTGTCCCGAAGTGCCGATTGGGTGACCACAGGGGCAGGGGCACGGGCACAGTGGGGTGCAGGGTGCTTGGGAGGTGAAGAGAGAAGGGGGGCGGACCGATTTGACGGTTCGCCCCCTATTCCCTTCACCCCACCCTGCACCGCGCACCCCACCGTGCCCCTGCCTCTTCACCCCACCCTGCACCGTGCACCTATCTCGTGATGTTCACCGTCCCCGCCACCGCGCCGCGCCGAGGAACTCCCGGCGTCGCACGGCGCAGGAGTGGCTGCAGGGATGAGCATTTTCCATGGGGGGCGCCTCGGTTCAGACGGTGATCATCGCAGCGGCCCACTGCGTGGGCTCGGAATCCGACTCGTAGTACACGTCCAGGTTCACCGCCACCGACGCGCCATCGCGGCGAATCGCAAAGCGATCCATATTGCGCGTCGCGCGCCCGGAAATGAATTCGCCACTGGGTTTGTACCGGGATTCATGTCTGGTGCAGTAGAACCCGCCCGAGCCAGCGGGGTCGAGTTTCAGCGCCGTGTTCTGGTGCGGGCAGGACAGGAGGAACGCGTACACGCGACCGTTGAAGCGCACCAGGATCACCTCGTTGTCGTCATCAAACCGCACGCCGTCCGTGGCCGGTATCGGGTAGCGCACCTCGGCCTGTTCGCGCGAGAGGGCGCGAATCGGCTGCGGCAGGGCCGATGCCCCGCGCGGCGCGAGTCCCGCGGTCGCCAAGGCGGCGGCGAACAGGGACACGTCCTTCAGGAAGGCGCGGCGGGCAAGCGGGCAGCTGCCCGCGCAGTCATCAGAACTCATGGCACCGTTGAAATCGTGAAGAGGCAGGTCAGATGTTCCCCAGCATCACGCCGATCAGCACGACGACAAACCACAGCATGAGGCTCAGTCGTGCGGAACGCGTGAACTTCGCCCATGCGGCTGGCGCCACGCCGGGCGTGCGCAAGGCAGCACCTCCGAGGGATCGCAACCGCGCGCCATTGGCGAGCAGCACGGCGACTCCTCCCATCTTACCCCACCAGACCGGCGATGTGACGTAGGTTTCGAGATCAGCCGCCGTCATCAGCGCGCCGGAGAGCATGGCGAGCACCAGCCCGATGATCACGGGACGGTGCACCGCCGCAACTTCCGCGAGTATTCGCGCGCGCACTTCCTCCGTGGCCGCGCCTGCCTTCCAGATCGCCCGATCCGCGGCGATGGCGAGTCCGCCACCGCCCAGCAATCCGGCCAGATGCGCAAACAGGATGACGTTCTGGGCCGACGTGGACTTGGAATAGAACTTGGCCCACGGCTTCAAGAACTCGACCAGCGTATCGAGCACTTCCATCTCAATCTCTCCGGAACGGCTTGAGCATCATCAGGTACGAGGCGGTCGCCACCCCGATCGAGGTGAGCGCAACCGTGCGGTGCAACTGCCGGTCGTCGCCCGACTTCTCGGCGTCCTCGGCGAGCAGGCCGGTGGTCGTGAAGCCGGCGTCGGCCGCCAGCATCATCGCCGCGTGCACGGTGCGCCACGTGCGCCCCTTCTCCTGGCGGCGTGTCTCCCACCAGTTGAGTCCGCCGGTGATGGTGTTCAGCGCGAACAGGCCCGCAACGCCGGTGGCGAGCACCCCGTGCGAATTCTTCGCCCAGTCGGGGGCGGCGCTTCCCTTCTTGTACAGTTGATTACCCGCGGCATACTGCGCCGCGAAGAGCGGCAGCATGGCGTATGAGGCGACCTTGTGGATGCGGAGGCGCGTGTGGTAGGCCTCGCTGAGCCGCACCGCCCGGCGGCGCGGCTTCACGGTATCGGGTGCGGCCAGGTCAATGCCGACTCGAGCCGACTCGAGCCGCGGCCCCGACCCTCGGCTCCCGGGACCGTTCGCCACCGGCTCGCCGACGACGCCCGCGAAAAGGAGCGCCACTGCCGCCGCTGCAACCATGAGGAGGGCTCCGCGCTGGGGGAGAGCGAACACCAGGAATCCTGCTCGTACCACACGACCGGACGCGGAGTTCCCCGCGGCAGGCCCGTGCAAGCAAGATAACCGCACCCAGCCGTGCTCGCGCCAGTCTGGACCGCTCGGGGATTAGATTGCGCGCGTGACCCAGATCTCCCTTGCCGGTGTGCGCGTCGAGTTCGGCGCCACGACGCTCCTGCGCGATGTCGCATTCACCATTGCGGAGGGCGAACGGTGGGGCATTATCGGCCGCAACGGCTCCGGCAAGACCACGCTGTTCCGGCTCATCACGGGTGACCAGCGTCCGTCGGCCGGCGCCGTCTCGCGCGCCGGAAGCCTGCGGCTGTCGCTGCTCGACCAGCACCGCGATTTCGGCGACGCCGTGACCGTCTGGGAGGCCGCCGCCCAGCCGTTCGCCTCGCTCATTGAACTCGAGGCGTCGCTCGCCGAGCAGGCCAACCGGCTGGCCGACATGGGCGCGCACCCCGATCCCGCCGCGCTCGACCGCTACGGCCACGACATGGAGCGCTTTGGCCATGACGGGGGCTACGACTTCCACGCCCGGGTGGACGCGGTGCTGCAGGGCCTCGGCTTCGACGCGGAGGAAGCCAAGGTCAAGCGCCTCTCGGTATTGTCCGGCGGTGAGCGCGGCCGCGTGGGCCTGGCCGCGCAGCTCGTTGCCCCCGCCGACGTGCTCCTGCTCGACGAGCCGACGAACCACCTGGATCTCGAGACGACCGAGTGGCTGCAACAGTACCTGCGCGAACGCCGCGGGACGGCGCTCATCATCAGCCACGACCGCGCCTTCCTCGATGAAACCGTTGACCACGTGCTCCACGTCGAGGGCGGCACCGTCACGGCCTACCGCGGTGGCTACTCCGCCTTCGTGACGCAGCGCGCCGAGCGACGGCTGGCGCTCGAACGCCAGGTGGATCAGCAGCGCAAGTTCATCGCCAAGGAAGAGGAGTTCATCCGCCGCAACATCGCGGGGCAGAACACCAAGCAGGCGCAGGGGCGCCGCAAGCTGCTTGCGCGGCTGCCGCGCCTCACCCCGCCGCCCGGTGAATCCGAGGCGATGTCGTTCTCCCTGGAGGTCAAGGAACGCGGTGGCGACCGCGTGGTCTATTGCGACAAGGTGGACATCGCCGTCGAGGGCCGCACCCTCGTGAAGGGCTTCCACGCCACCGCCATGCGCGGCGACGTGGTGGCCATCGTCGGCCCCAACGGCGCCGGCAAGTCCACGCTTCTGCGCACCATCCTCGGCGAACGCGAGCCTACGGCCGGGGAATGCCGGCTCGGCGGATCCATCAGCCACGCGCATTTCCGCCAAGATCTCGCGCAGGTGCCGATGGGCACGACCGTGTACGACGTGATCAACGACCTGCGCCCCCTGTGGACCCGGGGTCAGATCCAAGGCCTTCTCGGCGCCTTCGGCTTCTCCGGTGACACGGTGCAGCGTCGCACTGACGTCTGCTCGGGCGGCGAACGTTCGCGTCTCGCGCTGGCCATGATCACGCTCGCGCGCGCCAACCTGCTGGTGCTCGACGAACCGACCAACCACCTCGACGTGGAGTCCATCGAGGCCATCGAGGACGCCCTCGACGGCTACGAGGGGACAGTGCTGCTCGTCAGCCACGACCGCGCCTTCCTGCGCGAGCTCTCCACGCGCGTCTGGGCATTCGATGGCGTGCGGGTGGAGGACTTCGCCGGCACGTTCGTGGAATGGGAGGAGCGACAGAAGCTGCGCGCCGCCGAGGCCGCAACGGAGGCCAGCCGCGCTGCCGTTGCCCGCCGCGAGGCCGAGAAGAAGCTCGCGCTGCGGAGTGCGCAGTCGCAGGAGAAGGAGCATGCGACGCGCCGCGACCGGAAGCGGGCGGTCGAGAAAGCGGAGCGCGGCGTGGCCCACGCGGAAGCGCGTGTCGAGGCGGCGCGCGCCGAACTCCAGGACCCGGCGCTCTACGACGGCAGCGCCGCGGCGGCGCGCCGCGCCGCCGAGCTCAATCGGGCGCTGAAGGACGCCGAGGCTGCGCTCGACGGGGCCATGCATCGCTGGGTCGAGACCACGGCTGAGTGATCGCCGGGATGCGAACGGCGGCCGGCACCTCTTCTCGCGTGCCGGCCGCCCGGTCCGTCTGTCCGTCCCTACCAGGTGTACGTCAGCCGCGTGTAGAGGAACCGCCCGTTGAAACCGAACGGCGTGATGCCGCTAAAGGGGAAGATGCCACTGTTGTCCGTGCCTGCGATGTTCTGCGTTGGATACTTGTCGAGGACGTTGTCGGCGCCGAGGTTCCACTTCACCTTCCACGGCGTCTGCCAGCCAAGGTTGACGTCGGTGATCCACATCGGTTCGTAGGTGTTGTCGAGCGAACCGTTGGCGGCCGTGCCGCGCGAGATCACCTGACCGAACCGCTGGGCGCGCAGCAGGACACTCCAACCCTTCCGCGTCCAGTCCAGCGAAGTAAGCACGTTGTTCCTCGGCTGGCCTACCTCGATGCGGCCACGTTCGACACGGCCAAACAGCGCCTCTGACTGGCTTGAGAGTTCCGGCGGTGTGGGCGTGACGCGCGTGACTTCATTCCTGGTGCCGTTGTAGCCGCCCGTGAAGCGCGCAAAGCCGGCGTTCTTCAGGTCGAGGGAGTAGTTCACGACCACATCGAATCCCTTGGTCTTGGTGTCTATCGCGTTGGTGAAGTACCGGCCACCCGAGACTCCCGTCAGTCCCTTCGCTACCAGCAGCGCCGTTACCTGCGCGCCGGTGAAATTCTCGGAGAACACGATACGGTCCGTGATTTCAATCGAGTAGTAGTCCGCGGTCAGCGACAAGTTCTTCGTTGGCTCGGCGGCGAAGCCGACGCTGATGTTGTTCGACTCCTCGGGCTTCAGGTCCTTCGACCCGAGCACGCGCGCAATCGGGTCGCTCACCGGGAATGTGCGCACCTCGAATGGCACACCGTTGATGAAGTTCGTGGCGGTGGATGAGAAGAACGACTGGTGGAGCGACGGTGCACGGAATCCCGTGCTGACAGCGCCGCGCAGGTTGAGCCCCTGCACGACCTTGAGCCGTGTCGCCAGCTTGCCGGTGGTCGTCGCTCCGAAATCACTGTAGTTCTCGAATCGCGCCGCGCCCGATACGAGCCAGCGCGACGTGAGGTCGGCTTCGACATCCGCGTACGCACCCATATTTGAACGGCTGTTGGTACCCGCATCGCTCGGTCGAAAGCCGGGGAAGACCTGCGCACCGATGGCGGGCTGTTTGCCCGCGTTCGGACCGTCCAGGATCTTCACGCCGCCGTCCTTGTACGAGTTCGGTTCGCCGGCGGAGATCTCGTAGGTGTCAATGCGGAACTCCGCACCGAGGCCTAGGCGTACCGGTCGCCCTGGGTTGTACTCGCGGTTCAGATCAAGATTGGTGGTGACCTGACGGAAGCCGAGTGTGCCGGCGTCGAACTCGCGTGGGCTCGAAGCGCCCATTGACGTGTTCAGCGAGTTCTTGACCGCGAAACCGAAACTATTACTGCCGTACACCGTGCTCAGGTCGTACCCCCATCCCTTGGCATCTCCCTTGATTCCGACAGAGCCGGAGACGTCCACGATGTCAGACGCAATGATGGGCAGGAAGCCATTCGGCGCGATGGCCCGTACGGTACGGTCGTCGAGCGACCGCCGAAAGAACCCCGCGGCTTCACCGCGGCGCTTGCCGAAGCCGCCGAAGGCGTAGATCTCGCCGTTCACGGCGTCCCACGGCCGCCCGAAGTTGGCGAACGCCGTCACATCGCTCGTCGCCGCATCGCCCTGCCGGTGGTTGATCTGGTTGGTGTAGCGCGGATCCGAGTTCCTCGGGTCACCCGCCAGGTACTGTGGGCGCGTATCGGGAAGCGAGCGATTCGTCCAGCCCTTCTGACGCACCTCACCACCTAGCATCAAGTAGCCGGTTTCCAGCGGAGCATTCCACGTCGCGTTGCCCTTCCACACCTTGCCGTCCCACAGCGTCTTGCTCACCACCGCCGCCGGATTTTGACGCTCCGGTTCGAATTGGGTCATGTTGGTTCCGACCGTGAATTGGGCCTCGTTGGCCGCGTTCGCCTTGAGGACGATGTTGATAACGCCGGCGATGGCGTCGGAGCCATACTGGGCCGAAGCACCGTCGCGCAGGACTTCGATGCGATCGATAATCGATGCCGGAATCGCGTTGAGGTCCACGGCCGCCTGGCCGCGGCCAATCGATCCATTGACGTTCACAAGTGCGCTGGTGTGGCGGCGCTTGCCATTGATGAGCACGAGCACCTGATCGGCACCGAGGCCGCGCAGGGTGGCCGGGCGCACGTGATCGGTGCCGTCGCCGATGCTCATGCGCGGAAAGTTGAACGACGGCGCGAGTGCCTGGATCATCTGCGCCGTTTCGGTGCGGCCCGTGGCCCGGATGTCGGCGGACGGCAGCACGTCAATCGGCGCCGGCGCGTCCACCACCGTGCGTTCCTCGGATCGGGACCCGATCACCGCGACCGCCGACAGGGCGGCCGCCGCTCGGGTCAAGGTGAAGTCCTTGGTCACCGTCTGGCCCGCCCGGATGGTGACGGAGTCGCGGGCGAGGGCGTATCCAATCAGTCGAGCCCGTAGTTCGTACCGGCCTGGGCGGAGATTGATGCGATACGTGCCGTCATTTTTGGCGATGGCGCCGAACTGCGTGCCGGCGACACCCACGGACGCCCCTGCCACGGGCTCTCCGCTGGCCGCCACGACCTTGCCGGTGACGGTACCAAGCGTCGTCTGCGCAGCGAGCATTCCGCCGAACCCAAAGATTAGGACCAAAGCCAGCGCCAACCGGGACAGGAAATGCATCATGCCTGACCTCCTGCTTGGGGGAATGGGAGGAAATGACGACGCAAATCGCGCCGTGGTCTGCCGGCCCGGCGTCCTACCGGACGCCGCGCCGTCACTGTCCTGTCAGTTGTCTAATGCGCGTCGGGCCGAAGCTTCTGGTACTGCTCCACCGCGTACCGCAAGGCGAGCACCGCCGAGGCCTTCAGTTCGTATTCAACGGCCAACTCGCCCAGATGGTTGGCGGAGTGGCGGCTCATCTGCGCCGACTTGACGTTGCACGAATGGTGGCGCCGCGTGTACTCGCGGCTCGCATGCCAGAGCGTGTTGGCCGCATGCCACGTCGCCTCGTCGAGGCCGTCGCGCGACCCGGAGCCGACCGCCGCGTACCGTTCGCACGATTCGGCAAGAATCCGCACGCAGAGCACCGAAACCTCGATGACGGCCTCGAGCTCCTCCTCCCCGCACTGGAGGTCGAGCACGCGTCCGATGCGCGCCTGCTGGCGGCAGCACTCCGACGCCGAGCGGAGCATGTTGTCAGCCGCACACTGCAGCAGCGAGGCCTGCTCTTTCACGGCAAGGGCACCGCCCTTCGCAGAAGCTGTCTTGGAGTTCGGCATGTGTTGCCTGGTGCCTGGTGCGGGGTGGGAGGGGCAATTGAACAATTGGTCTGGTGCACCCCACGCCACAAGCGCCCTACCGCAACTCCCCGGCCCGGACGTGCAGGGGGAAATTGACCCGGCGAAGGGTGAGCGGGTGCCCCCACCGCTCCGCGACCGACCGGGCGAAGGCGTCGAAGCTGTCCCGCCCCCGGCTCGCCAGGCAGCGCTGCACCGCCGACCACGTCTCCACGTACCCGAGGAACTGGGGCAGGGTCAGGTCGGCCATCAGGTCGAAGGGAGGAACGTCGAGTTCGTCGATCGGCAACGCCACGGTGCGATAGCCCTGGTCCACGAGGCGCCGTTCGGGTGGCCAGAACGACCCAACCGTCACCCGGTAGAAGAACTCCACCAGCTCGTCGAGGGCCGGCGTGATCTTGCAGAGCGAGTAGCACCAGACGGCCAGCAGGCCGCCGGGCTGGAGCACGCGTCGCGCCTCGCCCACGAACTCGTTGACGTCCATCCAGTGCAGCGCCTGCGCCGCCGTCACGAGCTGCGCGCTCGTGTCCTCGAGCCCGCTGTCGTACGTGGCAACACGATACGTGACGCGCGGGTGCGTCCGCGCCAGCTTCAGCTGTGCTGCGCTCGGGTCCGTGGCGACGACCTGCGCAAAGCGCTCGGCCAGTCCGACGGCTGCCTGCCCGTTGCCTGTCCCGCAATCCCACGCCAGTGCGGTGCCCGGCGCCCGCAGCGCAAGGTAGTGAAACAGCGCCATGGGGTAGCGCGGCCGGAACCTCGCGTACCCCGGCGCATTCGCCGAGAAGTGGTCGGCGAACGTCTCCGGTGTGTGCAGGTCACGGGGTGGCACGGTCTTCCGCCACGAACGCCAGGCGGTCGCCCGATGGACTCAACGCCAGTCGCGAGATACTGCGCACACCATCCACGGCGAGGTCGGCGACCACATCCCACCGTCCGTCCACCCACGCCAGCAGGCGTGAGCCGCTGCCGGCGAGCAGTACGCCATCGGGTGTCCAGACGTGATAGTCCGACCGGTCGGGGGACTTCGCGATCGAGGCCGAGCGTCCCGTGAGCAGGTCGAGCGCGGTGACCCACGCACCGTCCTTCCCCTGCTGCAGGTAGCTGATGGCGGCGCGGCCGGGAATCTTCTGCAGGGCGCGTCCGATGTCACGTGCAACCACTTCGCCCGTACCGGTGCGCACATCGGCCAGCTGCAGCGTGGCCGGTGCGCCACCCGGCGCGCCAAGTGGGGCGCCAAGCACGTACAGCCCGAGCGTCACGTCGCTCGCCCACACGTGGTAGCCGACCGGCTGGATCTTCTCGATGAGCAGCGCCGGCGCTTCGTCGCCGCGCAGCGAGAACCGCCACAGCCGCTGCGCGCTATCGGCCTCGACGCGCACGGTCGAGAAGTGCACGCCATCAGGCATCGGGGTGGCCGAGTACTCGCTCTCGACCACGGTCCGGGTGACATTGGTGCGCTCGCGGGTGGCCAGATCCAGTCGCCAGATGTCCGAGGGGCCGCCGTCCTCGATCGCCGTGTACAGAAGGGCACGGCCGTCGGGGGTAAACGACGGCTGGTTATCGTAGCCGATGCGCTGGGTCAGGTTCTCGGCACGTCCAACGCGCGGCACGCCGCGCCCTTCGAGCGCCACCATCCAGATGTCGGTGGAAGAGCGTCCTTGCGCCAGGGCCGCGGAAAGCGGTACCGCGACGCCGCAGGCGCCAATGAGCAGTGCGCGCAGGATCATCCGCCGGCCCTCGTAAAGGTATCCAGTGTCAATTGGACCGTACGCCAGCCATTAGGCAAGCGCCGGGAGCACTTCTCCGCTGCAGTCGCCAAACCCGATGCGCCGGAATCCCTCGCGCTCGCACCACCCGCGCAGGGTGATCTCGTCGCCATCATGCAGGAACACGCGCGACTCGCCCGTGGAGAGCGTGACCGGGGACTGGCCGCGCCACGCCAGCTCGAGGAGGCAGCCGCGGGAGCCGCGGTCGGGGCCAGACACCGTCCCACTGGCAATCAGGTCGCCCGACTGCAGGTTGCATCCCGCACTGGCGTGGTGCGTGAGCATCTGCGCCAGCGTCCAGTACATGCTGCCGAAGTCCCCGCGGCTCAACCGCTCGGCGGGCTGTCCCGCGGCACGCATCGCCGCGGTGCGCAGCCAGACTTCGAGCGTGATGCCGAACCCGCCGCGCGCGCGGTCCGTCGCGTCGTCAAGGTACGGCAACGGCGCCGGGTCACCCGGCGGCCGCACGAAGGCAGGCGTCCGGAACGGTTCGAGCGCGTCCAGCGTCACCACCCACGGCGACACCGTCGTCGCAAAGCTCTTGGACAGGAACGGCCCGAGCGGCTGGTATTCCCACTGCTGGAGGTCACGCGCCGACCAGTCGTTCACCAGGCACAGGCCAAAGAGGTGGTCCTCGGCGACCGACAATGGGATGACGTCGCCCCGCCGGTTGCCGCGCGCAACGAACGCGCCGACTTCGAGCTCGTAGTCCATGCGGGCGCTCGGCCCCACCGAGGGCGGGCCGTCGGGGGACGCGACGCTCTGACCACGCGGCCGGCGCACCGGCGTTCCGCTCGCGACGATGCTCGAAGCGCGCCCATGGTAGCCGATGGGCATCCACTTGTAGTTCGGCAGCAGCGGATGATGGGGCCGGAACATGGACCCGACGTTCGTCGCGTGGTTCACGGACGCGTAGAAGTCCGAGTAGTCGCCAATCTCCGCAGGCACGCGCATGCCGATGGCGGTATTCGACGCGAGAAGGTCGGCCGACAGCGACCGCGCGCGGCTCCCCTCGGCGGTCCCGGCACTCAGCAGGCGATGCGCCACGCGGCGCACCGCGCGCGCGTCGGCGCGCCCAAGCGCCATCAGCGGGTTCAGTGTCCACGACTGCAGAGCGTCTCGGACAGCGGGATCCACGTCACCGAAGAACCCGGCGCGGGTTGCGGCCAGGCAGTCGAGCACGTGGTCGCCGATGGCGATGCCGATACGCGGACGTTCCTCGACGTCGTGACGGAAGATCCCGAACGGGAGATTGGCCAGCGGGAAGTCCGTGTCGGCGCCATTGGCGCTTTCGACCCATGAAGTGGCCGACGGGTCATGCGTATCGTCGAGCTGGAGCTGGGTCATGGGAGGGAGAGGGCCGAAAGGTCGTCGAGGGGCTCGCGGAACGAGCAGGATCCGAAACTGATGGCGAAGCGGTCGCGGTCGCTCGCCAGGGCGGCCGTGGCACGTGTGTGCCCGCGCCACGTCACGCGGTCGTCGTCCACATGGAACGCGCCGGCATCACGTTCTTCAAGCAGTTCTGCCAGGACCGCGGCGTCCATTCCCTGCCGGGCGAACGACGCGGCGAGAAAGACGTTGAGGTAGCCGAACATCGTGGCGCGCGCGGAATGGGCATCGTAGGTTAGCAGGTAGTCGCCGCGGAGCGGATGGTGCAGTCCGGCGGTGGCCTTCAGCATCACGCGGTGCCGCACGCATGCCACGAGGAATCGCGCCACCTCACCCGCGGTCGGGAACGAGTCCGCGGTCACGCCGCCCGTCCGCACCTTGGCGCGCAGGCCGTGTGCTGCGACGGCGGTGACGAGCGGCGCGGGATCGTCGTGAATGGGAAGCTCGACGTACGTCGTGGCGAGCGTGGCAAGCGGCGCCAGCGCCGCCACGTCATCCACCGTCGCGGCCCGCGACTCCACGGTGTCAATGTGGGCACGCCCTGCGAGACGCGCATTGAACGCGCCGATCGCGCCGGCATCCGACGGCTGCGCGAGCACCGCCAGTCGCCACGGCGCGCCACGCAGGTGCGGCGCGGCGACGCCCTCGAACTCCTCGAGCCGGCCGACCGGCAGCACGAACCGGGCGAGAGCCCATGCGTCCGCGCTCTCCCTGTACGAAGCGAAGTTCGCAACCGCATCGGCCATCGGCAGCGCCGCGGGAGGAAACAGTCCCGCGTAATCGATGCGCTCGGCGAGGAGCGAGCGAAGCGATGCCCTCATCTACCCTCTACCATCCACCATCTACCATCACTTAAGGCCCTCACATCCTCGGCCCCGTCGCCAGATACTTCGCCAACCATCCATGAAACTCCTTGTACCACAACTGACTGTTCTGCGGCTTCAGGATCCAGTGGCCTTCGTCCGGATACACGAGCAGCCGAGCGTCAACACCCTGGCGCCGGAGCGTCGTGAACATCGAGAGGCCTTCGGTATACGGAACGCGGTAGTCCAGCTCGCCGTGGATCACCAGCGTCGGCGTCTTGAAATGCTTCGCGTAGAGGTGCGGCGAGAACCTGCGGTACTGCGTGGCCATGGCGGCGGCGTTCCAGAACGGGCCGCCATACTCCCACTCGGGGAACCACAGTTCCTCGGTCGCGGCGTACATGTGCTCGAGGTTGAACGGCCCGGCGTGCGAGACGAGCGCCTTGAAGCGGTTGGTGTGCCCCGCGATCCAGTTCACCATGTAGCCGCCGTACGAGCCGCCGGCCGCCGCCATGCGCGTGCTGTCCAGCCACGGGTTCGCCTTCAGCGCGGCGTTGAGCCCGTTCATGATGTCAACGTAGACCTTGCCGCCCCAGTCCTTGCTTACGCCGTCCGTGAGCTTCTGGCCGTAGCCGGTCGAGCCCGTCGGGTTGATGACCACGAGGCCGTAGCCGCCGGCCGCGAACATCTGGTAGTTCCAGCGCGTGCTCCAGGCGTCGAGCCACGCGCCCTGCGGTCCGCCGTGGATGAGCAACAGCACGGGGAACTTCTTCCCCGCCTCGAACTGCGGCGGCTTCATCACCCAGCCGTGGATCTTCACGCCGTTCGCGCCCGTGAACCAGTAGTCCTCGAGCGGGGGGAGCGTGAACTGCGCGAGGTGCGCGTCGTTCTCGTGCGTGAATTGGCGCTGGTGGCTCACGCCCGAGGCGTCGAGCGTGCCGATCCACACCTCGCCCGGCGCCGATGCCGACTCGCGGATCCATGCCACCGTGCCGTTCTTGGAAATCGAAAGCTGTGTGTTGTTGTGTTCGGTGATCACCGGCTGCGGCGTGCCGACGTTGCCCTTGGCGTCGAACGTCACGCGGAACCAGCGGTCGCGCCCATGATCGCCCGCCATTACCAGCAACGACGTGCCGTCGGGCGCGGCCACGATGCCGTCGGCGTTGCGGTCCCAGTTGGGGAGCAGTTCGCGCACATCGGAGGTAATGGAGTCGTTCATCATCAGGCGCCACTTGTCAGCCTCGAATCCGGCGCGGCGCTGCGACGCATAGAACAGTCGACCGCCGGTCGGCGACGCCACCGGATTCTGGTCGGCGCCTTTGTTCGTCGCCGTTACCACGCCCGCAATGCCGCCGAGCCCGACCATGTAGATGTTGAGGTCGGTCGACCACGCATCCTGCGCGCCCTGGTCCTTGGCCGTGAAGAACAGGTCGTTGCCGCTGGCGCTGAACGTATACCCCTCACTCCCGCCGAACGGCCCCGGTGGCACGTCGTACTTCGCCCCCGGCACCAGGTCGCGCAGGTCGCTCCCGTCCGGCTTCACGACGAACAGGTGCGAGCGCGTCCCTTCGTCGTACGCGTTCCAATGGCGGAACATCAGGTCGTCGGCGATGCGCGCCTTCACCTTGCTCTCGGCCTTCGCTTGCTCCTTCGCCGCGTTGCACGCGTCATCGCGGCAGTCGGGATAGACGGCCGATACGAACGCGATGTGGCCGCCGGTGGGCGCCCAGACCGGGCCGCTCGCGCCGCCGGTCAGGTTCGTCAGCTGCTTCGGCGGCCCGCCGCTCGCCGGTGCGATCCACAACTGGCCGCCGCTCGTGTAGGCGACCGACTTTCCGTCGGGCGACCAGCGCGCCTCGACGGCCATCGTCGACTCGTTCGGGAACTGCCGCGCCGGGCCACTGGCCACCGGGGCCAGCCACGTGCGCGTCGTCCGCCGGTTGGCGGCCAGGTCGGTGCTGCGCACCGCGTAGAGCAACCACTGCCCATCGGGCGACAGCTGCGGATCCGAGACGATGCGGGCCGCGGCGAACTCCTGGAACGTGATCGGGCGGCGCGACTGCGCGCCCACGGGCGGCACCGCCACAGCCAGCAGCAACGCGGCGATGAGCAAACGGCGAAGCAGGGACATGCGGGACTCCTGCGGCCAGCGCGGCCGCCAAGGGTCAGAGGTGGGGCAGCAATTCCGGGAACAACTCCTTGAGACGTGCGGCCAGATCCGGCATGTCGCGCAACAGCCGGAAATCCGAAAACTCGAACCCCGGCGCCACGGTGCAGCCGGCCAGCGTGTACTCGCCCGTGCAGCGCACGGCCTGCCAGCAGCCGGCGGGAACGACGCGCACCAGGGCGCTCGCCGCGCCCACCGGGCCGAGCGCCTCCGACCGAACGCGCGTCACCGGCGCATCGAGCAGGTGCAGCTCGATGGGCGCCCCTTCGTACCAGTGCCAGATCTCATCCGACGCCACGCGATGCCACTTGTTCAGGTCGGCACCGCGCAGCAGGTAGTAGATGGTCGTCGCCGCCCAGCGCTCCGACCGCCCGTCGTCGGTGCGCACCATGCGGCGCGAGCGGAACAGCTCGCGATAGAATCCCCCCTCGGGATGCGGCGCCAGCCCGAGTTCGCGCACCAGCGCGTCGGCCCGTGCGCTCATGGCGTGCCCTGGCGCAGCTTCACCGCCGTGGCACGGGCGCGCACCTTGATGTTGATCATCTCCACCCCGATCGCGAACGCCATCGCGAAGTACGTGTAGCCCTTCGGCACGTGATAGCCGAAGCCCTCGATGATCAGGTTGCCGCCGATCATCACGAGGAAGGCCAGCGCCAGCACCTTGATGGTCGGGTGCCGGTCCACGAAGTCGGAGATCGGCGTCGCCGCCCACAGCATGACCATGAGCGCGATGACGTTGGCCGCGATCATGATCTCGACGTGCTGCACCATGCCCACGGCGGTGATCACCGAGTCCACCGAGAAGACGATGTCCACCACCATGATCTGGGCCACCACGGCCCAGAGCGACGCCTTGATCGCCGTTTCGTGATGGTGCTCGACGCCCTCGAGCTTGGAGTGGATCTCGAACGTCGCCTTGCCGATCAGGAACAGCCCGCCGACGATGAGGATCACGTCGCGCCCGGTAAAGTCGCGTCCCATCGCCGTGAACAGGGCTCCCGTGAGTCCCATGATCCACGTGATGCTCAGCAGGAAGCCGATGCGGGTCACGAGCGCGCCCGTGAGTCCCAGGCGGCGCGCCTTCGGTTGCTCGCCCTTGGGCAACTTCCCGGCGAGAATCGCGATGAAGATGATGTTGTCGATGCCGAGAACGAGTTCGAGCGCCGTCAGCGTCACGAGCCCGATCCACGCGTTCGGATCAGCAGTCCAGGAGAGCATGAGGTCGATGTGCGTGGTGAAGGGAAGCGCGTCGCCCAATACCGGGCAGTCCGCCGGCCTCTAAACTACGGCGCCTCGGCCGGCGGCGGAGCCGCCCCGCCCGACCAGGTCACCGTCCAGCGACGTGTCGCACCGGCGTCAATCCAGCGCGCGCCGTCCCACGCCCCAAGCGCGTCGCTCAGCGTGTCGGGAGCGCCGATGGCCGGTTCGAAGGCAAAATTCTCGTACGGAACCGGCTTCCGCCACGGCAGCCACGAGGTGCGTGGCAACGGGTTCCACCCGCCCCGGTTGATCCACAACGCTAGCTGCGGCACGTCCGCCGTATCGAACCGCGCCGCCAACATGTCATCGCCCTCCACCACGCGCACCGTCTGCATGCCTGAGGGGAGATTCACGAACAGTTTGCAGGCAAACGGGCGCCGCCAGGCCCGACCCGGTGCCGACAGGTCCAGCAGCTGCCCCCCGCTGCGCAGGCGCGGCCATCGGTGCTCCGCGCCCGTACCGCCAAGATCAATGCCGTGCTGCGCCCACACGCGCACGCGCGCCGCTTCCGGGAGTTCCACGCGCGTTTCCCGACCGAGCGGCAGCAACGGGTGAGCGGACCAGATGAAGGGGAACCTCTGCTCGCCGAGGTTGGTCACCGCGTACTCGCAGCACACGTCGCCGTCCGCCGTCACCACCAGCGATCGCTCGAAGCGATAGGGAAGGCGCTCACCCTGCCACACGAAGTGCGCGCGGTGCCCGTCTTCGGCGGTGGTCAGTTGCATCGCCGGCTGCTGCGACCACAGCTCGCCGTGGTCGGGCAGTTCCCGCCCCCCCGCCCCGCGTACCAGCGACGGCAGCGTGCACGCCCCCACCGTCGGGAAGCACTCGTCGAATCCGCCGCTGTCGGCCGTCAACACGTACGACGCGCCGGCGACCGGAGCACGAAACGGAAGTTGCGCGTTGTGCCACAGCCACTGCCGCTCACCGAACCAGAGCTCCGAGATCTTGCCGCCGAGCGCGGGGACCAGGACGACGCGTGCGTTGCCCCCGCGCAGCTCGACGCTGCCAAACGACCGCGGGGGTGACGGAGTGGCCAACCGGCCTACCGGATGTCGGCTGGGTCGATCCCCCGCGTCGCAAAGACGCGGGCGATGGCATCGCCGATCTTGTTGTTCGGCGTGCTCGCACCGGCGGTGAGCCCCACGTTCACTTTGCCCCTCCCCAGCCATCCGAGCGTCTCCACCTGGTCGCCCGAGATGGGATCGCGCGCATGGATCGCGTCGCGCGTCGGATCGATGCTCAACGCATCCTCCACGTGATACGTGCGCACCTTCTCGGCGCAGAGCGCGGCAAGCGACAGCGTGTTGCTCGAGTTGTAGCCGCCGATGACGAGCATCACGTCGGGCGGGCTCTCCAGCATCGCGTTCACGGCGTCCTGCCGGTCCTGCGTCGCACTGCAGATGGTGTCGAAGGTCCGGAAGTTCGCCTTCCGGTATTCCTCGCCCTTGGCGGCGGCCATGGCCCGACCCACCTCTTCGCCGATCGCGAGCGACTCGCGTGCAAGCATCGTCGTCTGGTTGGCCACGCCGAGGCGCTGCAGGTGCACGTCGGGATCGAAATGCGCGCTCGCCGCCCGGCCGTACTTGGCCAGGAACGCCTCGCGGTCGCCGCGCCCCGCGACGTACTCCGTCACGTCGTGCGCTTCATCCATGTTGCGCACCACCAGGTAGGTGCCCCCAGGGAACTTCTCCACCTGCGACGCCGTGGCCCGCGTCTCTTCGTGGTAGTACTTGCCGTGGATGAGCGCCGTAAACCCGTCGCGCGCGTACACCTCGACCCGCTTCCACACGTTCAGCACCGACCCGCAGGTCGTGTCCACTACCACGCATCCCTTCGCGCGGAGCGTCTGGAAGTCGGTGATCGTGACGCCAAAGGCGGGGAGGATCACCACATCCTCGGCTGCGATGCCGGAATAGTCGAACCCGCCGGGCCCCGGCATGAGAATCTGTATCCCCATCTCCTGCAGGCGCTGGTTGACGTGCGGGTTGTGGATGATCTCACCCACCAGCAGGACGCGCCGGCCCGGGAACTTGTGGCGGGTCTGGTAGGCATACTCCACGGCCCGCTCCACGCCATAGCAGAACCCGAACTCCCGGGCGAGTCGCACCGTCACGTCGCCGACCGTGAGCTGATAGTTCCGCGCCCGCAGCAGGTCCACGATCTGGCCGGAGTAGTCGGCCGACAGCGTCGCCTCGACGTCCTGCTTGAGACCGAAGCCCTTGCGGAAGTAGGTGGTGTCGGGGGCGTTCATGCAGGAAATCTAGTGGACACCAACCGGTTCCGGGGGATAGTCTCTAGGGGATGAGCGAGCCCTTCGATCTCGTGGTGGTGGGCGCCGGCCCCGCAGGGGAGAAGGGGGCAGCGCAGGCCGCCTATTTCGGCAAGAAGGTCTGCCTGATCGAGCGCGCGCCCAAGCCGGGCGGCGCCGCCGTCAACGCCGGATCCATTCCGGCCAACACGCTGCGCGAGTCGGCCGTCCTGCTTTCCGGGCTCCGGCGAAAGGGCATGTACGGCGTCGAGTTCCACGTACAGTCGGAGCTGTCCGTCGCCGACTTCATGCAGCGCGAACGCCAAGTCAAGGAGAACGCCTGGCGTGACATCGAGGAGAACATCGCCCGGCACCAGATCACGTCGGTCCAGGGCACGGCGCGCTTCACCAGCCCGCAGGCGATCGAGGTCACCCGACATGGGCAGGCGCCACGCAGCATCACGGGCGACATCTTCCTCGTCGCCACCGGCGCGCATCCCTGGCGCCCGTCGCACGTCCCGTTCGACGGCTCCGTGATTGTTGACAGCGTCGACGTGCCCACGATGCCGTGCATCCCGGCGCGCCTGATCATCGTCGGCGGCGGTACCATCGGCTGCACCTACGCCTGCATCTTTGCCGCGTTCGGCGCGCAGGTGACCATCGTGACGTCGCGCGAACGCCTGTTGGCGCAGTTCGACCACGAGGTGGGCCACGCGCTGCGTCAGGAGATGACCCGAAGACTTGGCGTGCAGGTGCACCTGGGCGTGGACGTCACCCGCATTGATGCGCAGGCCGGGCTGGGGTACGTCACCATTGCCGACGGCACGACGTTGGTCGCCGAGTGCGTGCTCTTCTGCGCCGGTCGCGAAGGGGCCACTGAGCAGCTGGGGCTCGAGAACGCCGGGATCGCCACGAATGCGCGTGGGTTCATCCGCGTGGACGAGCGATACCGCACCAGCACCACCAGCATCTACGCGGCTGGCGACGTCATCGGCTACCCCGGCCGCGCGTCCACCGCCATGGAGCAGGCGCGCGTGGCGATGTGCCACGCCTTCGGGCTGCGCTACAAGCAGGCCGTCTCGTCCGTGGTGCCGTACGGCGTCTGGACCATTCCCGAGGTGGCCAGCGTGGGGATGTCGGAAACGGAGGCGCGGGCCCGCGGCATCGCGTGCGAGATTGGCCGGGCCGAACTGCAGCACAACGCCCGCGGGCAGATTCTCGGCGAGACGACGGGCTTCGTGAAACTCATCTTCAATCCCGAAGACCAGCAGCTTCTGGGCGCCACGATCTTCGGCGAGGGTGCCTGTGAGATCATTCACGTTCCCAGCGCCGTGCTCGCCCATCAGGGCACGCTCGACTACTTCATCCAGGCGGTGTTCAACTATCCGTCGCTGACGGAGGCGTTCAAGTACGCCGCCTATGACGGGCTGCAGCGGCTGCAGCGGCGCATCGAGGCCGCCGGCGGATTGGCGAGCGGCATTTAGGGAGCGGTCAGTCCGCTTCCACGTACACTGCGATCTTCTCCCGCACGTCGGCCGGGAGCGGGTACTTCTCCATCGTGTCCTTGTGCACGCAGACCACGGTGAGCGTGCCGGAGGCCCGGTGCGCACGGTCGCCCTCGCGGTAGACCTCGAAACGCATGGTGAGCGATGTCTCGCCAACGCGCGAGAACCAGGCCTCGATCTCCAGGGGTTCGTCCATGTGCGCGGGGGAGTGAAACTCCGCCTGCACCGCCTTGCGCGGCAGCCAGACGCCGCCCGCAATGCGCAGCGTCTCATACGACAGTCCGCAGGTGCGGAACATCTCGTGCTCCGCCACCTCGAACAGCCGCAGGTACGTGCCGTAGTGGATGATGCCGAGCGGGTCGCAGTCGGACCAGCGGACGCGATCGGTAATGCGAAATCGGGGCATGATGTGGTTAAGAGGAGGGGGTAGAGGCTAAGGGACGGGGGACGAGCGCAGGTACGGGATCGAGCTACGGAGGCTGGTGGTTCTCGTCCCTCATCACCACCCCCCTCGCCCGTCCCTACGCCTCTACCCCCTCCCCGTTCCGTGTCTGTAAAGGTTCGGTCCAAGCACCGGCGCCAGCGCATACGCCAGCAGTGTCTCATACGCCCCCTGCCGGTTCACCAGCCCTTCCGTCAGGATTCCCACGGCGCCGGCACCGTGCTTGATGTTCGTCGTCCCGATGAGACGGTCGATGGCGTGCCCCAGTTCCTCGCCGTCGCGGATCAGTGCGGCGACCGCGTCGGGGAGCGGCATGGAGAGCGAGCCACCGACGTGTGCGGCGTCGTTGCGCGTGGCGACGACGGCCCAAGCGCAGGTACGCATGCCGTCGGGCGACTCCACCACCCCGCCCTCGATGCCGACGCCGAGGTCCGCGTCGAGGGCGGCGCGGGCCGCACGGGCACGATTGGTCGCCCCTGCGATCGTCTGCGCGTCGCCCATGGGCTGGTCCGGAACCAGCGAGGCCACGGCGATCCCGTCGACCTGCGTCCGCGGCGCGAGTCGCTGGAAGACCGCCCGGACGGCGGCCAGCTTCACGGGATTCGTCGACCCGACGGCGACACGATGGATGTTGGTGAGCGGCACGACGTGTAACTTAGGCGCACGATGCCTCGCGCGAGAACTCCGTTCGCCGCCGGCCGCCTGTGGCTCGACTTCGTCAACACCGACGAGGCGTTGCGCCACGCGCAGAGCGACGCCCTGGTCTCCTTCGACGGCTACCTCGCCTGGCTCGAGGAGGCCGCGCTCCTCGACGCCGCGCGTCGTGCCGCACTCCAGCGCCGCGCGTTGGAGCAGCCGGCCAGTGCCAGCGCCACGCTGCACGAGGCGCGGCGCATCCGCAGTGCGCTGCGTCCGCTGGCCGAACGGGGCGTGCACGCGTCAGAACGGGAACGGCAGGCGGCCGTGCTCGAGATCAACCGGGTGCTCGGACGCTCCACCGGCGTGCGGCGCATCGAGCACGACGCGCGCGACGGCTCCTTCAACCGGACCTTCGTGCCGTCGGGCGACGCGTTCGCGGCCCTTGTCATTCCCGTCGTGGAGAGCGCGGCCGATACGCTCGTCACGGGGGAACTCACCCGCGTCCGGCGCTGCGCCGCCGATCCGCCGTGCCCGCGCGTCTTTCTCGACACCAGTCGCAACGGGCGGCGCCGCTGGTGCGACATGCGCACCTGCGGCAATCGTGCAAAGGCCGCCCGTCACCGCGTGGCCTCGCGAACCAAACGGCGGAAACCGCCAGCGGGCTAATATCCGTTAGACCGACACGGCGCTAAGCCCCCCGTCTTACCGACCGTACTTGGGCAGGCGCGCAAGCAGCACTCGATCTCGGAGTCGATCCGGAAGTCGCTCCACCCATACCCGACGACGAGCGTCCGCTCCCACGACATAGCGCGTCTTCGGACGCGCCGCGTGCAGTGCATGCACCACCGCGTCACACACGGAGTCGACGGGTATGCCGCGTACCTTCCGCAATCCGGCGAGCATCGCGTCGATCAGCGGACCGTACAGCGACTTTCCCTTGGCTGGATACCGATCCAGTGCTCGCCGAAACTCTGAGAGCTCTACCGTCTCCAGGACACCGCCGGCCGCAACGCCCGCGTTGTTCACGAGGCCTTGCAGCCCGGATTCGCCCACCGCTGCCGCCACCACGTTCGCGAGCGCGTGAACGGCATCTCCATCGGTCACGTCCACGATCACCGGTACGAGGTGCCTGCTCGCCGACGCACGGAGCGTGGCCGCGTCCTCATGCCTCCGTACGCCGGCGATGACGCGCCATCCTTCCCTGTCGAGCCTCAGCGTACATGCCCGTCCTATTCCCGAAGATGCTCCGGTAACGACGACTGTTCGCACTCGCTGAGCCTCGCTGAACGATGTCGCAGGGTCTGACCGCAACTCGCCGACTGCAATCAATGCTCGCTCGTTCGCCGCCGGCTCGCCAGTTTGGAAGGGGCGAGGCGCGCTTCGGCCCAGTCCTCTCAGTGGAGCGGCCGCAGTAGAAACCCAATATTTGGACTCAGCCCAGCGCGCCGTTCCCTGTTCCCCGCCCCCTGCTCAGCGCGCAGCGCGGAGATAACCCATGTCCTCGGCGTACGCGCGCAGCTGGCCTTGCAGGAGGCGACGCCCGCGGAACAGGCGCGACTTCACCGTCCCCTCCGGTACGCCGAGCACGCGCGCGATCTCGGCGTAGCGCAGGCCATGCACGTCGCTCATCACGAGCGCGCTCCGATACTCCTCCGGCAGCTCGCCGATTGCCCGCACCACATCCTCGTCGATGAACGAATCGTAGAACGTCGCCTCGGGGTTCTCGTCGGCCACCGGTTCGAGGCGGTTGAAGCCGTCCTCGGTTTCGGGCATCGGCACTTCACGCGCGTCAATGCGGCGCTTGCGACTCACGAACGCGTGATAGAGGATCGTGAACATCCAGGCCCGTATGTTCGAGCCGAGCTGGAACTGCCGCCAGCGCTCGAACGCGCGCAGCATCGTGTCGCTGACGAGATCCTCCGCTTCCTCGCGGACCTTGGTCAGCTTGAAGGCAAAGCTGTAGAGCGCATCCATCTGCGCCAGAGCTTCCTCGTCGAAGCGCGCCGGCCGCTCATGCCGGGAAGCTGTTCCAACTCCGTTGTCGATCGTCGCACTCGCCATCATCGTCGCCATATTCTCTCCCACACGGGTCAGTTGAGAGAAAATCTATGGCAACGAAGCATTCTTGTCAACGTTATGTCTAGCTTTTATATATATTTTGCTGGACAAACTGATCCTTAAGGGATGTATTTCGCTAAGTCTATTTACCCCTTCGCTTTCCGCGGCCCGCCGGAGATCCGGGGCGATGCCGTCCCCCGCCGGTGGGCTCGCCACCCCCAGGACCCTTCCACGGTGTGCCTCCAGCCGGCCCGCCATCTCTGCCGCCGCGCCCCCCGAATCCGCCGCGTCCGCGCGGGCCCTTCCGGTCGAAGTCGCGACCGGCGTTCCGCCCCTGATCCTTGCTCCGTGACCGCTCGTCATCCGTGAACGGATCGTCGAGCCGGTCCTGCAGTTCCTCCAGCGTCGCCGCCTTCACCGCCCCGCGCGCGCCGCGCATCACGGTGAACCGCAGCGGCCGGTCGAGCTCAGGCAACTCCTCCGCGACCAGCGTGCGGGCGACCTTCTCCGGCAGTCGCAGCCGCGCCACGCCCGTGACGCCGTTGGCCGTCTCCTCGACGTCGTAGTCGATCGTCACCGCGCGGTCGCGCACCTCCACCGCCCCCGGCAGCGCCATCAGCCGCTCGCGCTGCACGCGCGGCACGAACTCGTCGGGATCCAACGTCGCCCGCACCGAACGCCACGCCTGCAGGTCGCGCACGCCGGCGATGGCACGCTCGTACCACACGGTGAGTTCGGCCAGTCCAAGACGAGGCGTCGTGCCGCCGCTCCGCCGCCAGGCCTCGCGCACCTCCTCGATGCCTTGCCGGTTTCGCTGCACCGACTGATGGTGCGCCTCGCCGCGCGCCATCGCCTCGGCCAGGATTCGCCGCGCCTCCACCTCGAGGCCGACCGGGAAGTCCTGCACGGGGTCGCGTTCGCGCGACAGCTCGAATCCGAAGAACGTGACGCGGCGCTCGAGTGCGAGCGGCGACTGCTTGTGCCGGCTGTCGAACGTCAGCGCCGGTGCGTGCGCCGTCGCGTACCGCCGCACGAGGTCCTTCGACAGCTGCGTCCCCTCCACCGCCGCGCGCGGTACGCCCCACCGGTCGGCGAAGTAGCGCAGCGTTCCCGCAATCGCCCCCCACGTGCCGCAGACGCTGGTCTTCGACACGCGCGCCTCGTCACCCCACGCCGTCTGCTCGTCGATCACGAGGTCGAACGGCATCACCTGCGCCAGCAGTTCGCGGAACCGCCGGTCCACCTCGGCCGAGGCCTTCGGCATGTGCGTCGGCAGGTTGAGTCCCGTCGCGCGATAGATGCTCGCCATCGCCAGCGCCGCATCCTCCAGCGCCTTCACCAGCACGCCGCGACGCTCGGCCCACGTTCCCACGCTGTCGTCGAACAACTGCCGCGGCAGGCCGTACACTTCGCCCAGGAAACCGCATCGCGTGTACGCCTCCGCGTACACGTTGTACGCCGTGAGGTGGTCGCTTCCCGGGACGATGAGCCCCGACAGGTCGCGGTCCTCGCGCGTCATGCGGTGCAGGCTCTCGATGCTCGCCATTACCGCCACGTACGGCAGCAGGTCGTCGTCGCAGTGCACGAGCAGCTCGGCCCAGGGCCGGTCCACCGGCATCGCCTCGACCTTCCGCCCGTACAGGGTGAGCTTGCCCTGCTCCACGATGCCGCGCTCCTCGAGGAACTCGAGTGCGCGACGGTAGCTCAGCTTGTCGAGCGGCACCGGCAGGTCCAGTGCGTCGGCGCGCACGCCGAGTGCCGCGCAGGTGAGCGCCACGCGCTCACTGTCGCCGGCCAACTGGAACTCGGGTGCCGTCGGCTGCAGTCCGTCGAACTGGATGTCGCGGTCGCTCAGGATGAAGACGCGCCCACCGGCGACACGTCCGTGCACGCGCCCCGCCATCTGCAGGATCTCGTTGGCGCCGAGGTGCAGGCGGGTGAGCACGTTCTTGCCGCGCTCCACCAGGTTGGTGAAGCGCGTGTCGTCAATGACCACCGTGTCGAGCCCCTGCACGTTCAGGGCGCTCTGCCCCGCCGCGGTCATCGCCAGGAGAAACGGCTTGGGCTCCTGCGCTTCCAGGAACGGGCGGATCACGCGAATCGGCTCGCCGCCGTGGTAGAAGGCGACGTTCATGCGGGGAAAGCGCCCCTGCACCAGGGCTGCTGCCTGCTCGACGCCGGCGCGCGTCGGCAGGAAGACGCCCACGCCGCGCTTCTCCCTGGTGACGCGCTGCAGGAACCTGTCATCGAGGAAATCGAGCGGCTGCTTGCGAATGACCTCGACGACCGCGGCCTTGGCCGGATCGAACGCGCTGCTCTCGATCACCTCGGCGGCATCGAGATAGCGCGCGTAGAATGCGGGGTCCACGGTGGCCGACAGCCAGATGTACCGGCACCCGACGCGCTTGCCGAGGGCGAGGCAGAGTTCCAGCTCGGCGGAGGTCTGGTGGATTTCGTCCACGACCAGCGTGTCCTGCGGCCGGATGTCGCCGTCCTGGAACCAGCGTCGCGCGATGCCGGTGGTGACGATGATGACGTTCCAGGTGGGCGTCTCCGGCGTCGCCTCGCGCTCGCGATTGATGACGCCCACGCGCAGGTCGTCGGTGGCGAGCATGATCTGGGCGATCGGCTTGATGCTGAGCGTCTTGCCCGTGCCCGTGCCGGCCACGATGCCGAAGCCCGGACGGTGACCGGCGCGCTCCCCTTCGGCGGTCAGGCGCGCAGCGAGTGCGCGGAGGCGCTCGCCGTGGCTCTTCCAGAGCACCGTCTCGATGTCGAGCGTGAAGGCCAGCTCGATCGTCTCGCACGCCGCGCGCGTCGGGGCAATGACGATGATGCGCCCCCCGGTCCCGCTGCGCACGAAGTATTCGTGGTCGCGCGGGAGGTACGGGTCTGTGACGGGGCGCAGGGACTGGCTTACTGCGGCTTCTCCGGCTTGCGTGGCACGGCCTTGACGGGCGTCTCCGCTGCGCGCGTCTGCGGTTCGTCACGGGTGGCGGCGGCCGGACGTGCCCGCAAGTCAGTCCGGGCCGCATCAGCCGGACGCGAGCGCAGCTCGTCGCGCAGTGCCTCATCACGGCCCTCACTGCGGGCGCCCGACACGGCCTGGCGCTCGTTCAGCCTTCCCGAACGCCGGGAAAAGGGCTCGATCTCCTTCGCCTCTATGCGCACCGGCGGCCCGAACACCACGGCGGCGTTCGACGGCCGGTTCTTGACCGCGTTGGCGCAGTCTGTCGGCGCCGGCTGCTGCGACGCCGGCACGCCGCTGATCCAGAGCCGGCAGAGCCCGGCGGGCGGCGTGAATGCATCCGGCATGCGCGGATGCTGACCACGCGGCTCCTGCGCCGCCAAGGCGGACGACAGGAGCAGAACCGGCAAGATGCAGGACAGGCGCTTCAGAACTGCCTCCAGAATGGGCGAGGGGTCCACTCCATGGACGACGGGCCAGCATCACTCGCTACTGGCGATACAGTATACCCGGGGAACGCCTGCTTGATCCAGAAGATGCAGGGCCGCACGGTCACTCGACAGGCCGCGCCCAGCGGACACCGCGACGATGGTTGCGAGCGTCGCGTGACTACTCGAACGGCGTCGCGGCCGGCAGTCCTGGTAGCGGCTCCCGGAAGATGCGACTCACGTTCCATCCGGCCTTGACGAGATTGCGACTTACCGCATGGCAGTAGAGTGCCGCGGGCACGAAGTGCAGCACGAAGTCGCCGATGCGTTGCTCGCGCTCTATGGTGCGGGTTGTCACCGCCGCCGTGCCAAGCCCGTTTGCCTTCGCGAAGTCCAGCAGCGCGCGAAGGTCGCGCTCCGGCCGCTGAGCGGGAGCGTCAGTCCACTTCACCTCCGCCGCGAACGCGGGCCGTAGTCGCTCATTCAGAAGCACGAAATCGACTTCGTTCGGCCCCTTTCCCGTCCATCGCGCGTAGTGCATCGGATACATGGAAGGCAACCACTGCGAGAAGCACCCCGTCTCGACAACGTGACCCATCTCGGCGTCGTTGGCACCGAGTGGCGCAAAGAGCGCGGCACGGAGCGACGAGTTGGTGACATACACCTTGAAGTGCGTCTCGCGCTTGAAACGACGCGCCGAGCGATCGATCCGGTACACGCGACGAATCAGAAACGCCGCCTCGAGATAATCGAGATACCGCTTGATGGTGTTCTTGGCGACCCTCGAGTGCGTCGCGAGTTCTTCGAGCTGAATCTCCTGTCCCGTATTGAAGGCCAGCGTCGTGAACAGGTAGTTCAGTTCCTGCACGTCGTGAATGCCGTAGAGGCTCGGCAGGTCGCGCAGCAGCACCTTGTCGATGATATCGCTCTTCACGAATTGTGCCGGATTGTCCTGCACTTCCTTGACGAGGGCCACTTCCGGATAGCCGCCGAAGTTCAGGTATCGCACGAAGGCGGCGTTCAGCGCGTCCAGGTCGGGGGCGACGCCCCATCGCGTCGTTTCGGTGGACTCCACCAGCCCGTCTTCGCCGCGCAGTGTCAGGTACTCTGCAAAAGTGAGCGGCGGTAGATGGAAGTCGGTGAAGCGCCCCGCGCCAGATTCCCGGCTCTTCAGTCGCAGCGCGGCTGCAGCCGATCCCGAGGCAACGTACTTCACGCGCGGTGAGTCATCCACAAGGACCTTCAGATGAATCTCCCAGTCGCGCACGTACTGAATCTCGTCGAAGAGAACGACCCGAAAGTGTGATGTGCCGCTTGCCTTCTCTCCCAGCTTCACCAGTTCGTCGAGCCGACGCCTGCTGTAGACCGGGCTATCGACGGAACAGTACAGGATATCCTGCGGCGACAGTTCATCGCGCAATAACGCGTCAATCGCGTGGTGCACCAGGACCGTCTTGCCGACGCGTCTCGGTCCCAGGACGATCACCGCGCGTCGCATGGCGGCGACTCGGAGGAGTGACAAGAACGATGGCAGATACGCTCGTGGAGCCAATCCACGTACATGAGCACCAACCGTGTGCGGCGCCTGCCACCACGGATTCTCCTGGCGGAGTCGTTCTATAACTTGTTCTTCTGGAATGGCTTGCATGGTGATTCACCGATAAGATCAACTGATTGATCTTATGTGCTCACCGCCTGAGCGTCAAGATCAGTTATCTGATCTTAGTTGCGCAAGGAGTATTAACACCAATGATATCATGGTGTTGGCGCCTGCGGCTAATCCCCGAACGAAATCCCGATCCGCCGCGCCGTGCGTACGATATCGTGCGACGGGTCCACCCGTTTAAGCGTCTTCAGCGCTTCGGCGATCGGGATCGGCACGATGTGTGGCGTCTGCAGCGCCACCATGTGCCCCCACTTGGCGTTGGCCACCGCCTCGGTGGCCGCCCCGCCGAACCGCGTGGCCAGCAGACGGTCGTACCCGGTGGGCATGCCGCCGCGCTGGAGATGCCCCAGCACCAGTGACCGGCACTCCTTGCCCGTGCGGGCCTGGATCGCTCTCGCGATCCGCGCCGCCACGCCTCCGACCCGCCGGGCCTGCCCGGGCATCGAAGCGCCCAGCGTCCCCTGCTCGCCCTCGAACGACACGCCTTCGGCGACCACGACAATCGCGAACTTCTTGCCCTGCACGTCGCGCTGCATGATGTGCGCACACACCTTGTCGATGTCGAACGCGATTTCGGGAATCAGGATCGCGTGCGCCTGACCCGACACGCCGGAGTGGAGTGCGATGAAGCCGCAGTCGCGCCCCATCACTTCCAGAACCAGCACCCGGTCGTGGCTCGAGGCCGTCGTGTGCAGCTTGTCGATCGCTTCCATGGCGGTCGTCACCGCCGTGTCGAAGCCGAAGGTCGTGATCGTTCCGCTCACGTCGTTGTCGATGGTCTTCGGCACGCCCACAATGCGCACGCCCTTCTCGAAGAGCCGCTGGGCAATGGCGAGCGAGCCGTCGCCGCCGATCGTGATGAAGGCCTCGATGCCGAGGTTGCGGGCGTTCTCGATCAACTCGTCCGAGCGGTCCACCTCGACGAACGACCCGTCGCCCTGGCGCACCGGATAGTGGAACGGATTGCCGCGGTTCGTCGTGCGAAGGATCGTACCGCCCAGGTGGGCGATGCCCCGCACGCTCTCGGCGGTGAGCGGAATCACCTCGTCTTCGCCCAGCAAGCCCATGTAGCCACGCTTGATGCCGAGCACGTGCCAGCCCCTGTCGAGCGCCGACATGACGGCGGCGCGGATGACCGCATTCAGGCCCGGGGCGTCACCGCCGCCGGTGGAAATCGCGATTCTCATGAATTCAGAAAGTGAAGGAAGTCGCCACCCGCGCGTCGGATCAGGTCCAGCACCTCGCCCGGCTGTGCATGCCGGCCGAGCCTGGATTTCTCGAAGACCATCGTACCGTTGACGGATACCTCGAACCGGCCGCCGCCGCTGGGCTGCAACGATACCTCGGCCTCGGGAAAGGTCTCGCGAATCGCGGCCGCCAGACTGACGGCCCGGGGTTCGTAGTTTCAGATGACGCAGTATTCGATGTTGACGCGCATGGCACCTCCCGTGCAATCGAAATCTACGGCGCGTCTACGGCACCGGCACCCCGCTCGTGGCGGAGAGCCGCTTACGGCACCGGCACCCCGCTCGCGGCAGCCAGCCGCTTGATGAGCGTGTCCTGCCGCGCGACCACCTGCACGAGCGAGTCCACGGTCACAGCGTTCATCGCGATCTGGTCCTGCATCGCGACCAGCGCGTCGGACACCTGGGCAAGTTGTTCGGCAATGGCGGCGTCGGCGGTGGGGGAACGGCAGCCGGCGGCGAGGACCAGCAGGGCAAGCGCCCAGCGACGGCGCGATCCGGTGAGCGGCATGAGCAGTCTCCATGTGACGCGTTCAAGGCCGGCCGCAGCGTAGGCAATCCTTTGCCCCCATGGGCATTCGCGTGGTGATGCAAGCCGGCGCGATGCCCCCAAGATGTGCGGTCATCACCCGTCGCGCACGTCCCGCGCCGACGGCACCGGAGACGCCGCATGCGCCGCGCCCATACCCTTCCCGAGATGGCCCTGACGCTCGCCCTGCTCGCCATCGTCGCCGCCACCGTGGTTCCTTCGCTGGCCGCGATCACGGCGCGCTGGCAGGTGCGCGCCGCCGTTGGCGACCTTGTCAACGCCCTGGTGCTGACGCGCGAGGCGGCGCTCGCCCGCGGCGCGGTTGCATCGTTCGTGGTGGACGCCGCGCGCGGTGAGGTGACCGTGACCTGCGCCGGCGACACCATCGCCCGCCGCGCCATAGGCGCCCTGCACGGCGTCACGCTCGCCGCCAGCGGTGACTCCGTGCGCTACGCCCCCGACGGCCTCGCCACGGGCGTGTCCAACACGACGGTGCTCGTCGTGCGCGGCACGCGCGTCGACTCGGTCATTGTCTCGCGGCTGGGGCGGGTGCGATGGAGCCAATAGAGAGAGACAACAGAGAGACAACAGAGAGACAACAGACAAACAACAGAGAGACAACAGAGGGCCTCGCTCGCCGAGCCGGGCCCTCTGTTGTCTCTCTGTTGTCTCTCTGTTGTTTGTCTGTTGTTTCTCTTCGGGACCGTCAGGTCCCGAAATCGTAGCCGGTAACTGATATTCTCGGTATTTCCTGATTAATCGTCCGCTCGATCGTCTTCACCATCGCGATCTCGTCGGCGCACATGAACGTGTAGGCGTCGCCGGTCTGCGCGGCGCGGCCGGTGCGCCCGATGCGGTGCACGTAGTCCTCGGCCTGCTGCGGCACATCATAGTTGATGACGTGCGTGATGCCCGAGATGTCGAGTCCGCGCTGGGCGATGTCGGTGGCCACCAGGACGCGCGTCTTCCCTTCCTTGAAGCGCAGCAGCGCCGACTCGCGTTGCCCCTGCGTCTTGTCGGCATGCAGGGCGTCGGACTCGATACCCTGCTTGGCGAGGTGCTGCACCACGCGGTCCGCGCCATGCTTGGTGCGCGTGAAGACGAGCACCGAGTCCATCTCCTTCTGCTTGAGCAGTTCGGCGAGCAGTTCGGTCTTGCGCTGCTTCGGCACCGGATAGACAAAGTGCTTCACCGTCGTTGCCGCGCTCGAGCGGCGTCCTACCTGCACCACCACCGGCTTGCGCAGGTACTTGCGCGCCAGTGCCTCCACCTCGGGCGGCATCGTGGCGCTGAAGAGCAGGGTCTGGCGGTACGGATGGATGGTGGCGACGATGCGCTGGATCTGCGGCGCAAAGCCCATGTCGAGCATCCGGTCGGCCTCGTCGAGCACCAGCACCTCGAGTTCATCGAAGTTGACGTTCTGCTTCTCCAGATGGTCGATCAGGCGCCCCGGGGTCGCCACGATCACATCCACACCGCCGCGCAGCGCGGCCACCTGGATTTCGTAGCCGACGCCGCCGTACACCGAAATCACTTCGAGCCCCGCGTACTTGCCGTACTTGCGGAAGCTCTCCTCCACCTGCTGGCAGAGTTCGCGCGTCGGCGTCAGAATGAGTGCGCGTGTGCGGTGCGGACCGTCGAGCAGCCGCTCGATGATCGGAATCGAGAAACCGGCCGTCTTGCCCGTCCCCGTCTGGGCGAGCCCCATGAGGTCGCGGCCGTTCAACGCCAGCGGTATCGCCTGCCGCTGGATGGGCGTGGGGAGCGTGTACCCCGCGTCGGCAATCGCCCGCAACACCGTTTCATGCAGTCCGAGTTCGGCAAACCCGCCCCCATCGCTCGCGCTTGCGATCGCCTCGGCGTGCGCGAGGTTGACGCCCTCGACGAGTGCGGGCGGAGTGGGAGCGACGTCATGCGGCTTCGATGTGCCGTCGGCGTCCGCCGCAGCCCGGCCCTTCCGGCGCGCGCCCGTCCGGCGCGCGGGGGCCGTCTTCTTCTGCGTGTTCGTGGTCACTCCCGCAACCTAATCGGCGCTGACGGCACCCGCTACGCGCGCCCCCTGCACGAATGCGACGAGCAGCCGGCCAACCTCCTCCACAGCCTCGACTTGCGGCAGGTGCCCGATGCGCGACAGCATCACCAGCCGACCCTCAGGAACGAGGCGCACGCGCGCCGCGATGTCCACGGGGCGCACGACCGCATCGTGGGTGCCGAAGATGACGAGCGTTCCGCGGGGCAGCCGGGCGAGTTGCGCATTGGAGTGCAGCCGAAAGTCGAACTCCTTGAGCGTGCGCAGCAGCGCGCGATAGATGCCGCGCCGCGTGTACGGCGCCAGCAGTTCCGCTTCGTCGCGCGCCGTCCAGACCCCGTCAGGGCCGTAGACGTCGCCCAGCACGACGGCGGCGGCAGCGCGCGAAGCGAGCAGCCGAGCGAGCGGCGCGAGGGCATCGGGTATGTGCCGGATGAGTCGCATGCGCTGGGGCACCAGGCCAAATCCCGCCGGTGACAGCAGCGCCAGACGGGCGACCCGCTCGGGGTGCTGCCACGCCATTTCGGCCGCGATGGCGCCGCCCATCGAGTGTCCGATGACCGGCGCGCACGCAACGCCGAGTGCGTCCAGCAACTGCCACATCCGGCGGGCGTACACGTCGCGGGAGTACGCGCCGTCGGGAAACGTCAACGCGCTGAAGCCGTGCCCGGGCAGGTCCGGTGCAATCGCGTGATAACCGGCGGCGGCGAGCACGGGCAGGGTGAATCGCCATTGATACGCGGACGCGCCGAATCCATGCACCAGCAGGACGGGCGGGGCGTGAGAATCGCCGCTTTCCACGAGCCGGAGCCGCGTCCCGTCCGCCAGCGAGATATCGCGCGCGGCGCACCCCGCGTACCCCTCCGGAAAGAACGAGGGCCGGGTCACCGGCACCGGCCCCCACGTCGCATGGCACTGCCGGCGATCGTCACACGATCTCGATCGGACGTCCCGACAGCCGCGCAATGAGCCCGATGCGGAACGTGACGTCGGTCCACCGCTCTTCACCCGCCGCGTGCACTTCGAGCGGGAAGAACGGCCAGACAAACGGATTCGTCGTCTTGGGTGTCGCCATTCCCTTGTGCGGATGCCAGACACCGTCCCGGCCGCAATCGTCCACGAACCGCTCGTACATCTTCGACCAGTTCTCGTTGCGTCGCAGGAAGTTCAGGCGGGCCATCGTCTCCAGCCAGGCGAGCGCCATCGGAATGTCCGCATCCACTGCGTTGCGGTGCGGCAGCATGTCACCCAGCACGAAGAGCGGAACGGGCAGGTGCTTCTTGCCGACGATCTGGATGGCCTCCTGCCGCGGCAGGGGGCGCGTGAGGTACTCGTACAGCGTTTCCATCGACGTGTAGTACTCGCTGCGGAACAACGGCATGTGGGCAAGCATCTGCAGCGCGTACACCGACGGCGGCGCCGCTTCGGCGGCGAGCAACTGCTGATTGCCGACGCGCACCCACGGCTTCTGCCCCAGCGGCGAGTCGAGGAAGTCCATGATCCGTTCCAGCGTCCGACGCGCCAGCCCGCGCACACGCGGATCCGACTCGAACCCCGCCTGGGCCAGCGTCGCCCCTGCGGCTTCGCGCAGCAGCCGGCGATGGTGCGCGGCGACCTCCGGCTCCAGGGACTTGCCCGGCTTCGGCTGGAACTCGTAGAGCTGCGCCGTGTCCTCGTCCTCCGCCAGCAGGCGGAACAGCGCACGCCGCGCCTGATACACGGCTGGCGAGTCCTTGTCCCAGCCGCACTCGAGCAGGCGGCGCACGGCGTTGATGCTGCCGAGACCGTCAATCCCGCCCTTCGAGGGCAACGTGAGCATCGCACCATTCCACGTGCCGTCGTACGACTGCCGAATGGCGATCTCGACGGCTGGCCGGTGGAAGTACGGCGTGTTCGCGTATGACGCCGGGAGCTGGTCGCCGAGCTTGGCCACCTCGGTGACGGCGCGATACTGAATCGGGAGCGCCGCATGTCCGAGAATCCAACCGAACGGAAAGACCACCGGCGTCGGCGGGGGCGGCGGGGGCAGTGGCGGAAACAGCGGAATGGTTGGAACGACGAGTGAATTCAACTCTCTAAACTCCGTTCTAACTTGTTGGCATTATTGGATATAGCCACATTCTGCGGCCACGCCTTGCCAAAGATTGCGTAACTATACTCCTTTTGACGCAAAACGCCAGAGTGATGCACGCATCTTTCCCGCCTTGAAAGCGCGCGAGCGCGGGGGAGAATTGCGCAGATGCGCGGTGAATTCCTCGACCTGGCTGGACGCCGGCTTTACTACTACGCCGCCGGCACACGCGGCGTCGGGGACCCCGTGCTCTTTCTGCATGGATTTCCTACGTCGTCCTATCTCTGGAACGACGTCGTACGTTTCATGCCCGACGGATACCGCCTCATCGTGCTCGACCAGCTGGGGTTCGGGCGCAGTGATCGGCCGGACGGTGCCGCCGTTTCCGTTTCGGCGCACGCAGCGCGTGCCCTCGCCGTGCTCGATACGCTGCAGGTGCCGCGTGCCTGCCTCGTGGGACATGACTTTGGCGGTGCAGTGGCACAGTGGATCGCCGTGCACGCCCCCGACCGCGTGACGCACATGGCGCTCGTCAACAGCGTCGGACTCGACGCATGGCCGCGCTGGCCCACGCGCGCAGCGCGCGCGCTCCTCGGCATCGCCTACCGCTTGCCTGCACCACTGCTGGCCGGCGAAGCCTACGCGTCGCTGCTGCGTGGCTTTGCCGACCGCGACGAGGGAAGGCATGCACTCGACCATTTCCTGCGCCCGTTCGCGCAGCGCGCCGGTCGCGAGGCCCTGCTCGCGCACCTCGCTGCGCAGCGGCCGGACGAAACGGCCACCCTCGCTCTCGGCTCGGTGCGCGCGCCAACCGCCATCGTCCACGGGGCTCGCGATCCGTTCGTCACGGGGGCGATCAGCCGCGGGCTGCAAGCAGCGATACCCGGTGCCACGCTTGACGTGATCCGGGACGGCTCACACTTCCTGCCACTCGATGCACCCGACCGCGTCGCTGCCGCGATGTCCGCACTGCTCACCCGGTAGCGACAGCTAGCGGCTGTTCGTCCAGAGCAGGATCGTGAGGCACGCCTGTGCATCGTCGAACCGCGACGGCACCGAGCTGCGCCCCCGGTAGACCTCCACGGCCCACACCTGTTCCGGCAAGTACTCCGATAGAATGTGAAAGCGTCCGGTGTAGCTCGTCTCGACCTTGAGGCCGTCCACCCACAGCACCGATTTGGCCTGGGCAAGGCCGGCATCGCACCGACGCGTGGTAACCTGGTCGTAGCCGGGCCCCTCCCTGACGGTGATGCCCGGCACCCTGGCCAGCAGATACGCGAGGCGTCGGATGTGCGAGTTCTCGATGTCCACACGATCGAAGTACGAACCGAGTCCCATGCGCCGCCGATCGAGGAAGCCGTCGAGCCAGGTCGGCCGAAAGTTCTTCATCACCTTGCTCGACTCGATCACGACCACTTCGGGCAGGGCCTGCGCGGCCCGGTCCATCGTGATGGTGCCCTCCCATAGGTCACCGGCGGTCACGGCGAGCCGGAAGCGGATGGGGACGAAGCCGATCTTGCGCACGAGCACCTCGTGCACCCCGGGTGCCACTGGATCAAAGGCGAAGCGCCCCTTGCGGTCCGTCGCATTCTTGAGCGTATCGCCGAGCAGGACCTCCGCGTCCTCGAGCGCCTTCTCGTCGGGACCCAGAACCTTGCCGGTCACCATCGCCGGCGGTGCGGCAATCTCCGCTCTGGTTGGCACCTTCTGCGCGTCGGCGGGTCGCGCAAGCGGCGACAGCGCGACGCATGCCCCGGCCGCAACGCCCAGTCCGTACCGATGAGCAGCGGATATCATGTGAGGACCTCCCGATGACGCGGATTCACGACTCCTTCCCGGGCGACCTTATCATCTCGTAGTAGCCGCGGCCGCTACCGGATCTTCTGCACTTCCTCCGCGACTTCGAGCGCGCGCTCGATTTCGGCCACGACCGCGCGCGCATCCTGCGTCTGGAACGTCGCGTCCGACATCTGCGACTGCAATCCGCTCGAGCGCAGCTTGAGCAGGTCGTACTTCATGGTGTCGAGCACCAGCGAGGCATGGTCGAGCTGCGCCGCTACCGTATCGCGGCGTCCCGCCAGGTCGGCAAGCGTTTGCCGCTGCCGCTCGAGCAGGGTGACCCGCCGCTCCTTGTCGGGCGCGCCATCGGCCAGCGCACGCGCATCGGCCAGGCGCTGGTCGAGCCGTGCGATCGCCTCGGGCGAGGCATCCTGGTCGAGCTGATGCAGCCCGCCGACCAGGGAGATGATGCGTTCCACGAGACCCGTTACGGTCGGGCCGATGTCGGGAAGCAACTGTTTCTCGGACGCCGGCAGCTTCTCAAGCAAGTCGGTGATGGTGCGGCGTGCCTCGATGGCGTCCGTGATAGCCCGGCCGTGGCGCCCCACGAGCACCTCGCGTGGCACGTTGGCGAGCAGCGGGTCCGACCCCGGCGGGGGCAGCGCCCGCACGCCCACGCCAGGACCGGCGACGGACGCGCGCGCGGCCTGCCCTTCGGCGCCGTGCGGACCGCGCCTGAACAACTTGCGCAGCGGGATGCCGTCGGCCCAGAGGCCCGCGACAGAACGCAGCATGCCCACGCCCATGAAGAAGGCGGGAATCAGGAACCACGGCCCGCCCTGCGTCATGATGTTGATACCGAACAGCACACCGGTGAAGGCCGCGTAGTTCACGGCCTTGCGGCGCACCTTTCGCACGCGATCGTCTTCGCTCAACGGTCCGGTGGGCGCCAGCGCCTGCTGCAGTTGCTGGTTGGCCGCGGCGAGGGCGTCGCTGCGCAACCCGGCGCGCGCGGCACGCAACTGTTCGCGCCACGCGTGCTGCTCTTCGCGCCACCGGTGGATCTCCGAGTCCTGCTCCGCCCCGGTGCGTCCGGCGCGGAAGACACCGAAGGCGTTCTGCGGGTCGGCCGGCGCGCGGCGCGACGGCGGCGCGGGTGGCTGCACCGGGGGCTGCACGGGAGGCGGTACGGGCACCGGCGCGGCCGTGCCAGTGAGCGTCACCGGCGCGGACTCCGCAAGTGCGTCGCGGAACGATGCGGCGTCCGGCCACCGGTCGGCGGGAGCCTTGCTGAGCGCGCGTTCGATGGCGGCGGCGAGGTTCGCCGGCAGATCCGGGCGCAGGTCGAGCAGCGGGCGCGGCGGCTCGCTGAGATGCTTCATGAGCATCGACGGCGTGTTGGCCGCCGAGAACGGCAGTTCGCCCGCGAGCATCTGGTAGCCGACGATCCCCAGCGAGTAGATGTCGGCGCGCCCGTCCACCTCGCGCTCGCCCATCGCCTGCTCCGGGCTCATGTACGCCGGCGTGCCCACCGCGATGCCGGTGGCCGTGAGGCGCACCTCGCCCTGCGCGGCGCGGGCGATGCCGAAGTCGGTGACGACGGCCTTTCCCGTCTTCGTCTCGATCAGGATGTTGTCGGGCTTGATGTCGCGGTGCACGACGCCGTGCCCATGGGCAAAGTGCAGGGCGTCCGCCACCTCGCGCAGTACGCGGCGCACCATCGCGATGGGCGGGCGCGGCTCGTCGAAGAGCAGCTTGGCGAGCGGCGCACCCTCGACGAGTCCCATGGCGAAGTAGACGAGTCCCGATGCCTCATCCACCGCGTAGATGGGGACGATGTTCGGATGGTTGAGCTGCGCCGCCATCTGCGCCTCGCGCAGGAAGCGGCGACGCACCTCCTCGCGGAAGGCCAGCTCCGGCGGGAGCACCTTGAGCGCGACGCGCCGGCGCAGGCGCGTGTCGGTGGCGCGGTAGACCACGGCCATGCCGCCGCGGCCGATCTCGGCCTCGACCTGGTACAGCGATCCGACCGCGGCGTTGACCCGCTCGCGGAGGGCGTCGGTCATGGGCGTCCCGGCGCGCTGGTGCGCGGGCGCAGTCGCGCCATCTCATCGGCGACATAGACGGCGCTGTCCACTTCGCGCGCGAGCTGCATGGCCTGTTCGGCAATGGTGGTGACGTGCTGATACGTCTGCGCGCCCGTCTTCAGCCGCAGCACGTCGAAGCGCATGTTCTTGAGCGCCAGGGAACAGCTGTCGAGCCGCCCGCCAAGCGCTTCGCGACGCCGCTCCACGTCGGCGATCGTGCGCCGCTGCCGCTTGAGCAGCGCGAGCCGGCGCACGCGTTCCTCGCTGGCGGCGAAGTCGAGCGGGTTGGCGGCGGCCTCGAGCGCGGTGATCTCCTTGTCGATGGCGCCGGCGGACAGCCCCTTCGCGGTGCGCTCCAGGTCGGCCAGCTGCGCGGCGAGCGCCATTACCGTGTCGGCCAGCGTCGTGGCGCTGCCGACCACGTCCGGTATGCGGTTGCGATCGCTGCGCGGCATGCTCTCGACGAGCCGGATGATCTCGTCGCGGTCCACCAGCGCGTCGCGTGCCGACGCGGCGTGCGGCCCGCTCCCGAGGGCGGCGGCATGGCGCGCCGAGAGGGCGGCTGGAGCGGCAGGCGAACGCAGAAGGTCGGGGCGCTGTGCGCGCAGGCGGTGGCGCGTGCGCACGCGCTCGCGCGTCTTTCGGTCGAACACCGAGCGCACATCCTCGCCCAGCTCCTGCACCACGTCGCCCACCATGCGCTCGCGCGGCTGGCGGAAGACATCGTGCCAATCGTAGCCCTCGCTCCAGAGCTTGGCGTACTTGTACGCCACGCTGATGCTCCAGAACGCGGTGACGAACAGCAGGTTCGGCCCGCCCAGCAGGTTCACGGCGATGAAGGCGCCGTTGACCCAGATGAACGGCGCCATGCGGCGCCGGAACTCCACGACCATCGGCGCGTTCCAGCGCGCGAGTTCGTCCGGGGTGGGGAGACGCTCGCCATCGGGCATCGTGGTGAGCGGCTGCGGCGTGAACGCGGCCGACGACGATCCTCGCGTGCCAGCGGTCGCGTAGGGCGACGGTTCCTGCGGATAGGCGTTGCCGACGACAGCCGGCAGCGCCGGCACCTGCCCCGTCTCGAGCGCCGTCTTGAGCTCGGCAGCGGATTGGAAGCGGTTGGCCGGATCCTTCTCGAGCAGGAGCATGACGATGCGCGCCAGGTCGGGCGGCACGCTGGCTCGCTGATCGATGGGGATCGGACGCTCCGACAGGTGCTTCACCAGGAGCGCCGGGGTGCTGTTCGCGCTGAAGGGCAGGTCGCCGCAGAGCATCTGGTAGGCGACGATGCCCAGCGAGTACAGGTCGCTGCGCCCATCGAGATCGCGGTCGCCGGCTGATTGCTCCGGGCTCATGAAGGCCGGGGTGCCGATGGCGATACCCGTCGCGGTGAGGCGGGCCTCACCTCCCTCGCTGATGGCGCGCGCGATGCCGAAGTCCGTGACCATCGGCCGCTGCGACTGCACGTCGAGCAGGATGTTGTCGGGCTTGATGTCGCGATGCACCACCTTGTGGGCGTGCGCGTACGCCAGGGCGTCGGCCACCTCGCGCAGGATGCGGCGCACTTCGTCGGGCGGCATGGGCCCGCCATCGTGGATGCGCTTCGCCAGGTTGCCGCCATCCACGAAGCCCATCACGAAGAAGACGAGCCCGCCCTTTTCGTCCACCGAGTAGATGGGAACGATGTTCGGGTGGCTCAACTGCGCGGCTGTTTCAGCTTCGCGCAGGAAGCGCGAACGGATCTCCGACCGGAACGCGAGTTCGGGCGGCAGCAGCTTCACCGCCACGGAGCGCTTGAGTCGGCGGTCCTTGGCCTTGTAGACAATACCCATCCCGCCGCGCCCGATCTCCTTGTCGAGTTCGTATGCGCTGTCGAGGACGCTCGCGATGTGCGAGCGAAGTTCGGCCTCGGACTTGGAAAGGAGGGATTCTTCCACGGGGTGGGGAAAGGTATGAAACACGCCGCCAGCGCGCGAGCAGGCGAGCGCCGAGACCAAGCCATCTGGCCGCAACTTCGCCGCCGCGCGTGTGAGGCGTTTTGTCAGGATCCCTACGTCACCGAGGCAGGTGAAAGTTGCACGACCCGCCGTTATGTCGTATCTCAACTTGCGGGGTATCACGGGTAGCAGGCTCGCTGCCGCGCGGGCCTGGCACAAAGCGCGTGGTACGCCAGTTGCTGTAGGTGGAGGCGGCTTCCACCCCTCAGCCCCCCGTTCGGACGTCTTGGCGTCCAGGAACCTCGATGAGCACTCGACAGACACTCCCCGTCCTGCCACTGCGCGGGACGGTCATCTTCCCCGGACTGACGGCCCCCATTGCGGCTGGGCGTCCGGGAACGCTGCGGGCCATCGAGGCCGCCCTCAAGGGCGACCGGCTGGTCTTCGCCGTCGCCCAGAAAGACAACACCGACGAACCGAACCCCGAGATTCTCTACTCGATGGGCGTGATCGCCCGTATCGGGCAGATTCAGCGCGGACTCGGCGGCGTGCAGTTGCTGCTGCAGGGCGAACAGCGGGGCACGTCGCTGCAGTACACCACCACCGAGGGCTTCCTGTCGGCCGTGGTGACGCACATCGAGGAACAGGCCCCGCTGGACGAGAAGGACCCGGCCTTCGAGGCACTGTACAAGGAGATCCGCGAGCGCGCCGGCGAGCTCGGCGAGCGGCGCGGCCTGCCCGAGGAAGTAGTGCACCAGGTGCTCGACTCGGTCACCGAGCCCGGGCGCTTCGCCGACCTCGTCGCCGGCTACCTCGAACTGACGGTGCCCGAGAAGCAGGGGCTCCTCGAGAACCTCTCGGTGGAGGACCGCCTGCGCCGCGTGCTCGTGCACGTGCAGCGCCACATCTCGCTGCTCGAGGCGCAGGAAGACATCAAGAGCCAGGTGCAGGAGGAGCTGGGCGAGCGCCAGCGCGAGATGTTCCTGCGCGAGCAGATGCGGGCCATCCAGAAGGAGCTCGGCGAGGAGGACAGCTCCAAGGAGATCGAGGAGCTGCGCGCCAGGCTGCTGAAGCTCGAGATGCCGAAGGAGGCGCGCACCGAGGTGGAGCGCGAACTCGGGCGCCTGGAGCGCGCCGGCCGCGAGTCCATGGAAGCGCAGGTCATCCGCACGTACCTCGAGTGGATCGCCGAGCTGCCGTGGAACAAGCGATCGGATGACCAGCTCGACCTCAACCGCGCCATCACGGTGCTCGACGAGGATCACTACGGCCTGAAGGACGTCAAGGACCGCGTGATCGAGTTTCTCGCGGTGCGGCAGTTGCGTGCCAAGCAGTTGAGCGACGAGATGGACCGGACCGGCGAGTTCCCGGTGGCCAAGCTGAAGGAGAAGAAGGAGGACGCCACGCCGTCGCTGGCCAGGGTGAGCGGCGAGATCGAACGCACGATCACCGACAAGCGCGAGGCGAAGGCGCGCGCGATGGCGAAGGGACCGATCCTGCTCTTCAGCGGCCCGCCCGGTGTCGGCAAGACGTCCATCGCCAAGTCCATCGCGCGGGCGCTGGGCCGCGAGTATGTGCGCGTGTCGCTCGGCGGCGCGCGTGACGAGGCCGACATCCGCGGCCATCGCCGCACGTACGTGGGCGCGATGCCCGGACGCGTCATCCAGGGCATGAAGCAGGCCGGCACCAAGAACCCCGTCTTCCTGCTCGACGAAGTGGACAAGCTGGGCGTGTCGTTCCAGGGCGATCCGTCGGCCGCCCTGCTCGAGGTGCTCGATCCGGCGCAGAACGACACCTTCACCGACCACTACCTCGGCGTGCCATTCGACCTGAGCGAGGTGCTCTTCATCGCCACGGCGAACTTCGTGCAGAACATCCCGGGGCCGCTGCGCGATCGCATGGAGGAGGTGGAGTTCTCCGGCTACACCGAACGCGAGAAATCCGAGATCGCCAAGGCGTACCTCATTCCGCGCCAGCTCGAGGAGAACGGGCTCGCGGTGAAGAAGGTGAAGCTCGACAGCGACGCCATCATGCAGCTGATCTCGAACTACACGCGCGAGAGCGGCGTGCGCCAGCTCGAGCGCGAGATCGGCAAGGTGGCGCGCAAGGTGGCGCGTCGCATCGCC